>JBFLXE010000130.1:0-7003 GCA_040757455.1 Nitrospirota bacterium
ACCTAATTAAAAAGTAGGTTATCGGGATTATAGCAAAATAGGAAACATTACGCCTAAATTTTGCATATCCGTTAGAATTCCTTAAGTTTTGTGCTATCATATTTTAAATATCCACGCAGGATTCAGGATAAAAAATATATCTTTAAAATAGCAGATTAATTTTCTAAAAAATATCGTAGGATCTCTATTTTTCTTGTAATGTTTTTGATGTTCTTTCTGTAGTAATATTATGACATTCCTTTTATCCCCTCGGGACGGCTTATTTTTTCGAAAAAGCCGTGTCAGATTTGAATTTCTCGTAAACGTAGGGTATGCTATTTAAACCTAAAAATCATTATCGGGAGGTATTTTGATGGCGAAAAAGGCGTTTAAGAAATATGTTTACTTCTTCGGCGGAGGAAGGGCTGAAGGAAGGGGAGACATGAAAGACCTACTCGGTGGAAAAGGCGCCGGGCTCGCAGAGATGACGAACCTCAAAATACCTGTGCCTGCAGGATTTACGATCACCACGAATGCATGCAATGAATACTTCAAGGCCGGAAGGAAATTTCCAGACGGAATGTGGGAACAGGTTCTCGAGAACCTGAAAAAAATGGAAAAGATTATGGATATGAAATTCGGAGATCCTGAAAAGCCGCTACTTGTTTCGGTTCGTTCTGGTGCCAAGTTCTCCATGCCCGGAATGATGGATACAGTGCTCAACCTTGGACTGAACGCCATCACTATGAATGCCCTGGCGAACAAAACGCTTAATCAGCGTTTTGTTTATGATGCATACAGAAGATTTATTACAATGTTCGGAAGCATCGTCATGGGTATCGATAGGCAGAGGTTCGAAAGAGCGCTCGAAGCGATGAAGGAAAGAAAGAGTATTCACCTCGATACGGAACTTACTGCCGAAGACCTTGAAGACCTCATAGAGGAATATAAAGTCATCTATAGAAAAAGCACCGGAGAGGATTTTCCGACTGATCCCCATGAGCAGCTCAAAAAGGCCATAAGCGCTGTTTTCAATTCGTGGTTTGGGGAAAGAGCTGTTAAATACAGAAATCTCAACAATATCCCGCATGACCTTGGCACAGCGTGTAATATTCAGGCGATGGTATTCGGAAACCTTGGCGAAAATTCGGGAACCGGCGTTGGCTTTACAAGGGATCCCTCTACAGGAAAGAAGAGGTTTTTTGCAGAGTGTCTGATAAATGCGCAGGGCGAGGACGTGGTTGCCGGTATCAGAACCCCTCTTGGGATAGAAGAACTTAAGAAGCGGCTTCCTGAAGCGTATAAGGATCTTGACGGGATTTACAAGAAGCTGGAGAGGCATTACCGTGATATGCTGGACATAGAGTTTACTATTCAGGAGGGAAAACTCTATATGTTGCAGACAAGGGTGGGAAAAAGAACTGCTGCTGCTGCCCTCAAAATTGCGATTGATATGGTGAAGGAAAAATTAATCGATAAGAAGACAGCGGTGATGCGAATTGATCCTGATCAACTTGATCAGCTACTTCATCCCATGATAGACACAAAAGCCGAAGTCAAAGTGATCGCAAAGGGTCTTCCCGCATCACCCGGTGCGGCAGTTGGCAAAGTGGTGTTTACTGCTGATGATGCTGAACGGGAAGCTGAAAAGGGCGAAAAAGTGATTCTGGTGCGGACAGAGACTTCTCCCGAAGATATCGGGGGTATGCATGCCGCGCAGGGAATACTGACAGCAAGAGGAGGTATGACATCTCATGCAGCAGTTGTCGCCAGGGGCATGGGAAAGTGCTGTGTTGTAGGCTGCGGAGCGATCAATATACATGAGACTCGAAAGTACTTTGCTGTCAATGATCTGGTGATTGGAGAAGGTGATTATATCACCTTAAACGGTACGACAGGTGAAGTTATCCTGGGTGAGGTACCTCTTGTTGTGCCGGAACTCACCGGTGATTTTGGTAAGTTCATGAGATGGGTTGATGAGTTTAGAGAACTGGGAGTGAGAACGAATGCTGATACTCCCCATGATTCGGAGATTGCCAGGAAGTTTGGAGCAGAGGGAATCGGACTCTGCAGAACGGAGCATATGTTCTTCGCTCCCGAACGTATAAGCGCTGTGCGGGAGATGATACTTGCTGATGATACGGAGGGGAGAAAAAAAGCCCTTGAAAAACTTCTTCCGATGCAAAAGGGAGATTTTGTAGAGATATTTAAGATCATGAAGGGTTTACCCGTGACGATTCGACTTCTTGATCCTCCCCTGCATGAATTTCTGCCTCATACGGATGAAGAATTGAAGGCTCTCTCCCTTTCGATGGATGTCCCCTTCGAAAAACTGAAGACGAGAAACAAATTATTACACGAAATCAATCCCATGCTTGGCCACCGTGGCTGCCGATTGGGAATTACATATCCAGAGATTTATGAGATGCAGGTCAGAGCAATTATGGAGGCTGCCTGCGAATTGTCAAAACAGAAGATAAAAGTGATACCGGAAATAATGATACCCCTTGTCGGGCACGTCAGAGAATTGAAAATGATGAGGGAGCTAACAGTGCGGGTCGCTGAGGAAGTTCAGAAACTCTATAATATAAAAGTGAGCTATACAGTGGGCACCATGGTGGAACTGCCGAGAGCGGCTCTGACAGCTGATGAAATTGCCGCGGAAGCTGACTTTTATTCCTTTGGTACAAATGACCTGACCCAGACAACCTTCGGATTGTCCAGAGACGATGCGGGAAGGTTTCTCCCTTATTACGTTGAGATAGGAATTCTTGAAGATGACCCGTTCATTACTCTAGACCAGAATGGCGTGGGATTTCTTATGAGGTTGGCCGTTGACAGAGCCAGAGGAGTCAAGAGAAATCTGAAAATGGGTATCTGTGGGGAACACGGGGGTGATCCCAGGTCAGTCGAATTCTGTCATAAGATAAGGCTTGATTATGTAAGTTGCTCCCCTTACAGAGTACCCATAGCCAGACTTTCCGCGGCACAGGCAGTGCTTAAGGAAAAGACCAAAAAAGACTTAAGTAAGGCAACAGTGTAAGAATTGTTCTTATTCCTGCGCTATCAGATGGCAAACCCAATTCACTGAACGATTGTATCATCGGTAAAAAGCCATGGTAGTTTGTTGGCTTTACACCCTGTGAGCTTATATGGTATTTTTAAATTTGGAAATTTACTGAAAGGCGGTATACAAATGTCGATTGAGAAAACAGAAAAGCAGTCTATAATCAATGATTTCAGACTCCACGACAATGACACAGGTTCCCCCGAGGTACAGATAGCTTTATTGAGCAAAAGAATAAATTATCTTACCGAACATTTTAAGATCCATAAGAAGGACCATCATTCCAGAAGAGGTCTTTTAAAGCTCGTCAGCCAGAGAAGAAAACTGCTTGACTACCTGAAGAGATCGAACAAGGATCGATATGAGAAGGTGATTGAGCGGCTCGAGATAAGAAAGTAATGAACAAAGTTGAGATTGATGTTCGCTTCAAAAAGCTTTCGCTGGAGACGGGAAAAATAGCACGACAGGCTGACGGCGCGGTGGTTGCTCAGTATGGCGATACCGTCGTGCTCGCCACTTCCGTAGCCGACAAAACTTCCAAAGAGGGGCTTGACTTCTTCCCCCTGACGATAGACTATCAAGAAAAAGCTTATGCAGCAGGCAAAATACCGGGCGGTTTTTTTAAAAGAGAGGGACGTCCCTCTGAGAAGGAGATATTAACCTCCCGCCTCATCGACAGACCCATAAGGCCATTGTTTCAGATGGGTTTCTATCATGAGACACAGGGTATTGTAAGCGTTCTCTCATACGGTGATGAGAACATAGCCGATATTCTCGGCATAATAAGCATGTCTGCGGCGCTTACTATTTCAGATATCCCTTTCAAGGGTCCGGTTGGGGCTGTCAGAATTGGTAGAGTTGCCGGCTCATTCGTCATTAACCCGGATATGAGAGAAGTAGAAGAATGCGACCTGAATCTCGTTGTGGCTGGTACGGAAGAGGCGGTTGTGATGGTTGAGGGTGAGGCTCTTGAGATTTCAGAGTCGGATCTCCTTGAGGCTCTGGACATTGCACACCGTGAAATAAAGAATATTTGCGCCATACAAACAGAACTCCGGTCCATTGCGGGAAAAGAGAAACGGACTGTCCATGAACCTGTTATAGACGACGAACTAAAAAATAGAGTTACTGATCTTACTCTCGAGAAAATAAAGTCAGCAATTACTATTCCTGACAAACTCATGAGACAGAAAACTCTTGACGAGATACTCAGGGAGGCAATCGAAAAATTGAGTACAGTCGAGAAAGACTTGACACTTGATATAGCAACGGTCTTTACCGACATCGAAAGAGACCTTGTGAGAGGGATGATATTGAATGAAAACAGAAGGGTGGATGGCAGAACTAATACCGAAATACGAAAGATTCATATAGATGTCCATGTCCTTCCGAAGACTCACGGGTCAGCGCTATTTATACGGGGAGAAACCCAGTGCCTCGCAGTTGTCACTCTTGGCACATCGGATGACGAACAGAAGATAGACTCCCTTGAAGGGGAATCCTATAAGAGATTCATGCTCCATTACAATTTCCCGCCATTCAGTGTCGGAGAAGTGAAACCCCTGAGATCTCCCGGAAGGCGTGAAATAGGACATGGTATTCTTGCTGAAAGGGCCTTGAAGGCAGTCATACCTTCAAAAGAAGAATTTTCTTACACCATAAGAATAGTCTCGGATATTCTGGAGTCCAATGGGTCATCGTCGATGGCGACTGTTTGCGGAGGCTCACTTGCCCTTATGGATGCAGGAGTACCAATTAGGTCTCATGTAGCTGGAATTGCCATGGGTCTTATTAAGGAGGGAGAGAGGGTCGTCATTCTTACCGACATTCTCGGCCTGGAAGATCATCTGGGGGACATGGACTTCAAAGTGACGGGAACAAATAGAGGTATCACGGCTTTCCAGATGGATACAAAGATTGGCGGCATATCCCGGGAGATAATGGAGAGAGCACTTGAACAGGCAAAACAGGGTAGGTTCTTCATACTCGACAAAATGAATGAAACGATAAGCGTATCGCGAGAAGATCTTGCTCCAAATGCACCAAGAATTTACACTATGCAGATCAAACAGGAAAAGATCCGGGACGTTATAGGCACAGGAGGAAAAGTTATAAGGGGGATAGTCGAACAGACCGGGGTTAAAATAGACATTGAGGACAGCGGTCTTATAAAAATAGCCTCCCCGGATGGCGAATCTGCAAGGAAGGCCATTGACATAATCAACAGCATAACCGCTGAAGCAGAGCTCGGCAAGTTGTATCTCGGCAAAGTAAAGAGGATAGCGGATTTCGGCGCTTTCGTTGAAATCCTGCCGGGAGTAGAGGGTCTCCTGCATATATCACAGATATCACATAGAAGAATAGCGAAGGTGACGGATGAGATACACGAAGGGGATGAGGTTTTGGTTAAAGTTATAGAAATAGATAAATTTGGCAGGATACGTTTATCAAGAAAAGAGGCATCGAGAGAGACGGAAAAAGTAAAGAAGAAATAGAAGTGAAAAGAAGATATACTATTTAAAAAGAGGGTTAAATCTTATTTGTTTCCCTCTTTTTTTATTTTCTTGTGTCTCTTAGCCTCTAATCATATATCATTCAGCCATAGAGGATTGTCATGTTCAAAAAGGTATATCTCCCAAATGATTTGCCTGTTGCCATGGAGACGCTCAAAAATATGCGGTCCGTTGTCCTCGGCATATGGGTCAAAGCGGGATCCCGATATGAGAAGCCTCACGAAAACGGCATCTCTCACTTCCTCGAGCACATGTTTTTTAAGGGAACTCAAAAGAGGAGCGCAAAGGATATAGCGGTCGAGATAGACTCACTGGGGGGCGAACTCAATGCATTTACATCGAGAGAGACTACGACATTTTATATAAAGACGCTGGATGACTATCTTGAAAAGGGTCTTCATCTAATATCAGACATCTTTCTCAATTCAACATTTCCGGAGGATGATATAGAGAAAGAGAAGAAGATAATCAAAGAAGAGATAAAAATGGTTGAGGATGCGCCTGATGATTACATCCACGATCTTTTTAACCAGACTATCTGGGGTCATAAAGGTCTGGGCCAGCCTGTACTCGGCAAGAGGGAAACTATTAAATCCTTTATGAGAGATGACCTTGTGTCTTATATAAGGAAATATTACGGAACAAGAGACATTGTCATATCCTGTGCTGGAAATTTTGATACCGAGCATCTGGTTCGACTGCTGAAGGAAAATCTCGGCAGCCTGAGAAGGGGTTCAGAACCCCAAAAAGGCGAGTCGCCCTTTTTTCAGAGTAAGGTTGAAGTATTCAATAAAGACCTATCAGAGGCTCATGCGTGTGTGGGTGTAAAAGGCCTTTCTTACTCCAGCGATGAGCGTTACTGCCTATTTGTTCTCAACGCCATTTTTGGCGCAGGCGTGAGCTCACGACTTTTTCAGGAAATAAGGGAGAAAAGAGGCCTCTCATACTCAATTTATTCATATATCGCATCCTATCTTGATACAGGGCTGTGGGGCGTTTATGCGGGAATGAGCAGAAAAAAGGTTCGGGAGGTTTTAGAATTAATTCTTAAGGAAATGGACAGTTTGAAGGAGACGGTCAGCGACATGGAATTGGAGCGGGCCAAGAGTCAGCTGAAAGGCAATATAATGCTCGGGCTTGAATCGACAAGCAGTCGTATGAACAATATCGCGCGCCAGGAAATATATTACGGTAAATACATTTCTCCAAGAGAGATAATGAGCAAGATTGAATCAATTAAGCTAAACGAGGTAAAGGATTTGGCGGAAAAACTTGTAAACAGACGATCCATGTCTATAACGATTTACGGTCCTGTTGAGGCAGACAGTTTGAAAGGAATATTATAAGTACTAAAGTGACATTAAGATGCATTATAATTTATATATCCCGTAACGAAATTTGTAACGAAGGAGGTAAGTATGCCGGCTTATGAATATAACTGCAA
>JBFLXE010000131.1:0-6831 GCA_040757455.1 Nitrospirota bacterium
GTTCTCATTCAATGGCCTCCTTGTGGAATTGATGAGATATTTTAAGAGAATTTGCGGTAAAAGGGAATTAATATCTACTCACAGAACCTTGATTTTCAAGGGACTGTGAGATATTGAACAGGCTTATATAGTATTCTGGAGGTGAAAAAATGACAATTACAGAAAAGGCTGCTGCAAAGGCTCTGTCCATTCTCGCCGGCGAAGGGAAAGCAGAGTGGGGAATTAGAATATTTGTCACCGGTGAAAGCTGCTGCGGACCTTCTTACGGTCTTAATCTTCAGGAAGAGCAAATGCCTGGCGATGAGATCATACAGAAAAATGGCCTGAAGGTATTCATGGACAAGGATACATTAAAGACCCTTTTCGGGAAACAACTCGATTACTATGAGGGCGAGGAGGGCGAAGGTTTTATTTTCACAGGCGGTGCCTCGGCCTGCGGGTCGGGTTGTAACTCCTGCGGGTAGAAATCTCCGAAGCTCCCAATGTTTCCGGTTCACCGACCGAGAAGATTAAGAAAAAACGATAGAATCAGGAGAATGGTGAGGGAAACCTCCCTTTCTCCTGATAATTTCATTTATCCACTCTTCGCAACTTTCGGGAAGTCGCTGAAAAAGGAGATCCTGCCCATGCCGGGATGCTACCAGGAATCAATCAATGAAATTGTAAAAAGCGCGAAAGA
The DNA here is from genome assembly GCA_040757455.1 of Nitrospirota bacterium. Classification (GTDB taxonomy): domain Bacteria; phylum Nitrospirota; class Thermodesulfovibrionia; order Thermodesulfovibrionales; family SM23-35; genus Kmv42. The sequence continues at coordinate 680 of JBFLXE010000131.1, forward strand.
GGTTCACACCCTCGGTATTCCTTCAGTTATTCTTTTCGGAATCCCCGAAAGCAAGGATGAGACTGGCTCAAGCGCTTTCGATGAACACGGGGTCGTTCAGAATGCTATACATGCCATAAAGGATGCGGTGCCCGAATTGTTCGTGATTACAGATGTGTGTCTCTGCGAGTATACCAGCCATGGACACTGTGGCATGGTAAAAGATGATGATGTCCAGAATGACCCGACACTTGAGCTACTGGCAAAGGAAGCAGTCTCTCATGCTCGGGCAGGAGCGGATATGGTAGCGCCCTCGGATATGATGGACGGCAGGGTTCAAGCCATTCGTCTTGCTCTCGATGAGGAGGGCTTTCCCGAACTTCCGATTATGTCCTATGCGGCAAAATATGCCTCGGCCTTCTATGGACCTTTCAGGGAAGCTGCTGAATCAACACCTCAGTTTGGTGACCGACGCTCCTATCAGATGGATCCCGCGAACAGAAGGGAGGCATTGAAGGAGATGGCATTGGACATAGAGGAAGGCGCAGATATAGTCATGGTCAAACCTGCCCTCGCCTATCTGGATATCATATCCGATGTGAAAGGCTCCTTTGATGTTCCTGTTGCTGCGTACAATGTGAGCGGAGAATATTCTCTTGTAAAGGCCGCAGGACGCCTTGGCTGGATTGATGAGGAACGGATTATGATGGAGATCCTTACCTGTATCAAACGTGCGGGTGCAGATTTGATCCTCACCTATTTTGCCAAAGAAGCAGCAAAGATTCTGAATAAGTAGTTTTACTTCTGAAGTATCTTCCTTTTCTATAACTCTCCGGGAAATTAAAACTTACATCCTCCCTTGACAACATTATGAGCATATGCCTATAATAAAACCAATGCCCCGGCCAAAAAAATACAGATGCGTTAAATGCAAGCCGGATGCTACATATTTCAAACCGAGGGGCATCCCACTTATTGCCCTTGAAGAGATTTCGATCTCGATGGACGAAATTGAGGCCGTAAGGCTTGCTGATTATGAAAATCTCTATCACGAAGAAGCAGCGGCGACAATGAAAATATCAAGGCAGACATTTGGAAGAATCTTGAACAATGCTCATAAGAAGATTGCCGAATGTTTGTTGAAAGGCAAGGCACTAAAAATAGAAATAACGAGGAGGAAAAGTAAATGAAAATCTGTTTTCCAGTTGCGGAGGCCGCCGGTACGGAAAGTAAAGTTTATGGGCATTTTGGCTCTGCGCCCGCCTTTGTAGTCGTTGAAACCGATACCAATAGCGTTACGGTACTTGAAAACTGCGACAAGCAACACTCTCATGGAGCCTGCAGTCCGCTCAAGGCATTGAACAATCAGAAAATTGATGCGGTAGTAGTCGGAGGCATAGGAATGGGCGCACTCAATAAATTGAATCTTCTCGGCATCAAGGTCTTTAGGGCCCAGGCACTGACTGTAGAGGAGAATATCGCGCTGTTGAAGAACAAGGCTCTCCCCCTATGTGTGGTTGAGCAGTGCTGTCCCGGCCACGGCCACGGTTCAGGCTGTGGGGATAGAGAAAATTTATGAATAATCCAGGCTAAGGAGCTCATGAACCAGATTATATAACTCCGGATACTCACTCTTCGAAAGCGATACCTCTTCCTTCAAAAGCGTCAGCGCGGCCGGAACATATTTCAAGAAATACGTCTTGTTCTTCATCCGTGCAAGAAAACCATATGCGCCGAGTGCCTGCATATGACGCTGAAGACGGCATGGAATCAAGGTTTCCCGAAATTCTTTTTCGCTCAAGGAAAGATTTTCTGTATTATTCTTAAAATCCCCCCTGCCCCCCTTTTCCAAAAGGGGGGGCACCTTTGGTCCCTTCCCTTTCCCACCCTTTTTCAAAGGGGGGGCTGCTTTTTGCGCCTTTTCTGTCACACTCTTTATTAAACCCTCCTCTGTTCCTCCCTTTGTTAAAGGGGGGGCAGGGGGGATTACTCTTTCGATATAGTAACCCAACAACCTTTCTCTCGTGTCATGCGAAAGACGATAATATGGATCCCACAGCAGCGATACCACATCATATGCACAGGGGCCTATCCTCGCACCCTGGTAATCCAGAATTCTGGGGATTTCTCCACTTGTAATCATAATATTCTGCGATTGAAAATCCCGGTGGATGACCGTTTTATGGAATGAATCCACCTTTTGCGCAAGCCTGTGAAACTCGTCATTAAGTGAATCGATGTGCTTGACAGGGATATTCCATACGCCTTTCACAAATCTCTCCATGAAGTAATTTGTCTCCCAGCGAAGGTATTCGTAATCGAAGATCCTGTCTATAAGGAGAGGACATTCAGACACATGTTCTGTTGCATCACAATGGATGGAAATTAGTGCATCAATAACCCTTCTGTAAACCCTCTCTATCTCTTCTTCTTCCCGGAAGCACTTAAGCCAGCTGTAGAGAGTCAAATCGCCCAGATCTTCAAAAACTGCGCTCTTACTGTCGATATCAAGATCGATCAATTGCGGGACTGGGACAGAATGTCTCGCAAAGAAGCGTGTATATTCTATGTGACGATGAAAGTCCTCATCCTCAGGCGCACACTTCATCAGCACGACTGATTGTTCATTTCTCCTGACTCTAAAGTATTTCCTGTCAGACCCGCCGATACCGATAAGCAAAGCTCTGGTAAGATCAGATCCGGGGGTCAGGACATTCTCGTGGGAAGTCACTGCTGGAGAATCCTGCCTATTGAGATCGAAGGAATCCGGCATGCCAATATCGGCCAGTCCCTGCGATTCAAGCATCTCTTCTTCGTTTAGGTCAATCTGAAATCCCGGGCCAAGGATGCGATTTTCAAATAATAACCCCTCCGCCCTCCCCTTACTAAAGGGGGGAGAAGGGGGAGTATCTTTTGTCGAGGGAGAAAAAAGCTTGTAATCCACATTATTTGTAGCTTCAATACAAGTGCCGGGAAGCATGATGCAGTTTCTGAGGCAAACATTCTTTCTAATACTGCAATCTCTTTCAATCACTATATATCCGTCCATCTCGGCTCGTTCACATCCCTCTGACGTTGGATCAATATATACGGTCTCGCCCCTTCCTCTGAGTTCTTCTATTACCGCTTTCGCATATGAATCAGGTGTTCCGACGTCTCTCCAATAACAGCCACTTACGTCCACGATGCCGATTTTGCAGCCGGCAGAAATAGCCTCTAACCAGGCATCAACAACACTTAATACGCCATCTGGGAGAAATTTTAAAAATCCAGGCGAGTAGATGGCAATTCCTGTGAAGGCAAGGATTTTATAACCCCTTCCCACTAACCCCCTCCCACTAAGGGAAGGGTTGTTGTTTGTTTTTTCACTCCTGTCAGGAATAAAGGAATTATTTCTGTCTTCATTCAAAAAATATGATGGAGGGTTCTCATTCGATCCCATCTCCCTTTTCGCCTCGTCGAATCCGCCTGAGTGCGGAGACGGGAGAGGGTTAGAGTGAGGGTATTTACTGAATTTTAGTAGGTAACCTTCTTCATCAATTTCAAGATTATTAAATTCAGGATAATCATGCACAGCGAGAGTCACAAGATTTTCAGATGAAAGGTGGTAGTCAATCAATTCCTTTAAATCTATATCAGAAATAATGTCTGAATTGTGGACAAGAAAAGTGCTGTTTTTCAAAAAATCTTTAGCATTTTTTAATGCCCCTCCGGTACCAAGGACAGAGTTTTCAGGAAAAATTTTGATGATTCCTCTGAAAGGAGATTCATTCACCCATCTTTCGATCAATTCTCCTTTATGATGAAGATTTATTCCAATTCCACTTAGAGGGAGACGAGATATCTTTTCGAGAACAGACTGCAATACGGGTTCCCCGAGAATTGGAAGAAGGGGCTTTGGAATGTGATCCGTTATTGGCCAAAGCCTTTCTCCACGCCCGGCAGCCAAAATGAATGCTGAAAGATCCATTGATAAATACCTCAAATCCCCCCTTACCCCCCTTTTCTAAAGGGAGGCATAGGGGGATTACAATTAAAGAATTTTCTGTTAATTTTTTTATTCGTAAAAGAGAAACCTTTTCCTCACCTTCCTATTAAATTCCAAGCACTCCTCCCGCCACCATTCTTCCATCCGGTTCAGCATTTCGCCTTTCTCTATGTCCTTTCTTAATCTATCAGTTCCAGCAAGAATGTCTATTGGCATCTTTTGTGTTTCATATTCATATGGAGGTTTTCTCCATGCGAACTTCTTACCCTCTCCCACAAAGGGAGAGGGAATAATTTTATTATTACTCGAAGTGACACTATTTGTATCCCCTCCCTTGATGGTCGCCTCATTCTCCCCCGGTGAACCCGCCGAGTGCGGGGGCGACTCGCCGAGGAGAGAAGGGATTTGGGAGCGTGATGTTTTTTTATGTCCCTTTTTGCCACATAAGTTTTCGGGGCTTGAGGGTTCTGAATATAAATCATAAATCACCTTAATAATCGCCACTCCAGTTTTAAAAGGTTTAAACCTTTCTCTGTTAGTAATATGTATCTGTGCTCCTCCGCATAATTTGCCAGCATATTTTTGGAATGCTGGCTGAAAAAACATCGGTCTAAAAATAACACCGGGTAATTTAAGCTCTTCGAGACGATTCACGAGTATATATGGATCAATAAACGGTGCTCCAAAAATTTCAAACGGCCTTGTTGTTCCCCGTCCTTCACTGATATTCGTCCCTTCAAGTAGGCACATACCGGGATAAACGGCAGCCGTGTCCGGTGCCGGCATATTAGGAGACGGCATAACCCACGGTAGCCCTGTTTCATCGAACCACATCGTTCTCCTCCAGCCTTTCATCCGAATCACACACAAATCCAGGTGGGGATAAAACGCATCCCTGAGGTAATTAGCTGTTTCGCCAATTGTCATGCCATGTCGCACAGGCATTGGTCGTTGCCCTACAAATGAGGCATAGGCTGCATCCAGAACGGGACCCTCTATGATATGACCCCCGATCGGATTTGGCCTGTCAAGAATAACTAAAGATTTCTTCGATTCCTCGCATGCTTCCATACAGAGTTCCATTGTCCAGATGAACGTATAGTAACGTGCTCCTATATCCTGCAGGTCGATGGCCATTACATCGATATCCTCAAGCATCGCGGCATTCGGTTTTCTCGTGCGGCCATAAAGGCTAAAGACAGGAAGCCCTGTCTTGGGGTCCTCAAACCCTTCCCATTCTACCATGTTGTCTTGAGTCTCTCCACGGATTCCATGCTGCGGCCCAAAGAGAGATCTTAGTTCGAATTTTCTCGATTTGACAAAAAGGTCAATAGCGTGTTGCAACCTTCCATTCACCGAGGCTGGATGAATGAGAAGACCCACCCTGGAGCCCTTCAATCTTTCTGGCCAATACTTTGCAATCCGCTCAAGCCCGGTTTGTATCATTCTTCGAGACATTTTCCGAAACCAGTTAATTTTATATTAATCATTACTTATCAATAAATTTAATCAGGAGGCTGATTACTTTTGATAGTTGCAATGCTTAATTATTGTTATTGTAAACTTTTTGTCTTTTTTGTTCATTCCGGGAGCCCCGTGGCCCGACAGCCGCACGTGTTGCCTTTTTTCTCTGAAATATTAAATAATTAAATTTGAGAGGATATCTGAGTGGTGAGAGGCAAGAAAGGGAAGGCAGAGTTCATTGATGAAAAATCAAGAAACAATATGCCTCTTTACACTATAGGGGTAGTTGCAGAGTTGTTGGGTACCACAGCTCAAACAGTGCGACTTTACGAAAAGCACGGCCTGGTCAACCCATCTCGCAAGAACAAAAACAGATTCTACTCACAAAATGATATCAAATGGCTTTTCTGTTTGAGAGAGCTTATTCATAACAGAAAAATCAGCATAGAGGGAATCAAGAAACTCCTGAATTATGCCCCTTGCTGGGAGATCACAGACTGTCCGCAGGATAAAAAAAAGGACTGTCTTGCGCATAAGGACAGGGGCAAACCCTGCTGGGAGCTTAATAGGATGATATGCGGCAGAAGAGCAGACGGGGACTGCAAGGACTGTATTGTCTTTCTCCAGCAGCGCCAGGCCTTCTTAAAGGATTAGTTTTTCATAAGATACTTTTTCGGAATTCATTGCTGCCCATCTCCTGATTAGTTCAACAAAGAAGCCC
>JBFLXE010000132.1:0-6419 GCA_040757455.1 Nitrospirota bacterium
TTTTGTAAAATCAGAGCGTGACTCGGTATAAAACTGCAGCGTATTCGTCTTCCATTGGCTCCGATCGACTCCAAAAATCTTTAAAATCCTCATGTATGAAAAATTTATGAATAATGTGGGCTAACCTTTACAAATTTCGGTATAAAACAGTCCGAAACAGCCAGTTTGAAACCTGTAATAGAAAGGGGACTAAGTTATTGGTAATGCTTCTTTCGATACTTGTTAGCACATCTTTTATTTCAAGTTGCAGTAAGCCTCCTGACCGGAAAGCATATGAGGAAGTTGTTGCCACAATGTCCATGGAAAAAGCCAAGAACTTTTTCCATGCTTATTCCAAAAGTATTTACAGAGACAAACTCGTAAATGAAATCGCCGGTTGGTGTGAGCATGAGGAGACAGAGGAATGTTATAGAATGATTCTGGACGTTCTTCCCCAAGATCATCCAAGAACGAAAGAAATGCTTGCTTATTATGAAAAAAATTATGGCACCAAGAGATAAGAAAGAGTTATAAATTCAAAGAAGGGAGTTATCATGACAAAAAGTACTGGAATCTCGCGCGTTAACTGGTTTTTTTTGCATGTGATATCAACTTTGTCTTCAATTCTTCTATTAGGATGTACAGCAATGGAGGTCACTCCCAAAGTTTCTCAGATCGACAATATGGAGTTCCGATTGAAAGGCAAAATTGTATACGAAGGCAATAAAGAATATCTCCCCCGGATACTAATCGATGAATCTGTGCCTGATTCCGACTATGCTTTTCGTTATACCTATAACGCAGATTATGGAGGTCGAGATACTCCAGATGTTGTTGCTTTTATCAACCCATTCAACGTGGTCGGATTTCCTACAGGCAAAAACACCTTAATAATTACCGGGAGACTGGACATTTTGAAAGGTGAGGAAATCCTGAAATCTTATATCGCAACTTGTGCCTTGAAGAAGACGAGAAGTTTATTGGTGGAGGGTGAGACTTTATCTGAAATGCGGAAAAAGGGATTAATAGCGGTAAGAGACAATATCGAAGTGCAGGTGTGTCAAGATAGAGAGCTTTTGCATAAGCTGTTAACCGGCAAATAATACAAAATCTCAAAAGGAGAGGGGCATGATCAAAAAAGGATTTATTCTACTATCTATGTTGTTACTATCGTTTTGTATCCCCATGCTGCAAAGTTGCGGACCAACTCTCGGTCCTGCTTTTCAGAAGACAGACAAAATTCCAGAGGAAATGGGAATGGTGTATATCTACAGACCAAGTAAAGGCTTTGGCGCTGCTATAACTCCCGATGTTTATGCAAACGGATTTGTCATAACTACTCTGTATAATGGTGGCTATTACCCTTATCTTACAAAGCCCGGTGAGATTGAATTCTCAGCCAAAACAGAATCTACAAGCGCTGTGACACTCGATATAAAGCCAGGACAAATCTATTATCTGAAAGGATATATTGGTATCGGATTCTTTGTCGGACGACCTCATCTAACAGTAGTGTCACCAGAAGTTGGGGAAAAGGAAATTGCAGAGTGCAAATTGATACCGGAAAAGAAGGCCGAATAGTCGTTCCTACTTATGCAGATGTTAGTTAACGGTTCATTGCCTAATGAGGAAGAATATTTAACAACATTGTTGGCACAGATGGTTAAAAGACTTTAAATTATCCTATTGTCGGTATTAGCTATCTATTGCTCCATGGTCAGAATAAAGGATTGCTGATTTGTTTTTTTCATGGGGTGTTACGCTTTTGTTAATAGCGTGACCCCATATTTGAAAAGGAACATTAAACTAAGTAAACTCGAAAAGGCGGATATTTTTCAATGAAGCTATGGATGAAAATAAAGGTTTATTTATTGATCCTTCCGGTATTAGTCCTTTCTGGATGCGCGGGCATGAATATATCGCTCCTGCCGGAGACAAAGCCGCTTGAGGAACAGGTTCTTGAAGGTGCAGGCAAGCCCAAGATACTTCTCATCGACCTAGACGGCCTGATCTCTTTTAAGGAAGAAAGGGAAAGCCTGATGGTCAAGAGGCCGTCGAAAGTCGCCTTTTTCAGGGAGGCACTCCGCAAAGCGGAGAAAGATTCAGATATTGCAGCCGTAATCGTAAGGATCAACTCACCGGGAGGCAGCGTTGCCGCAAGCGATACGATATACCATGAGATCATGAGTTTCAGACAGAGGAGGAATATTCCTGTTTACGCTTTTATTATGGAGCTTGGCGCCTCGGGTGGCTATTATATCGCCTCTGCGACCGACCGTATTATCGCAAGCCCCACAGCAGTCATGGGTAGCATAGGCGTCATCGCCATGAAGATTAATATCGAGGGGCTTCTTTCGAAAATAGGAGTTTCAGACGAAACCTATAAGTCGGGCCCCAAAAAGGACTTCTGGTCGCCCTTTCGCCCGAGCACGCCGGAGGAGAAGAAGATGTTTCAGGATATAATCGATAAGCTTTATACCCGCTTCGTCGATGTAGTCTACGCAAACAGGCAGAAGCTCCTCACCGTGCAAGAGGTCAAGACCCTTGCTGACGGGCGGATATTGACATCAGGCGATGCCCTTGAGGCAAAACTTATCGACCAGGTGGCTTATCTGAACGAAACGATCGATGCTATGAAAAAAGCACTTAATATTGAGCAGGCCAAGGTGATTACCTACATCCGCCCCAAGACCTTCAGATCAAACATATATTCCGGGATGTCTTTGCAGGGACCAAATTTTATAAATCTCATTTCGATAAACGCAGAAGAACTCTCATTTCTTTCGGGTATCCAGTTTATGTATCTCTGGAACCCATAGCAGGTTGTAAAGGTTAGAGATCATGTTATATAAAAATGAAGGGAGAAAATAAATGTTTAAGAAAGTCTTAATTATTGTGCTTGCTCTTTCCATTATCGCTTTTTCTGGCTTAGCATGGGCTTCGGTAGAAGGGACGTGGGATGTTCAGGGCAAGGAAACGGTGAAGGTCAGCATTAAGGGTTATAAGTCTCAAACACAAAAAATCGCCTTTGAGGATGAGTTTACGTTTTACGGCGATGGATCTTTTAAAATGACCGGCTATGGAGGTACTTGGTTCCAAAAGAAGAAAACATTTACCATAAACCTGAATCCTTATGAAATTGAATCTCTTTTTGAAGAGCTTATGTGGGAATACTATAAGATGGATGTCGATTGTTATAACACGAAAATTTCTTTTAAAGGCAAAGAAAATACTAAAACTAATACTATAAAGGGGCAGTTTGCCTTGAAAATGAATTTATATTTTTATGATTACGGTGTTGGAGGAAAGATACAAGTAACGACTAAATTTCAAGGCTCGAGATCTGCCTGTATTGTTCTAAACAGTCCTAATATGATAAGTCCTTTCAACGGAGCCACCGGCGTTTCTCTTACACCGATACTTGACTGGTCCGACGTGACAGGAGCTACCTCATATGAAGTTCAGGTATGTACTGATACTGGATGTGCTAATGTGGTATGGTCAGCAATTGTAACGAGTAGTCAATCGACGGTTTCACCAGCCCTCACGCCGAATTCCATTTACTACTGGAGGGTCAGAGCAAACAACTCCTGCGACACAAGTCCCTGGAGCCCGATATGGAGTTTCACTTCTGGCGATATAACAATTACGTGTACGCCCCCTCCTTCTGGCTTAATAAGCTGGTGGCCTGGCGACGGGGATGCAAATGATATCGTGGATAATAATCACGGAACATTACTGAATGGTGCTACCTTCGGAACGGGATTGGTAGATGAAGCATTTCAGCTTGACGGAATAAATGACTTTGTAATGGTTCCTCATAGCCCAAGTCTTAATTTCAGTACAAATGATTTTACTATTGATTTATGGGTGAAATTTAATTCTACTAACGGAGAGCAGATTATAATAGAAAAGTACATTGAAACATATAGTAATACACCGCGAACAGGATGGTCATTAACCAAGCTTTCAAATAATGTTATTCGGTTTGCCGGTCCTATTGTGGGTTTTGATAATTCTGGTAGTATATTTGATGTAGCACCTCCGTCGATACCTACAAATACATGGATCTTTGTTGCAGTTACACGAAGGGGTAATAATTTTACCTTGTGGTGGAACGGTGTTGCTATAGGTTCTGCTACTTTAGCTGTTAATCTAAATACAAGTGCTTCATTAAAAATCGGCCACAGGGGGAATCCTACTGATACGCCGGGCTCTCTTGATACTCGAGGTTTTTATCTCAAAGGATCTGTTGATGAGGTCGAGATTTTTAATCGTTCCCTGAGTGTTACGGAAATTCAGAATATCTTTAACGCCGGCAGTAAAGGAAAGTGTAAAGTTGTAGGTTCTTCTGGAATAATCACAGGGAGGGTAACCGATACTTATGGTAATGGCGTAGCAAAGGTAGAAGTAGCTGCTCATGATGTTAATGGCAACTGGAAGGCTGGATCAAGCACTGACAATAATGGATATTATTCAATCAATATAGATATTGGGTCATGGATTATATTATTTAATACAGATAAGGCTGGATATTATGCACCTGAGTGGTATAACAATAAAAGTATTTTTAGTGAAGCTATTCCTGTAATTGTTGTCGCAGGGCAAGCTACAGCTAATATTAATGCTCAGCTCGAACCTGGAGGAAAAATTACTGGTAGAGTAGTCGATTCCTATGGTAATGGAATAGCCAACGTGGATGTCAGTGCCCATGATTCGAACAGCGACTGGAGAGGAGGCACAATTACTGATAGTCAGGGATCCTACTCTATTGGCGTCGGTGAAGGGACTTGGAAGATATTTTTTAACGCGGAGAGAGCTGGATATAATGTATCGGAATGGTATAACAATAAGGCCAGTTTCAATGAAGCAGATCCAGTAACTGTTACTACAGGGCAGGCCATATCCAACATCAATGCCCAGCTTTAGATCAGAAGATAGAGAGTTTCAATTATAAGAAAGGAAGGTTTGCCATGGTAAAGAAAAAAGTTTACCTACTTTTTATTATTTGTATTCTATTTTTCTTTAGTTATTTTTCGCTTGGCTGGGGTGCTGATAGGGGACCGATAAATTCTGGGGAAACAAAAATTGGATTTCAGCTCGTTGCCCCTTCTTACATGGATACATGGACTTTTAATGGTAATGCAGGGGACCGGGTGAGAATCCAAGTGGTAACGATCTCAGGAGGGTTAGATACATGTATCGGCTTGTATCCACCCGGGGGTGGTCCAGCCGAAACGGGCACCTGCGATTGGTGTCCCTTGGGCAGTGGTGATGTTGTTGATCATCAACTCCAGCAGACAGGGCTTTACACTATTATGATTATAGACGATTGTCTCGCAAATCCAGGAACCTATAATATCTCTCTAACAAAAATACCCTCCACTTTGCGCCCTGGGATTTACAATCCATCTCCCCAAAATGGCGTAATCTTTTGTAACTCGATTACCTCTCTTAGTTGGGATCCTGTGGCAGGAACAATTGGATACGACGCCTTCTTTGGAGAGGATATTATAGTGCCACTTGTACAAATTTGTGATTATGAAACGTCACCATCCTGCCCGATCCCTGCGATGACGCCAGGGGAAGCATATTACTGGCATGTGGTAGCTCATACTATTACTGGAGATATCAAAGGTCCATATTGGTGGTTTTATGTCCCTGATATCGGATCGTTAGTCACACATTATTACAATAAGATTCTTGACAGGGCTCCAGATCAAGGGGGTTTTGACTACTGGGTAGCGGAGATTCAACGACTGATTTGCCTCGGTATTGATATCAAGGAAGGATTTATAGCCATCGCAAAGACATTCTTTAATTCAACAGAGTACCTTGCAAAGGGAAAAACTAATGACCAGTATGTCACAGATCTCTATGAAACGTTTTTTGATCGGATGCCTTCTCAGTCTGAGATAGATTTCTGGATAGGGTATATAACTGGAGGGGCAAGCAGGAATATAGTGCTGAACTTTTTTGTCTTCAGCGCAGAGTATAAGACATATATGGAGGAGCAATTCGGAGTCGACATAACAAGGCCCGAGAACAACCTTGTAAATGATTTCTATAGAGGTATACTCAGCAGACTTCCGGATAACGGTGGATTCAACTACTGGCTTAACAAAATGAGGGTTGCTCAGTGTACTGGATCACAGGCTGTAAAGGATGTCTCCTATCAGATTGCATCTTTATTTGTGCATAGTCAGGAATATATATCAAAGAACAGAAATAACGCCCAGTACTTAGAGGACCTCTATGATGCGGTAATGAGACGGAGTGCAAGTCCGGCTGAAGTAAACTACTGGTTGAATCAATTAACCCAGATAATTCATAAATTCTGCTGAAAAAAATAGCCAACAATCCTGAGAGCTTTGGTATTATTAAGTTTGCAAAGGCTCAAAACCAAAGAAAGGATGGTTGGCTATATGACAGAGTGTATC
>JBFLXE010000133.1:0-6211 GCA_040757455.1 Nitrospirota bacterium
TTTTGTAAAATCAGAGCGTGACTCGGTATAAAACTGCAGCGTATTCGTCTTCCATTGGCTCCGATCGACTCCAAAAATCTTTAAAATCCTCATGTATGAAAAATTTATGAATAATGTGGGTTAAGGTAATTGGCTACGTTTCTGAGCTTGTGTGCCCAGCACCTCTGTCTCTTTACAAAAGACCAGACAAGATCCACTGCATTTTCAAGCCCAGGATTGCCATCTGTGATCACAAGACCCAATGCCTCGCCGATCAGTCCCCTGCGGTAAAGATCATTGAGAAATCTCCACCACCTTTTCTCGCTCTCGGCGTTTGTCACCATAAAATCTATAAGCTCTCTTTTCCCGTCGACTCTTATGCCATAGGCTACAAGAACTACCCTCTTCTTTGCTCCAAAACCACTCTTCTTCTTAAGGACTATGCCGTCCAGAAATAGATAGAGATACCTGTCTTGAAGTCTGCGACTGTGATACCCTTTTACTTCCACATCAAGACTCTTGGCTATGTTAGATATCGTCTGTGCGCTTACTCCCTCTCCCAATAGCGGTCTCAGCGCCTCTCCGGTCAGCCTCGTGGATGCCCCGTAGAGAAATATCTTTAGTAATGCGGCATCCACTTCTTTCGCCCTTTGCTTATAACGCGGGATTATCTCACTCCCATACCTCATTCCTCTTATCCTCGGCATCCTTATCTCAAGACGGCCATCCTTGAGCGTTATCCATCGCCTCCAGTAGCCGTTCCTATAATCCTTCCGCCCTTTTTTGCGTTCGTAGGTCCTACATCCAATCAGCATACATCGCTCTGCCTCAAGTGCTCCCTCTATAAACCTCCTTCTGAAATCCTTGACCGCTTCCACCTGCAAATCCCAAAAGTCTCCTATCCCATTGATCTCTTTCCATAAATCTGTTACCATTATCTTCGTCAGTTCCTTTACTGACATGGGTGTATCCTCCTTCCTTTTGTTCCTGCTTAGAACAATGGAGAATACACCCTTTATTTTTAGGCTTCAAGATTTTACACAAAAGAGATTTTACGCTACCCTGCCCCTATATTCCCTGATAAGGGGAACATAAAAGGCACCCGAGGGTTATAATGTCTATGTTTCTGTAGAAATGACATATCACCCAGCCAGGAGGTGCCTTATGAGTATTATAGCAAGCAGGATAGAAATTGACTTCACTCCATGCGGCATTTGTGGGAGGATTATGGGTCACGCAGCGGTTCCAGAGGGGCGGTGGGCATGTAGCTCATGAAGGATGATTATTCGCTAACACTATAAAAATGATTTCAATTTCTCTTGGATGGAGGGACAACTGCGTCCAAACATCATCGGCCTCATCAGAATTGCGCCAAAAACGGTCATTCCCGTGCAGGCGGGAATCTAATTTAATCAGAAAATGGATGCCCGACCAAGGACTTCGGGCATGACAGTCATATTTAGTTGCTCTGGTAACAAAAAATTCGGTCTCCTCCGTCCTTATTAGGGAATCAAGGGATATTTTGGACAGCAGCGTTAAGGATATAGTTTAAAGTTAGGGGTTATGAAACATTGATGTTGCCTTTTCGGAATCATCCAATCGAGGAAAAGACAACTAAATCTCTCATTTATATAATTTCGGACAGAATACGGGATAGAACTCAGGGCTTTCTGAATTCCAGGAGATAACCGTTGCACTCCCAGATCTGCTCGAAATGTATTTCACGCATGGTTCCAGGGACCAGCTCGGGCATTTCTTGAAAGCGGAACGTCGACATCAAATCCGCCAGGTGCCTGCCAAAAGCAAGTCGTATGCCGACTCTATTATGTATGATCGCTTTCTCTGTTTCACACACGATCACGATTCTGGTTCCCGCCCTGGCAACTCTGATCATCTCTTCGATCGCTTTTCTTCTGTCTGTGAAGAAATTGACTCCGCCTACGTGGAAAACCGCTTCGAAGGACTCGTCGCGAAAGGGTAGTTTCTCAGCATTGCCGAGAAACAATTCTGCATCACATCCCCACTTTTTCAGATTTTTTGCACACTGTCTGAGCATCCCTCCGGAGATATCAACTCCATATACCTTGATTCCCTGCCCACGACGGAAAATATGGGGAATGTTGTCTCCTGTGCCGATACCTGTTTCGAGGACACGACGACGGTCGGCCAACTCCAGCCTTTCTATCACCTCGCCACGTGCCTTCTCCTCTCCCCTGGATGGCCAGAAGTGCCTTGACAGGTAAGCTTTGGCGAGAACTGAATCATAAATGTGGGATATTCTGTCATAGGCTTTCGCAAACTCCCTGTTCGGCCCCGACAGTCGGGAGGAAGTGGTAAACCGTGCGATGCCTGTATGGACAGGATATGCCTGATCACATCCTGTGCAGCGCAGGGTTCCCTCATGGATTATCCCATTCTCCTTCTTACTCTCGAGCGATAGTGGTTGCCTGCAATGAGGGCAGCAGAGCAGATCCAGGGAACTGTACTTCATTATGCTGTCCTCATGTTCACGCGCGACCGAAGAGGAAATTTATAGAGAGCGCCATGTTCACCCATATATTCAGAACGAGTGTGAATGCACAAAGAAGAAATATTTTTTGGGGCGCCATTTTCTCTCCTGACAATGAAAGCACGATAAGAAATATCCCCAAGGGTACCGAAAAAAGAAGCCCGTAAAAGGCGACCTTTCCAAGTGCGCCGACCATATATAAAACGACTACTCCCAGATACAGGAAAATTACGCCCAGAAGGAAAATGTTCAGAGCGGTCTTCTTTCCGATTACTGCTGGTATCGTTTTTTTGCCCGAGTATTTGTCTGTATCCGTATCAGGAACTTCCGTGATCAGAATCATGAGAAACATGCTTATAGCCAACGGGACGGACACATAAAGGATTCCGGAATCAAACTCTGGAGCACCTTGTGTCACATAGCCGAATCCCACACAGAAAAAACTGTACATCAACATCACCAGAATTTCTCCGAGGCCTCTGTAATTTATTCTTAAGGGAGGAAGACTATATTGGATGCCAACAAAAAGGCCGATTAAATTCAATAGCAGCACAGAAGGATGACCTTCGAGAAGAACGAGAAAGAGTATCGAAAGACTCAAAGAGACCACGGATGCCGTAAAGGTCGCCAACAACATCTGACTCTCTGAAATCAGCCCTTCAGGTATTGCTCTGGAACCGCCTGAAAAGATGTTGAAATCTCTGTTCAATCTGTCTGTTTCTGCATCGGCATAATCGTTTGCAAAAGCAGTTGCCATGAGTACAAACAGGGTGATCAATTCAGCAAAAATAAAAGAAGGAATATTGAAAATTCCTGTCTTTCTCGCTCCAGTAAGGCTCCCTACCAAAACGGGTAGCATACCGAGAATGTGAAGTTTAAGACGAGCCGCCCTCAGCCAAATCATCATTTTCATTTTCATTTTCATCTTCCTCCGAACCACCTGACGCCATAGTCATCTGAACATCCAGGTTATTTCCCCGAGTTCAGTACTTTCCACACGTCAACATCGCCGCCTCCTGATACTCTTATTGCTCCTGATACCGTCCTGAAGATTACTTTTGCAACCTCAGATGCTGGCCTGCCTTCGTAGCCTGTGAGTCTTGTGGCAGTCATGTCCGGATTGACACAGTAAATTTTCAGAGAGGGATTCTCCATAGCAAGAGCCTGTGTAAAACCCCTCACACCGAATTTTGTCCCGCAATAAACAGACATTTCTTCATAAGCCGTCTTGCCTGCAGCACTCGCTATGTTAACAATACCCTTTCTAATGTAGGGAAGAAACATGAGGGTTATCTTCATGAGCCCTTCCAGATTTGTTCTGACCTGTTTCTCGATATCTCTGAACGTCTGGTCAGCAAAGGGCATAAAAAAGCCGACTGCCGCGTTGTTTATCAGAAAATCCAGTCCACCATATTTCTTAAGTGTCTGCTTCAGAACATAATCAATACTCCTGTGATCCGTCACATCAAGATGCAGGAGAAGAGTCTCCTCTGCTCCCATCTTCCGGCATTGTCGTTCTGTCTGTTCACCCCTGCCTTTTCCTTTGTTATAGGTAAGCACAAGTTTCGTACCTGCTTCCGCAAAGCGGTATGCGGTCTCCCTGCCGATGCCAGAACTGGAGCCCGTGATGAGAACAACCTGACCTTTCATATTTCCGCTTGTCTTCATTTTTGGAAAAATAATCTTTCGCTCACGCCTCAGAGTCATCCATATTTAAAGCCTATCAGAAAAATAGCCAATTTCAAGGAATTGGGTCATCAATTCCCGAGTTTTCAAACATACTAAGGAGTTCATAAGTAAAGCAACATTCAGCCGCCGACTGTCATTCCGGCTTGTCCGGAATCTTTCTTTGTTTTCAGAAGGATTCCCGCCGTTCCGCCTCTGGCGGATTGCGGGAATGACAATTTGTGAGATCTTACTAATAACCATTAGTAACTCGAAATAGCAGAACATTATTGAGGAATCTGTGATGACAGCTTTGAATTCTTCAAATTCGATTCATGCGATCTTTTCTCTCATTTTTGCAACAAGGCTTTCGAATTCCTTACTGCTGTCCAATGAGGCTATGAGTAGTTTTATCTCGCTTCTATTCTTTACCCCGAGGCCGATTTCGATCGCCCTCTTTATCTGTCTCTGTTGCCAGACATCCTGAGAAGCAATCTTCTCCGATAGACCAAAGGTCTTTATGATCCCTAAACCGACTACGTCGGCTGCTATCCTGTCACCGCTCGAAATAACAAGGTTGGTATCTTTTTCCTTCCCCTGCCAGGGACCTCCTGAGACCATGATCTTCGTGCCGTCTATTAGATTAAGGTCAGGACTATAAGCAAGGTTAATTTCTGAAACAACCTCCTCCCAGCGAGCAGAATTAACAAAATAAGGCCTTTGTCTGAAATGTGTTGCTCCTATGAAATTCTTGAGGCAAATGGAGTAAGTGGCAGACCTGTGGGTTTTAATAACTGGCAGGTTGATTATCCTGTCTGCTTTGAATATCCATTCGGAAACCCCCACGTTTTGGATATATTTACCCCCGGGAAGATTTATATTGAAAAAATTATAATCTTCTAGATAGATAACTCTTGCCCCGGCCTCCTCGGCAGCCCTTTTGATACCTGTCTTTTCCATATTTTCTCTTGTCGGAAGCCTCCACAGGGCAGACATATCTCCTACGAACACCTCTGAAGCACCTTCTTCATATAGGATGCCCACTACCGCCTTCACCAGCTCAGGATTTGTTGTCGTGGGATTTTTCCTTCCTGATACGACATTTGGTTTAACGAGAACCGTTTTGCCTTTGATGCCAATCTTATCAAAGCCACCCAGGAGAGATACGGACTCTTTTACCATTCCTCTTATGTCCTTCCCTCCGACCACTGCGACCAGACTCTTTCTATCTACGGTGAAAGGATTTTCTCTCTGCCGTGGCTCCGATTTTCCTTTCGCCCCCGTTAATAATCCTTTAAAGGCGTCAAAGGCGCCGGTCAAACCCATGGCAGCAAAAAATCCTGAGAGATAAAAAAATTCTCTCCTTTTGAACTCCATATTAATATTTTAAGAAATTTTTAGCGGGATGGAAGAGTCGTCAAAATACTTATTGCCCTCGCCGCGTGGTGGCGGTCATGCTGCTGGTGACAGGGCACATTTCCAATCGACTGCCATCGATCACATGTCGGAAATAGTACAACCGGGAAGAATCCTTACGCGGCAGTCTCCGTCAGCATCCATGGATCTGTAGTCGTCATATGCAGGCTGACTGCCACAATAAGAGGTCTTGCAGATAAGATCTGAGAAGATCTGGACTTTGTCATTCGGTTTGATTGTGAAGATGTGATCCCGCTGCCAGATA
The DNA here is from genome assembly GCA_040757455.1 of Nitrospirota bacterium. GTDB lineage: Bacteria > Nitrospirota > Thermodesulfovibrionia > Thermodesulfovibrionales > SM23-35 > Kmv42. Next base: position 5,835 of record JBFLXE010000133.1, read on the forward strand.
GTACAGGAACCATCGCTCTTTGTATACCAGAGATTGGTAAATGACAGGTTTTTCACAACCAGACCTTCATTCTCGCAGGGGTCTTCTGCCACTGCGGGTACTGATCCACTCAAAGTGAGTAAACCCACGACAAAGATAATTCTGATTAAGTTCATTCGCATATTTCAAATTTATCACGCCTTATAGGCCGCGTCAAGATCACCGAGGGCCTTTTGTCAAAAATTGGTTTATGCTCACTCTGTTCAAAAAATCTTAGCCCAGATAATTCATAAATTCTGCTGAAAAAAATAGCCAACAATCCTGAGAGCTTTGGTATTATTAAGTTTGCAAAGGCTCAAAACCAAAGAAAGGATGGTTGGCTATATGACAGAGTGTAT
>JBFLXE010000134.1:0-6184 GCA_040757455.1 Nitrospirota bacterium
AGGCGGGCCTTGTCGTCCGAAAAACCAAAAATGAATATATTCAAAAAAAATGGTTCCATTGAACTTTCCTTAGGGTGCAGCAATGCCAGAGGTATAATTGGCCTGGAAATAAAGATAAATGGTGGTCAAACGAGCGTTTATAAATACCTGGCTCCCTATATGGAACGTATAAATTTAAACTTTATGAAAATAAGAGAGGCCGAAATTCTACCGATAGAAGAATTGTCTTATCAGAACAGAAAGTGGTATTTTGATGGAAAACCGATAACTCATGATGCATCATTCATCATTTTAATGTGCATAGATTCTCAGAACAAATACACGCTTTTATCAGATCTTATAACCTTTAGTAGAAAATAATGAAAGCAGCAATCATTACCGCCTTTGATCCTTTCACCCACAGAAGTGGTATAGAAAGATATACTCTCCATCTGGCGGATTTATTACGGGGGAAAAAGTTTAGTGTCGATATTTTTCATACGGGGCTTATTGATCATGATCTTGGGTTCTACAATAAAATGCTCGGAAAATTATACGCACTCGGGCGCAATTTCCGTGAAATTGATCAGAATTATGATTTTGTTATTTCCAACTCTTTTTACGGGCTTGGTTATTTCCCACCCAGAATAAAGGCTTTTAACATTTATCATTCAAGCCATGTCACTTTTGACAAATCTACAGAGAACATTATTCCTCACATTACATCTCTCAAATGGTCTTATCTTTGCGGCTACCTCGGAGAGATGGTGAGCGGGTTCAACAGGACAAAGATCGCGGTCAGTGATGCCGTGAAAGAGCAGCTTGAAAGATATTATTCTTTCGAGGGAGTGAGAGTGGTAGAAAGCGGCATAGATGTATCCTTTTTTAAAAAGAGAGGAAATCGCAATATTCTGAGAAAAAGATACGGGGTTCCCGAAGGAGCTTTTGTCGGTCTATTTGTCGGCAGATGGGATAAGACGAAAGGAAGCGATATCGTCAAGAATTTAATGACGAGGGCGGCCAATATTTTCTGGCTGATTGTTTTGAGTTCAGGAAGTAACGAGTGCTCTTTGGAAAATGTAAAAAATGCCATGGTTCTGAAGGAAGTACCTTATGAAGAAATGCCGGATATCTATTCTCTTTCTGATTTCATGTTCTTTCCTTCCCGATACGAGGGTTTCGGGCTCGTGGTTATCGAGGCGATGGCGTGTGGGCTTCCGGTTATGACCGGAGAAATTGGCGTGGCTAAAAAAATTTACGGAAAAGAGCCGTTTCTCAGATTAAGACTTCCTGATTTCCTGATCACTGAAGAAGAATTTTATGCCAAATCCCTGGAAAAGATTTATTTTATGAAGCGTGAAGATGGGTTCAGAAGATACATCGCTGAAGAGGGCAGGAGAATCGTGGAGGAAGAATATACGCTGAGTAGATGGCGAGAAAGGATGACGAAGGCCCTTGATTTATCCTGAGACGAAGGGTTATGCGCCGCCAGAGGCTGAGAAAGTCTTAGTTCTGTCTCCACATCCCGATGACGAAAGTCTGGGATGCGCAGGAACTATTACCCTCTATACACAGAAGGGAACAGAAGTCTGTATGGTGGTTTTTTCACAGGGTGAGAAATTGGAACTTGGAATCGATAATATGGCAGACGTAAGGAGAGCGGAGACAGTTTCAGCAGCCAGGATTCTGGGAATAAAAAAAATCTTTTTTCTTGAATTTCCGGATGAGAAACTGTCTGAACACAAAGACCGGATCAAAGAAGAATTATCGAAGATTATAGACGAGACCGCGGCCGATCTTATATTAGCACCTTATCCTTTAGACCCGCATTCCGATCACAAGACCGTTTCCGAGGCAGCGCTGGCGCTGATGCAAGGGAGACATACGTTCCGGATAGCTTTCTATGAAATATACCAACCGATCAGATTTAATAAGCTTGTCGATATTTCTTCTGTCATTGAGAAGAAAGAAGAAGCAATATTAACTTATAGAAAGAGTCTGCTTGATATTGCCGACATATTCTGGCAATCAATGGAGGGGCTCAACCGTTTCAGGTCATTCCTGGTTAAGAAAAAGGGTTTCTACGAAGCTTTCTGGCTCATCGATAGGCCTGTTAAAAAGAGCGAAATAGTCAGATGGGCAACATTCGGTTATGCAGAGGATGCTGCAGAGGTCTTTCTTTCTAAATTAAGGGTTGCTGATAAACTGATGTTTGAGCTTGAGAACGCCCATGGCTTAATACAGAAGAAGGATAAAGAGATAGCGAAGTTGCAGGATGCCGTGGCTGAGATACGGGCTTCTCTCGAAAAAATTGAAAAAGAAGTTCTCGACAAAGAAAGAGAAAGACAAGAATTGGCTCGTATGCTGGCGCTGATATCTGACAGTACTTTCTGGAAAGTCTCGAAAAAATTATACAGATTAAGGGACAGGCTTCTGCCGGATGGGACAAGGAGGAGAGCCTCTTACAATAAGGCGGTAAAAATTTTGAAAAAGTGACATAAGTTTGGAAATTTTTCATTTTGCATATAGTACCAATATCCAGCGCCAAGAAGTCGTCATTGCGAGTGAAACGAAGCAATCTCGTTCTTGAAATGAGATTGCCACGCACCTGTTGGTGCTCGCAATGACAGACTATGGACGAGGTTTCTGTCATCTTACCGCTGGATCTGGATAGTAGTTTTTCGCTTTCCTCAAAGACTGTGCCGCAAGTGGCAGAATGATCAGGATGGTGCATAAACCCTGAGAACATTTTCAAATTCCACGGCAATCTGATCCCACAGAAATCTACTCGCATACTCCCTGCCCTTCATTCCCATCGTTTCTCGCAAAGCAGGATTTTCCAATAACTCTGTCATCATGTCCTTCAGTCCTTCATCAGAGCCCGCAGGGAAGTTCAAACCGAATCCTTCATTCTGGACAAAACCAAGTTCGGGTATGTCGCTTGCTATTACAGGTTTCCCGCATGCAGCGGCTTCCAGGATGCTTATTGGTGAGCATTCATGGCGCGATGGCAGGACGAAAAATTTTGCTCCTGACAGAAGTTCTATCTTTTTCTCGCCTGTCACAAAACCAGCATATTCGATCCTCTCTCTTAATGAAGCAGGCAGAGCGGAAATCAGCCTGTCAAACCTGTCAAATTCATAGCCCGCAAGGATGAGCCTTAATTCAGGATGTTCCGGATTTATCCTTTTGAAGGCCTCGAGCAGAATGTCAAGCCCCTTTGTGTAAATATCTATTCTGCTGAAAAAAAGTATGTAGTCCTTCTCGCTTGAGGTAACGGTCAAAAGCTTTTTATCAATGCCGTTAGGTATTACATAGCAATTGTGTACTTTCCTATTCCCCACTATCGCCTCCCTCGTTACCCCGGAGGCAAAAATAAACCTCCTGTAAAGTCGCGGATAAAAACTTTCTACCATAAACATAGGGATCGAATAAAAAGGATGAAATTTTTTCAGTGAATGTTTATTCATAATTCCCTGGATTTGCAGTATGACAGGAGTTTTTGTGAGAAATTTTGCAAAGAACGGTGTCGACGGCAAGAAATTTTCGACTATCACGTCGAACTCTTTTCCATAATTTCTGACGAAATTTGCAGCAGCGATTGTATATGCAAAAACGCTCCTTGTGAGACTTTTAGTCTCTACACCTACGAATATATGCTTCAATCCTTCAATTTCTCCGTCTCTCGCCCCGGGATATCTCATACATAAAAGGGTTATCTCGTGCCTGTTTTTTAATCTCTTGTAAATCTCATAAGCCCTCACACCTGCCCCACCGAAACCGAAGGGACTACCAAGACTTTCATAAATTAGCTGAAGGATTTTCATGAGTAAGGTTATCCCCCTTAACTAAGAGGGAATCCTGGGATTTCCATGGCTATAACTACTCAATTTGAGGGAGAACCAGATAGTTCATACACTTTTTCTCCCCGACTTATCCAAAACCTTATAGAGAAACTGCTCATACTGTTCTGCTATTTTTTCCCATGTAAATTCCTTCACCCAATCCCTTCCCCTCTCTCCCATCTCTTTTCGCTCAATATTTGTCATAAGCTCTTTCATGGATTGAGTTAGTGTAAGGGCATCTCCTGTTCTGAAGGATAATCCTGCTCTATTTATGATTACATATCTCAATTCAGGGAGTTCGCTCACAACAACTGCCTTCCCGCACGCCATTGCCTCAAGAACCGAAATGGGTTGAACCTCATGCCGTGACGGGAAGATACAAAATAGCGCATTTTTTATAATCTCTATTTTACTATTACCCGAGACCCAGCCCTGGAGCTCTACATTTTTTCTTACATCGTTATGTAGCCTTGTAAGCTCAGCCTGAAACATTTCCCTGTCCCTTCCATCTCCTGTAATAATTAATCTGATATCAGGAAATGATTTGTGAAACTCTGCATATGCCTTCAAAAGAATATCAAGGCCTTTTCCATAAATATCGATTCTTCCAATATACAGAATATAATTGCCATCTTCAGATGAGGTCTCCAATAATTCTGGTGATATGCCATTAGGAATTACGGCAATGTTCCCCCTCACCCTAACCCTCTCCCGCGAGGGGAGAGGGCGTTCTGAGTGCGTACCTTTCTGCGAGGGGAGAGGGCGTTCTGAGTGCGTACCTTTCTGCGAGGGGAGAGGATCTTGTGAGTGCAACCCTTCCCGCGAGGGAGGAGTGGACAAATATAATTCCCCTCCCTTGACGGGAGGGGATGAAGGGGAGGGTGAAATAGTTTTAGATAAAAGTTTTTTAGCTGTCGCACTACTCACAAAAATAAAATTTTTATAAAACCTCGGCCTGAAATGCTCCATAGAGTGGAGAAAAAGGGCATAAACAGGATTATATTTTCTGAAATATAATCTGCCTGTATATCCCTGAACCTGAAGAATAAGAGGCTTTTTTTTGAAAGTATGTAAGAACGTGGGAATAGCAGGCGAAAATTCTTCGACGATGATGTCATAGTCTTTTCCATACTTTTTTACAAATCGTGCAGATTTATATGCATACAAAAGCAGGGTTTTTGTTAAACTTTTGCTTTCAGTGCCCGCAAAGACGTGTTTTAACCCGCCAATCTCCCCATCCTGAGCACCCGGGTATTTTTTGCATAGAAGGGTGACATCGTGTCTATCTTTCAGATATTCATATATCTTATACGCTCTCGTACCAACGCCGCCCATGCCGAAATAATCACCCTTACTCTCGTAGAGAAGATGCAAGATTTTCATTGTTTATTTTTTAATCAAAGAATTCTTCGAAGCTCTGCTTCGTAAACCGCAATCAACTTTTCACAGACCTTTTCCCAACTGTTTTCCTCTTTATATCTATTGAAATCGAATTCCCTTTTCTCCGCAAACAAAGCTGTAATCCCATTCTGCAAATCTGGAATATCTTCAGGCTTAACAACTATCCCAAGGTTAAATTCCTTCACCACCTCGCCTATTCCGCCAACGTCAGAAACAACACAGGGTCTTTCGAAGTTTATGGCAAGATTGAGCACACCGCTCTGGGCATGAAAGCTCCTTTTATAGGGCAAAACGAGCGCATCAGCCACCTTGAACACTTCAGCGGCTTCTTCGTTTGTAATATATTTTTCGACCCAAGATACCGAATTACTTAAATTATTCTTTCTTATCATATCCCTGTAATATTCTATTGGTTTTTCTGATAATCCTGCACGTTGTCCTGTTATGAGTAGAAAATATTCATCTTTCAGATCTTTCATTGTATCCAATAAAATATCAAGCCCTTTATTTTCACGTATTGACCCAAAAAAAAGGAGGATCTTCTTGCCCTCAGGCACGTGATATTTAACCTGCAAATTAGTCCTGGCGACAGAACTTGGGGGAAGATTAAAATATCCATGTGGAATTATCTGTATTTTGTCTGATGGCTGATAGAATGACTCAATAATTTCTTTTTTCAGAGAGGCTGTGTGAACCAATAATTTATCCGCTATATCGTACATTGTTTTTTTCATTTTCTTATCTATGTCTCCCCCCAAAAAAAGCTTATGGGGCAGTATTTCATGAACGGTAAGGATGACTTTTGTCCCCTTTCTTTTAAGCCTGTGAATTGTTATTAGATCAGTGAGATAAAAGGGGAACAGGATGTGGGCTAATTTTATGTTTTTTTGTGGCTTTACTGCAAATGCATTATAGAGGTATTTGGAAATATGGAGGGGGTATTTAATAATTTTTTTTTT
>JBFLXE010000135.1:0-6083 GCA_040757455.1 Nitrospirota bacterium
TCGATTTTGTAAAATCAGAGCGTGACTCGGTATAAAACTGCAGCGTATTCGTCTTCCATTGGCTCCGATCGACTCCAAAAATCTTTAAAATCCTCATGTATGAAAAATTTATGAATAATGTGGGCTAGTTGATTTTGATCTTCTCCATTATTTTTTCCTTTAACTTTTATCCTGGAAAAGACGTAGAAATTTTTTGAGTCATGTCAGGAAGCTACCGCCTAAAGTTATATCAATTACCTCCGTTTAAAACGCAGGAGACGCGGCAAAGGTTTTTTAACTGCGCGAAAACGCACTGCAGTCGACGGAGATATTATCCATGAGTGCGATAATGTCTGCAAGGAAATCTTTTCCAAAGCCTTGTCACATCAGGTTTACTTAGTTTCCAGCCTATGATAAAATTTTGGATGAAGAGAGTTTTGCTTATCGGACTTTTTCTTTTGGTTTTCAGCGCACTTTTTTTGGCAGTAAGAACGGGGAGGGAAACTAACGGGAATTTAAATCTACGGGGCAAATCTTTCCTTGAAAATGTGAAAATCATACACAGAGAAGACGGCGAAACTCTCTGGATTTTGACGGCTAGAAAGGCAGAATTCATGCAACACGAAAATAAGGCAGAATTGAGCGGCGTCAGTCTTAGTATTCCAGAAAACAGTGTCACACTTTACGCTGACAAAGGGGCTTATAACATTTCCGAACGAAATTTTACGACAGATGAGATTGTGACAGCAAAGGCAGCTGGTTACAGGATAACAGCCGATTCAATCGATTATGAAATTTCTTCGGGTAAAGTTAAGACCGGCGGCAGAATAAAGATCGAAGCTAAAGGTTTCGAGGTGGAAGGAGTGGGAATGAGTGCTGATTCGGAAGAAAAAGTCAGCATATTGAATGATGTCAAAGCTATATTCCACAAGTAAACTTTGCTGTCTCGGCTTTTTTACGATTGTTTTTTTGGCTCTTACGGCGAGTGCTTTCTCTCAGCCGGCAGCAGAAAAAATAGAAGGTCCAATAATAATTACGTCTAAAACACTTACAACAGACAATAAAACAAACACCGCTATTTTTGAAGGGTCGGTTGTGGCACGAACGACAGATCTGACAATGTATGCGGTTCGAATGATTGTCCAGTATGATAAGATTACAGGAAAGGTGAAACAGATCGATGCGCAGGGAGACGTGAAATTAATTAAAGAAAACAGAATCATTACATCGGCTGACGCCACTTATTATGCGAATGAAGAAAAAGTCGTCTTTACGGGCGCACCCAGGGCAGTTGAAGGAGAAAATGTGGTAACAGGAAAAAAGATGATTTATCTCATGAACGACGACAGATATATCGTCGAGGACAGCAAGGTTTTCCTGACCAAAAAGAAAGTTAATAAGTAATAAGGGCACTCATGCATTTGCTCGAAATCAAAAAATTTTCCAAAAATTATGGTAAGAGACATGTGGTGAAAGATCTCAGTCTTTATGTCGGGGGAGGGGAAATCATTGGTCTACTGGGTCCCAATGGTGCTGGCAAGACTACCACTTTTTACATGATTGTGGGGCTGATAAGACCGGACAGCGGAACAATATTTCTCGATGGGATGGATATCACATCTTTTCCAATGTATCTGAGATCGAGAATGGGAATAAGCTATTTGCCTCAGGAACCTTCAATTTTCAGGAAACTCACGGTTGAAGACAATATCAGAGCAGTGCTCGAAATAAAGGGCATGCGGCAGAACGAGATTGACGATGAAGTGAACCGGTTGCTCAACGACTTTGACCTTGCTGATCTGTCTACAAAGGAGGGATACAAATTGTCAGGTGGCGAAAGGAGGAAGACCGAGATAGCGAGGGCGATCGCCATTAGACCGATGTTTATACTATTCGACGAACCCTTTGCTGGCATAGATCCGATTGCCATAATGGAGCTCAAGAAAACTCTTATTTACCTTAAGAACAAAGGTCTCGGGATACTGATAACAGACCACAATGTGCGGGATACACTATCTATTACTGGCAGAGCTTACATAATTAACAACGGTGAGATTCTTGAGGAAGGAAGACCCGAAAAGATCATATCAAACTCCAGGGTCAAAGAAATTTTCCTTGGAGAGGAGTTCAGACTCTAATGGCTCTCGAAGGTAGGCTTGAACTCAAATTATCCCAGAAGTTAATACTGACACCTCAGCTCCAGCAGGCCATTAAACTTTTGCAGCTTCCTCATCTTGAACTCTCTGAATTTCTCAATCAGGAACTGGTAGAGAATCCGCTCCTCGAAGAATGTCATGATGAGATGTCAGCAGAAGAGATCAGCCCCGAAGAAAGGGAGTCCATCGAGACCGAGGAGACGTCTGAAGATACCGAGGCCCCCCTGGAGAAACTCCTGAATTTCACGGTCGATGACTACTTTGAAGAAAGAGGATTTGATGGACGAGATCTTGGATATTTCAACCCCGGGACTGTGACTCCTCCCTCTTTCGAACAATTTCTGACGAAGGAGGAAGATTTATATGGCCATCTGTTATGGCAATTGAGGCTCTGGCATTGTCCGGAAAGTGTAAAAGTAGTCGGAGAGATGATAATAGGCAATATGGATGAGAATGGGTATTTAAATGCGACTGTCGAGGAGATAATGGAATTAGCCCGCTCATCACGTGAGACTGTGGAAGAAGCACTCAGAGTGGTACAGAGTCTTGACCCGCCGGGAGTAGGCGCAAGAAACCTTGCGGAATGTCTTCTTCTGCAGATAGCGGCATTGAACCTTCAGGGAAGCATTGTAGAGAAAATAATCATTAACAATATGGAGGAACTCGAAAAGAAGAAATATTCTCAGATCGCCCAGCAGTGGAACGTACCGCTCGATTCGGTTACGGCTGCCGTCCAGGTAATCAGAGGGCTGGAGCCCAAACCGGGAAGAAATTTTTCAAGTTCCGGCGGAAATTATATTGTGCCTGACGTTTATCTTGTTAAAGTGGCCGATGGATACCAGATAATTTTGAATGACGAAGGACTTCCTCGCTTGAGGATAAGCAATTTTTACAAAAAATTAATCCATCAAAACGATGCCTTTGCAAAAGAGGATAAGCAATTTCTCATTGAAAAGCTGCGCTCCGCGGTTGGTCTGTTGAGGAGTCTCGATCAGAGAAATAGAACTATTTACAGAGTGACCGAGACCATTCTTGATCTCCAAAGGGACTTCTTTGACAAGGGAGTTGAATGTCTTAGACCCTTGACTCTTCGCGATGTCGCGGCCGCATTGAACTTGCATGAAAGCACTGTGAGCAGAGTAACGTCGAACAAATATCTGTCATGTGGCCATGGCATCTTCAGCTTTAGATATCTTTTCAGCAGCGCTCTTCACGGCGGGGGCGGCAGCGTTTCATCAACATCGGTGAAAAACATCATAAGGAAATTAATCGCAGAGGAGGATTCGCGAAAGCCGCTGAGTGACCAGCATATCGCCGATATGTTAAGGAAAAATGGTGTTGTCATAGCAAGAAGGACAGTTGCGAAGTACAGGGAGGAACTAGGCATCCCCTCTCAGACTCAAAGAAGAAAGTTGAACAATTAAGGAGGTTGACATGAACATTATTGTGACGGGAAGACATATTGAAATCACTCCTGCTCTCAAAAACTACGCTGAGAAAAAGATAAAGAGGATCAACCGATATCTGTCGAATATAGCAGAGGCAGTCGTAACTATAACGATCGAGAAATACAGACACAAAGTCGAGGTTCTACTTAAGGTCAATGGGGTACTCGTTCAAGCCGAAGGTATCACTGGCGATGTCTATTCATCTATAGACGAAGTCGCAGAAAAACTTCAAAGACAGATAAAGAAATATAAGGAGAAGCTTGTTTCCCATAGAAATCCCGAAGGGAAAGTGGGCAGTCTTGTGACCGAAATTCCGACGGCTGCAGAGGCCGGGAGAATCATAAAGAACAAGCGATTCGAACTGAAGCCCATGAGTCCTGATGAAGCGGTGATGCAGATGGAGTTGCTCGATAAGGACTTCTTTGTCTTCACAAATGACAATAGCGGACACATAAATGTACTTTACCGGCGAAAAGATGGCAATTTCGGCCTCATTGAACCTATGAAATAGGAGTAGATGATATCGTTGCATATCCCATTTGAGCGATCCTGACAGGAAAAGATTTTTGGTCATCTTTTCCCCTGTTATAACAAAGAATAATTCTCAATTGAAAAAATCCGAAACGCAGATTCAACCATTTATCGTGATCGTCACCGGTCTTTCCGGTTCTGGCAAGACCGTCGCGCTGAGAGCTTTGGAAGATTCGGGCTTTTTTTGCGTAGACAATCTTCCTCTTGGTCTTTTCGATTCTTTTGTTTCGATGGTTGCCAGGAATGCCGAGATTAGGAAAGTAGGAATTGGGATTGATATCAGAGAAAAAGCTTTTCTTTCTGGAGTCAATGAAGTGTTGCGAAGCCTCAAGAAGAGATACAGAACAGAAATTGTTTTTCTTGAAGCGGAAAAAGATGTGCTCCTGAGAAGGTTCAAGGAAACTCGCAGACCTCATCCACTCGGGGGTATAATTGAGGAAGCAATCCAGACTGAAAGAGAGAGACTTTCGATAATCAAGGACGCTGCTGACAGAATTGTTGACACATCTTCATTCACTCCTCATCAATTAAGAGAATTTATTTTATCTCTCTATAGAATACAGGCCGTTGAGAAAGCGATCTCGGTGATACTCATTTCATTCGGTTTTAAATATGGAATTCCGCAGAACATCGATCTGCTTTTTGATGTGAGATTTCTGCCCAATCCGAACTTTGTCCCTGAACTAAGGCCACTGAGGGGCACGGAGGGAAAAGTTTCCGACTACGTCTTCAAGCACCGGGACTCAAGAGCTTTCATGAAAAAGTTGAGAGAATTTCTGGACTTCGTGATCCCCCTTTATATAAAGGAAGGAAGGCCCTACCTGACCATCGCAGTGGGATGTACGGGTGGAAACCACCGGTCCCCTGCGATTGTGGAAAAACTCGCCGGATATCTTGAAATGCATCCGATAGTGCTCAGCGTGATACACAGAGATATTAGCTGAACGGCCCGGTGGCATTGCTTTACAAAGCCCAAATTAAGCTGTTACTATATTTAGTTTATTGGGGAGAGGTGGCCGAGTCGGTCGAAGGCAGCCGCCTGCTAAGCGGTTGTGGGGGTAAAACCTCACCCAGGGTTCGAATCCCTGCCTCTCCGCCAGTAGGGTTGCAAGGAAAGCCTATAAAGATAACCGAGTCAGTATCTCACTATTCATGAGACTGATGTTATCTGCATAAATGGAGGAGAACCAATGGAAAGAAAAGGATGCTTGATCGTATTGACCATTTTGTTGATCTTTTCACTGAACAGCTGTAAAGAAAAAGAGAAGCCGCCCGCAACAGAAGTCCCGGGTCCTGCCGTGAATGGTCCCATCCAGACAGGGCCTATTCAGCCGAGACAGATGCCGCCTGGACAAGATGAGATGGCTTCTGGCACGCAACAACAGTTTGCAGCGCCAGCCACGATGCCTAAAGCTAAGAGCCGGATTGTAGTGCCCGATTCAGTCAAAAATAAATGGAGTGAGGCAAGGATCGTTATTGAAGATAAAGTCGCTAAGACCAAAAAAGAATTTACCGTCAAGTTAAATAGCGATTTTAGCGTCCCGAATTCCAATCTCAGGATTCATGTCGGGGAGTTTCTTCCGGACTTCAAGATGGATGGCCTTAATCTAACCTCAGCATCGAATACACCGAATAATCCTGCATTGGCAATAAAAGTCTACGAAGGCGACAGACAGATATTCCCTGCCCCGGGAAGAAACTGGGGATGGCTGTTTGCAAAGGTTCCGTCTATACACCCCTTTGAACATCAAAAATATGGCATCTTCCTGAAAGAAGGTGTAAGAAAAGGATAAGCAACGCGCCCATAGCTCAGCTGGATAGAGCGTCGGACTACGAACGCTTATTAACCCACATTATTCATAAATTTTTCATACATGAGGATTTTAAAGATTTTTGGAGTCGATCGGAGCCAATGGAAGACGAATACGCTGCAGTTTTATACCGAGTCACGCTCTGATTTTACAAAATC
>JBFLXE010000136.1:0-5955 GCA_040757455.1 Nitrospirota bacterium
ATCCGAAAGAGATGTCTTTCCATTCGTCATCAGAGGGTTTACTGTCCGTGAGTATCCCTTGGGGTGTCAGGAGATTCGAAGTAAATATTGTTAAGTCGAGAAGCTTGAAGCCTTCTTTGGCAAGTTCCTTGGTGATCGCAAGAAGAATCGAATCATCACTTCTATCCTTGATAGATAAAAGTAACTTTACAGCCCTTAAATCAGGCGTGATCCTGCTCTTGTAAAGAAGCGACTTCGACACCTTACCTGCCATGAGGATTTCCTGGATATCGTATTTTTTGAGAGCGTCGACAATCTTACCAAATTTCCCAACATTAACCCACCTGATCTCATCAACATATAAGGAGAGTGACTTGTCAGCAAGAGGTTCAAGCGCAATGGCGACAACACTATAGCCTAATGCCTTAGCTTCACTGGCAATAGCGATTGGTAATTCGCCTGTTCCTGCTATCATACCAACTTTTTTCATTTATCTATTATGATGCATGATGATGCCCGATACACGATGCATGATTAACGATACATAATCATTGCTGTATAAAATATTCTTTGGAACAGATCTGGCTTAATTCCCGAGCTCAATTTCAAAGCTGAGACCTCCGCTTCGACTTCGGTCTCATTGAGGTTACCCGTGATTTTGCTTCGGAAATTAAGCCATATCCTTTATAACGCATCTTGTATCGTGCATCCTGAATCCTGCATCATGTATCTTAAGTTATCTGCAGATACCTCTTTTATTTTTCTGTATGAACTCAATGAGGTGTTTTATCTCATCTGTGTAAGGGAGGTCTTCCTGAATTTTCTTCACTGCGTCTTTTAAGGTTCTCTTTTCTCTGAAAAGGATTTTATATGCTTTTTTGAGTTCATTGATGGTAGAGTCAGAGAAGCCATGACGTTTAAGTCCTATTGTATTCAAACCAAACAGCTTTGCCCTCGCTCCTGAGGCCATTACGTAAGGTGGAATGTCCTGCCCAACTCCACTGAAGCCCCCGATCATCGCATAAGACCCTATTCTTGTAAACTGGTGCACTGCAACCACCCCGCTGATTACTGCATAATCTTCAACGACCACATGTCCCGCAAGAGTAGCAAGATTCGCCATAATTACGGAGTTCCCTATTTTACAGTCATGCGCAATATGAACATAGGCCATGAGAAAATTATTATCTCCTATCGTCGTTACACCATCTCCGCCAACCGAGCCCCTGTGTATGGTTATGTATTCGCGAATTGAATTATTATTTCCTATTTTTACACCGGTCCTCTCGCCCTTGTATTTGAGATCCTGCGGCGGAAGCCCTATACTCGTAAAGGGATAGATCAGGCAATTTTCTCCTATTTCCGATATCCCCTCGATGATAACATTTGAAATAAGCCTCGTACCTTTTCTGATGCGGACACCTTCCCCCACGGTGCAGAAGGGTCCTATGTATGTGTCTTCTTCAATATCCGCATCGGGCGACACAATGGCAGTAGGATGAATCTCTTTCCCCATGTTATATCTCTTTGTCTGTGACCATGGCCGTAAATTCAGCCTCGGCAACAATCTTCTCACCCACATGGGCATTAGCGGAAAATTTCCATACGTTTCCCCTGCTTTGCACTATGGTCACCTCCAGAATCATTTGATCTCCAGGAATAACGGGTTTTCTGAATTTGGCTTTCTCGATGCTCATGAAATAGACGGATTTACCTGTGTTCGCACCCGAGCGGAAGGCAAGAATGCCAGCCACCTGAGCCATTGCTTCTATAATGAGGACGCCGGGCATTATCGGCTGACCGGGAAAGTGCCCCTGAAAAAATTCTTCATTTACTGTCACATTCTTAAGGCCTTTCGCTTTAACCCCCTCTTCTATCTCAATAATTCTGTCCACCATTAAAAAGGGATATCTGTGGGGTAAGAGTTTGTGTATTTCCTTTATGTCAATCATTCATTGCCTCCCTTCAAGCTGCTCCATTTTTTTCTCGAGCTCTCTTATCCTTCTGTTTAGTTCTGGAAGTTTTGCGAAAATGGCCTTTGCTTTTAACCAATCTCGATGAGGTATGGCTGGAGTTCCTGAATAGACTCCTTTTGGAAGAAAGCCCATGGTACCAGATTGAGCACCAATTATAGTCCCGGATTCGATTTCCGAATGGTCAGAGACCCCAACCTGCCCGGCCAAGGTCACAAAATCTCCTAAGGTAGAACTTCCACCGATGCCGACCTGCGCAACAATTATCGAATTCTTGCCGATTTTCACATTGTGTGCGATCTGGACAAGGTTATCTATCTTGGAGCCCTCACGTATGACAGTGTCTCCTGTAGTCGCCCTATCCACACATACATTGGCACCTATCTCAACCCTGTCTTCGATGATCACTCCGCCGACCTGCGGTATTTTGTAATATTCATCCCCTTCAAGGACATATCCAAAACCGTCAGAGCCGATGACCGAACCCGAATGTATCACAACCGAATTACCCAGCCTTACCTTTTCACGCAAGGTGACATGAGGGTAAATGATACACCTCTCGCCTATGACAGTGCCACTTCCTACAAATACGAAGGGATAGATAACGGTTCCTCTGCCGATTGAAACATCATCCGAGATGAAGGCGAAAGGAAAAACAGAGACATCGCTGGCTATTTCTGCTTTATCCGAAATGAAAGCATCACCGCTTATCCCAGAAGGCTCCCGGGTGCTGACATAGAAATATTCGAGCAACTTCGCAAAGGCGAAGTAAGGATTCGGGACCACAAGCTGAGTTAAATTTATGCCTGCTATCGATTCCTTTAACATTACACACGAGGCTCTGCATTGCGCAATATCCTTCACATATTTTTTTGAAGAGATGAATGTGATGTCTCCTTCGCGGGCTTCCTGAATTCCTGACACGCCGGTGATCTCGAGGTCTTCGTCACCTATAATTTTACCTTTGACCAGAGATGCTATGTCTTTGAGCTTCACAATTTTTTTGATTTGGCTTTTGACTCATCATACTTCTTCAATACGATATTCGTGATATCCAGTGTTTTCTCGGAATACAGGATGAGGCCACGCTCCATTACAAGCGAATAATTTTCTTGCTCGCCGATCTGACCAACCAAATCATGAACCTCTTTCAGAATCGCATCGGTCAGTTCACCTTCCCTCTTTTTCACCTCAGCCTGGGAATCCTGAACAAGTCTCTGATATTCCCTAACCAGCTTTTCCAGTTCCTCTTCCTTATTCTTTCTGGCTTCTGCGGAAAGAACGGATGCCTGTTTTTCCAATTCACTTTTTAGCTTCTCGATCGCCTTTCCCTTTTCATCAATTACCGTCTGTTTCGATTTGATCAAAGTTTCCAGATCAGATTTTGCTTTTTTCCCTGCCTCCGATTCATTCAGTACCTTCTGGATATCTATAACGCCTATCTTTGCCGGATCAGCTGCAACTGAAAAGGCCGGGAAGACGAGCAAGCAAATCAAAAGCAATACTACGTTCTTCATGAAACCTCCTTGTCTATAAATGTGAAATTCTTTCTTTTAAAAGAAAGTACCGAAGGCGAATTCAAACCTGCTTGAGCGCTCCCCGGGTTTCCTGTCGAGATTGTATCCCCATTCAATTCTTACAGGTCCAACAGGCGAAATCCACCTCACGCCTAATCCAGTAGTATATCTTAATTCACCAAAATTTTTAAATTCTTCGTATGAATTCCCTGCGTCAAAAAAGGCCACACCTTTCAGCCTGATCGAGCTTATGAGAGGGAAAATATAGTCCATATTAAATATCAGTTCTTCTGTCCCGCCAATAACGTCGCCTGTTTCTTCGTCTCTCGGACCCGCTTCGCCAAAACCCAGTCCTCTTACAGTATAAATCCCGCCTACGTAAAACCGTTCATAGAGTGGTAGCTCATCATCTCCGATACCGGTCGCATATCCAAACCTTCCCCTTAACATGAGAGTCGTACTTTTAATGGGCAGATACCACGCCGAGTCAATTTCACCCTTAACAAAATTGTTTGTACCCCCGATTCCTGCATACGTAACATAGATGGAATTTCGGGAACCCCTGGAAGGATCGATAAAATTGTCCCTTGAATCTCTGACCAAGGAGGGAGTGATGCTGCTTGTAACACTTGTGCCCTCCTGTTCTCTTATTATTCTCGGAGCCTCTTCCGATACATTAAATATCTCGGCGTCCTCGAAGTTGTATTCGACATTGCTCCACCAGTAGTCGGAGAATCTCTTTCCGAAGGAGATGCTGAAACCTGTAGCCTTTTTCTCATATTCGATATATTCTCTCGTGACATTATAAAGACTTGTTGAGAATGTGATAGGTCTATCCAAAAACCAGGGATCTCTGAAGGTTATATCATAGTATGATGTTCTGCCTCCGAGTTCGCCTCTTAATTTTATGTATTGTCCTCTTCCGAAGAGATTGCCCTGTGTCAGCTCAACCATAGCGATAAATCTCTCCACAGAACTATAACCACCGCCAATGCTGAAGAACCCCGTTGGTCGTTCTTTCACCTTGACCTCGAGATCCACCAGTTTCTCTTCGGGCCTCGGTTTTGGGGCCAATTCCACTGTCTCGAAAAAATTGAGATTGTTAATTCTTTCATAGCTTCTTTTTATTAGGGCACTATTGAAAATATCACCTTCATCGAGTCTAACTTCTCTCCTTATAACCTTATCTCTCGTCTTCGTGTTGCCAGAAATTTCGATCCTGCCGATTCTGTATCTGTCACCTTCGTCAATGTTCAGGATGACCTTTACACTCTTATTCTCTTGATCGGGTATGAGGTCCGGAGTCACAGTAATGAGTGCATATCCATTCTCCGAATAAAGTTCGGATATAGAGATAATGTCTTTTCTGAGAGTTGCCTTGCTGAAGGGTTTTCCGGGTGTCATGGTGACGCGCTTCTTGATCTCTTCTGTGCCGTACACCGTATTTCCCGAAATTTCTGTAGACGATACCAGAAATTGTTCGCCTTCCGAAAGTGGAATTGTTATGATCATCCGGGTCTGATCTTCGGTAAGCTTGATCTGGGGTTCGCCAACGGCGACCTGGATGTAGCCGTTGTTGAGATAAAGGTCTCTTATTCTATCGATGTCCGATTCCATATTGTCTTTCTTATAGTAACCCGAAGACGTGATAAAAGAAAAAAACCACCATTCTTTTGTTTGTATGGCCCTTTTTATCTTGCCGTCTGAGATGGCTTTATTTCCCTCGATATTTATTTTCTTAATCTTTACCTTTGGGCCTTCTTCGATCTGATATGTCAGGCTTACTTCATTTTCACTGATTTTTTTAATAACGGGTACTATACGCGAAAGATAGTGCCCCTCTTCTTCATAAAATGTTCTAAGTTTGTTCGCATTCTCCTGTATCAGAACCACATCGGCGATGGCACCAGTTGTGATGGTCAATTGTTCCTTTAGCTTTGAGTCGTCGAATTCTTCATTGCCCTGGAAATCAATCTTTATAATCGTAGGTTTTTCTTTGACGATATAGATGAGTTTCACCCCGCCTTCAAAGGGCTCAATTTCTGCCCTCACATCATCAAAATACCCCATCTTAAAAATGTTTTTTATGTCTTCGTTTGTTTTGTCCTGAGAAAGCGGTTCACCCACCTGTTGCGCAATCTTGGATTTCACAGCACTTTCTTCGATCCTCTTGAGGCCTTGTATCTCGATAGAGTTTATAATTGGTAATTCCTGAGAATAGGAGTGAAGTATCTTACAAAACAGGGTCAGGCTCAGTACTGTAATGACAAGTAAGAATTTTCGGCAAAACATTCGACATTCCATTTAATAAATCAGTAAGTATATCATTGACCTTGGTGAATGTAAACAGAAATAAATACTAAGGGATTCGAGAAATAACTTTTTTCAAGCTGCGATTTCAAGAGGTAAGCCGCCACCAGAATAGAAAAATGTTTTTCCTTGCACGTCACTGTCATTTTTGTCTCACTATAAGCCCTTCTACACCT
>JBFLXE010000137.1:0-5432 GCA_040757455.1 Nitrospirota bacterium
ATGTTTGCTCCCGTGAGGCTTTATATCAAGGTTTTATCGACTGTTTTTGGGGGATTTTATTTTTTGCATCACCTGTCAATCGGCTTATATCAATCAGTTGGGAATTTCTCGAAGGGCTCATTAGTTGCGCCAATCTCGAAAACTGTGTCAGGAAATCAGGTCTTTGTAAATCTTGATTTTTATCTCTGCCTTAAGGCCGTTGATGAATGACTTCGTTGCTTTTTCCCTGATATCACGTAACATTGCCTGGCCCATCAGATCTGCCATCTGTGCATTTTCTGTAACCTGCGGAAGTTGGGACTCCAGTGAATCGGCAGACAATTCTATCAGGCGGTGCATTTTATCGAGAAGGAGTTCCCGGCGTTTAACATTTTCGTAAAGCTCGGGAGTAAGCCTGTTCAATCTCAATCGACTTAGATATATATCTTTATCAAATTTACCGTTCCTCATAAAAGCCGGCTCGCGCACGATTGATTCGCGCAATTCTTCATCGCTTAAACTGATGCCTGCTTCTTTAGCAGCTATCAATAGAAGCCTTTCACTAATCATAGATTCAAGGACATTGTCCTTCAAATTCAGTCTCTTCTCCATCTCTTCGTCAAATTTGTCTTTGTAAATTTCTCTGTAGAAGCGATACATATTATCGTAAGTTCGCCAGTAATCTTCGGCCGTTATTTTGTAATCCCCAACTTCGGCCACAATGGCACTATCTCCTGTTTTATCGACCGTGCCTACGCCCCAGAAAATAAAGGTCAAAATAACTACAAAGAAAAGTATATAAAAGTACTTCGCGTGTTTTCGCATAGCCTTAAGCATCTTTCAATACCTCCCTGCAAAATAATCGGCAATAATGTCTCTATGGTCAAAAGCAATCTGCTCCGGCAGACTTTCTCTACTAAAAATGCCGACCTCTCTGGCATCGTCACCTGCGACAGGCAATCCCTTAGCCTTAGCAATGTATACTGTTGTTATTGTATGATGTCTGGGATCTCTCCCTGGGTCAGAATATGTGTGGAATTGTCTGACCAATTCGATCGAAAGACCTATCTCCTCTTCTGCCTCCCGAGATGCTGCAGCTTCAAGACTTTCTCCATAGTCTACAAAACCACCCGGCAAAGCCCAGCCCTCAGGAGGATTTTTCCTCTTAACAAGAACTATTCCGCTGTCCATTTCGATGATGACGTCAACAGTGGGGATAGGGTTTCTTGGCTCAGGCTTGTTCTTCAAAAGTGATATCTACTTCTCTTTCGGGGATTATGGTGGATATTGCGTGCTTATAAATAAGTGAGTAAGTATTTTCTCTTAGGAGAATCACAAAGTTGTCAAAGCCTTTAATAGACCCTTTTAATCTAACGCCATTGGTAAGATAAACGACCACGGGTACTTTCTCCCTCCTGAGTTGATTCAGATACGTGTCCTGAATATTGAGAACTTTGCCGGTATTACTCATACCCTCTCCTTTTTAGATTTCATTTTACCACAAAGTATATCTTTTTATTAACTCAAGACTCGGCTGCGCCTCTTTTAAGTTTGTCATAAATTACATCCAGAATGGGCTTTAGAATACTATGAATATCGCATACTCCTGTTATGTCTATCCAGTGTATATCCCGTTCTTTCCTGAACCAAGTAAATTGTCTTTTTGCATATCTTTTGGTGGCCCTTTTAATCAATCTGATTGAAGTTTCCAAATCCGTCCTGCCCTGAAGATACATTGCCATCTCCTTATATCCAATAGCCTGCATTGATGGCAAGGGACCGGGATTGCACCTCTGATCGCTCTTTTGCTCTATATGGTTCATCACCTTTGCCACCTCTTCTACCAAGCCTGCCTTAATCATCTTATCAATGCGCGTCTCAATGATACGATAAAGTTCCCTTCTTTCCCTTGAAAGCCCGATTTTAATAAATTTATAGGGAATAGGTTGGGTCATTTTTTTTTGTATTTCAGAGATGGGTTTTCCGCTCTTCAGACTAACCTCCAATGCCCGTATGATTCTCCTTAAATCACCAGGAGTTATCCTGCCTGCAGCCTCAGAATCGACCTCTTGAAGACAACTGTACAATGCCCCTTTTTCCATCTTTTCCAGCGCAAGCAGCTCATCTCGTAAAAACCAATCGGCAGAGGGCCCGCTGAAGATACCCCTTGTAATTGCCTTTATATACAGGCCGGTGCCTCCAACAACGACAGGAATTTTCCCCTCGTGGTGAAGGGAATCTATTATCGGCAACACCTTTCTGATATATTCCCCTGTGCTGAATGACTCCCACGGCTCCACAATATCGATCATGTGATGTTTAACGATAGCCCTTTCCTCCGGCGTAAGTTTTGCGGTTCCAATATCCATATGCCTATAAATCTGCATTGAGTCCGCGCTAATGACATCCGTACCCAGCGTCTTTGCAAGAAGGATTGAAACACCTGTCTTTCCAACCCCTGTGGGTCCGAGGAGGATAATGACTTTGTTCATTTTATTTATTCTCGGTTTATGAGTCGCGGACAATCTCAGTCTTTCCGGTAATTTTCATCTGTTTCCCAGTTTAGAGGGTTGTTGAGAATGTATTCCCTCATTTTGTTTAATTCTGTTTCGTTGCGAATAATGCGGTCATAATAATTGCGTTGCCAGACGGGAACACGTGGGGTGTTGCGGTTTTGATTGATTTGTTTTGTCGTTTGATATTTGAAATATGCAACAATCTGTCCTAATGTGCGTTTCCGTAGGGGCGGGGGTACCCCGCCCTCTTTTCTGGTTTTTGTTTCATCTGTTTTCAAAACAGGCGAGGAAACCTCGCCCCTACAATTATCAACCGAAATTACAATAATCCCATGTAAATGATTCGGCATTATCACAGATCCATCTAATTCAATGTTTCTGAATTTTGTTGCAATTTCATACCACCATTTCTGAACCATCTTCCCGGCCTCATTCAATCGCATCTCCCCATTTACCACATCCCCGAATAAACATTCTCTGTCCTTTGTACATATCGTTACAAAATATGCCCCCGCCTCTGAATAATCATAACCCTTCAATCGTATCGAACGGCGATGACGGATGTCGGGGTTATATTTATTTACCATTTTTAACCGTACCGTAGGGACGACTCGCTGAATCGTCTTGTTTTTGGGCATTTATCCTTCTGATTTTCCTCATATCAATTTGACTTCCGGAATTGTTCCCATGAGACCACTCTTTGACTTTCGGAGTCGTCAATTTTATAAAGGAAGAATGAATTTTCCGATGTTACAAAAAGCCGATTCTTATTTCTCAGCAAAATTAACTGGAGCATATCATATAAATCATTGGGATCGATTTTCTTCCCGTCCCTGATTGTTTGCCGAATTCTTGTCATGCAATGGTTAAAGAAAATTCTACAAGCCCCGCACGTAAATGCTGTTTGAAAGCTTTCCTTTTCTTTTTTTGTAAGGTCTCCATATCTTACTTTTCCATTGCTTGGCCTCTCTATAAAGAAAAAACTTGCTATGTACATAAACCATTGGAGAGCTTTTTCCATTTCATCTTGTGTGCTTGGTTTTGAGATTGCCGGAAAATTACTAAAGGCTGTTTTCAGAGATTTGTTATCAGTCTGTTTCATTTTTTTATAATGACTTATATCAATAATCTGAGCAATGTCCTTAATATTGCTTGCATTTGCAATAGCTTCAACTTTAGTAATCATACAAAGTATGTTAGGTATCCATGCAGGGTCAATGTAATGCTCAAGACCCGCTTCACGTGCAAATTCTATCTCAGGTGAAGGCAAGACCTCTGCATGGCAAAGCTCTATAATCTTACGAAAACAAGCCTTGATGTTATTGAAAGGATTTGCGTATTTTATTGATGGCTCATCGGCAAGATGTGAAGCAAGCTCAACGAAATTTGTGACTGTGTACCGATATCGAAAACCCCTCTTCTGTTGGAGGCTGTACAAAAATGTCTTATCATCTCTATTCATTCCACGCCACACATTGGTATCGAAGAAAATGTCAGGTGGCTGATTAATGTCGTATTCAACAATGCATTCCTTTTTTATTCGAGCCAATTTAACCGACATAATTTTGATTCCCTCCCTCCACTATCTCAATCTCCTCTGGAGTGAGGCCGTAGAGTTTATAAACAATCTGGTCTATCAAATTATCGGTCGCCTTAATTTTGACTTTTAAAGGCTGAAGCACGGAGATGCTCTCATTGAAATGCTTTTCTAAGCTTTCCTGAAACTTACGGTTTGAAGGATCTATTGTAAGTTTTTGCTTATTCTTTTTTAAGATAGCAAGAATAGTTACAAGATCGCTTCTGGGGTAATCTTTAAGAATAGTTTTACCAGTGAGATTATCAATATTATATCCTATCTCCCGCTCAAGCCATTTTAAGAAGCCTTTGATTTCCTCATTTTTTGCTTTGTTCAGCTCAATCATCTGCTTTGCAAGATAGGCGAGGAAATCGTGAATAGTATCGTAGCGGTTTTCACTCAGTTCTTTATCCGTCCAACTCAAAATACCAAGCCTCATCTTTACTCCTTCAATCCAAACCTTTTTTCCCATATAATAAGCGGTTGCCAGTTGAAATAATCTGCTTCAGAAAGTGCGTTGAGATATTCTGTCTTCTCATTTTCACTATCTTCATCGGGAACGAGCTGCACAGGAGGCAAATCAAGTCGGTAGAGAAGCGCAAAGAGAAGCATTCTTGCAACTCTTCCATTGAAATCAAGAAACGGATGTATACTCAAGAGACGGCCTTCTGCAAATGCCAGGGTTTCGAGCAGACTATTTGTCACAGGTGGCTTTGCGCCCATAATTGATAGTCGTGATTCCAGATCAGCACAGTATTGTCGCATCAGGACAGGGATTTCGAAATACTGCGGAGGTGTATGATTGCTTACGGTTACATTTCTGTCTCTATACCTACCGGCCCACGAAGGGAAAAGCTCTCCGAAGGCATCTTTGTGAAGTTTGCAAATAAATTCAGGGGTTACTGTAAGTTCGTCCGGCTTTAGTTGAAGGAGTTGAGCCATCACTTTTTCGACACCTTTTGCCAGGTATGGAGCTAATTCTGAATAAGATTTAATCCCGAGGCTGGATTCTACGAAGCGCGTGGTTGATGGGTATCTTTCAATGTCTTCAGATACTCTTTCAGCATCTTCAGGCTTACGCGATCGCCTTCGAAGGCCATGGACTGGCTTACCTGTTCTGGAATACTTTTTAGATACAGTTTTTTCTTTTGCTCTGCCGTGAGAGCCGTCCGCCAATGCTCTACTAAATTCTTTCGGGCCTTCTGTTTTTTCATCCGTTTCTCCTAAATCTACCATCAGACTTGTCCAAAATAAGTTTTAGATAAACTCCGATCTGGGTAATATAGTTATGCAATTAACAAAACCCAGACCGGAGGTGTATATGAATAAGTTTAGCAGCATTTTCAGCCAGATTCTATCAC
>JBFLXE010000138.1:0-5300 GCA_040757455.1 Nitrospirota bacterium
TTTAGTATGGCTTAAGTTAGACACATTTGATTATCACTTCTCATTTCAATATATACCGGAATTTTTTGCTATCTTTGGACTTCTGGGCTGCATGGCTTTGATTCTTATATCTAAATGGATGGGTTTTTTTATTGTGAAGGATGAGGAATATTATGAAAGGCAATATAAAAAGTATTATGAATCAGGGGAGCAGAAATGATTGAGTGGATACATCCAGGCATTATAATTCTTTTTGGTAGCTTCCTGATTCCATTCATTAAATGGAGGAGATTAAAAGTAGCATACTTCCTCTTGCTTCCCGTAGCAGGGCTTATAATCCTTATCCTCACATCAAATGGAGTATTTGGATCTATTCCTTCTTATCCCGATGCCCTCCGTAAATGGCATGTTCCATTTTTGCAATATACGCTTGAGATAGGCCGTATAGACAAATTGAGTATGGTTTTCGCATATGTATTTGTAATTGCAGCTTTTTGTATGAATATTTATGCCCTCCGTGTGAAAAATGATTGGGAGCATGTAGCGGCAATGGTCTATATTGGAGGATCTCTTGGTGCAGTTTTTGCCGGTGACCTCTTTACCCTGTTTTTCTGTTTGGAGGTAATGTCTTTAGCCCCTGTATTCCTCATTTGGTTTAGGGGAACAAAGAAGGCAAAGGGCGCTGCGATCAGATATATCTTGTGGCATCATTTTAGCGGTATGTGTATACTGGCAGGCATTCTTATGCATTTTCATAAGGCTGGTTCAATTGAATTTGTCCATATGCCATGGGGATGGGGTGGAGATGATCTTGGCTATAACCTTATACTCCTTGGATTTATAATAAATACAGCTACTACTCCCTTCCATTCATGGCTGTCCGATACTTATTCTGAGGCAACTCCAAGTGGTGCTATATATATGACTGCATTTACTACAAAGACAGCAGTATATTGTTTGGTAAGGGGATTTTCGGGTTTGGAACTTTTAATGTGGATGGGCGCAATACAGGCACTTTTTGCGGTATTCATGGCAGTACTTGAGAATGATGGAAGAAGACTTTTGTCATACCATATTATCTCTCAGGTTGGATATATGGTAGCTGGAGTAGGAATAGGAACTCCGCTTGCGATAAATGGTGCTGTTTCTCATGCCTTTTGTCACATTATATATAAAGCTTTGCTTTATATGGGAGCAGGTACTGTACTGGCGGTGGTGGGAACAGCGAAATTTGATAGATTAGGGGGTCTTTATAAATACATGCCAATCTCTTTTTGGCTCACAATGGTTGGCGGTCTCTCCATCTCCGCATTTCCTCTATTTAGTGGATTTGTCAGCAAGACAATGACAATAGAGTCTGCTGAATTGATATACAGGCCGATTATATATTTAATGCTTGAAGGAGCTTCAATAGGGACGTGGCTTCATACTGGGCTTAAACTTCCATGGAATATGTGGTTACAGGGAAAGGATGAGCCCCTACCAGATATAAGGGCAAAACTAAAGGATTCGGCCATAAACACACCCTTAAATATGTTAATTGGCATGGGCATACTTGCATTTCTGTGCCTCTTCCTGGGTATATATCCGAAAGTGCTTTACGGTTTGCTCCCTTATCCAGTTGAGTTTGTTCCATATACAATTACTCGTGTATTTTCAATAACTCAGATGTTTATATTTGCATTTATGGGATTTTGGTTATTAAGAAAATTGGTCATCGGTCATCCAACATATACACTTGATACAGACTGGGTTGTTAGAATGCCCGGTATGAGATTTGTACGATTCTGTAAGGAGCCCCTTATAAGTTTTGGATCTTTCCTTGACAAAGCCATACTAAGAGTTACATATGTGGTGATTTCATATATCAGGAAACGAGAATTTGAAATGAGGATGACCCCATCTGTAATAGGTCTTGGTTTATTAGTTGTACTTATCTTATTCTCTTCTTTCTTGATAATATATTTAATCTAATAGCTTTTTGGGTATTAATTTGGTATTAACTAAGAAAAAGATGTAAAATAAAAATGAGTGCTCCTCTTGTCGGTCTGACAATTGTTGCTATCATCCTGAAGTATTTCTAAACCATTTTGCATCTCCTTCACTCTCTGAAAGGCTTATTATAAGTGCCTCGACTATAGTGGAGAGCTTAAATACACATACATAGTTCATCCTCCCCTTTGTTCCCTCCCATCAAGGGAGGGGAATGAAAGGGAGAAAGAAGTGAAGTGGAAAATATTTCAGAGAAAGATATTGCAAAGTTGTTGGAAGCCAAAAGATTTTTGCAGTCTATTATCGACGGAATTGAGGACCAGATCATGGTTGTTGACAGGGATTACAGGATAAAGGAAGCAAATGAATTACTGGTAAAAAGGCTGGGTAAACCCAAGCATGAGATTGTTGGTGAGCATTGTTATCGGGTTCTTCATAATCTGGATAGACCTTGCAATATACCCAATCATCCCTGCCCGGTACAGGAGACATTAAAAACAGGTAAGACTTCCGAGGCCATGCATACACATTTTAAAGGGCGTGAAGTTTTTTATCATAGGGTCACAGCTTATCCAATATATGATGATCAAGGCGTTGTTACCTACGTAATTGAAATGGCAAGAGATGTTACCAGATGGAAAAAAGCTGGAGAACAGATGCATAATGTACAAAAGCTGGCGTCTCTGGGAGAGTTGGCTGCCGGTATTGCTCATGAGCTTAATAACCCTGTGACGATAATCCTTGGTTTTACCGACCTTTTCTTAGAAAAGACAGAACCTAATAGCAAGGAGCATGAAATGCTTAAAGCAATAGAAAGGCAAGGTCTTAATTGTAAAAAGATTATTGAAAACTTTTTGAGCCTCGCCAGTTATCAGGTGACAGCCGAATATTCCACTGACGTCGATGTAAACCTTGAAAGGGTAATCTCTGTTGTTGAGAATATATTGGCTACAAAAAATATCACTTTAGAGAAGAACCTTGCAGAAGATTTACCAAAAGTAAGGGGAGATTCAGGACATTTACAGCAGGTCTTTATGAATTTAATCACCAACGCAGCTGATGCTATGGAAGGAGGAGGAGTTTTGACTATTTCTACCAGACTTAATGAGCTTGGTAACAGGATAGAGATACTTTTTGAGGATACAGGACATGGTATTAAAAAGAAATACAGACACAGGATATTCGATCCCTTTTTTACCACGAAAAGGGTAGGAGAGGGGACAGGATTGGGGCTTTCGGTCAGTCATGGTATAGTAACCAAGTATGGTGGAGAAATAACCTTTGAGACAGTGTCTGAAGAGGAGGATAGGGAGAGAAAAGGCACTACCTTCACTGTGTCTCTGCCTGTTGTTCCCTCGGAAAGTGAATAAATATATGAACAAACTTAATCTTAATTTAAAGCTATTGAATAAAAAGTCATTGCGAGGAGTAAGACCCTTTCACCTGTCATTGCGAGGCTCTCAAAGAGAGCCGAAGCAATCTCCAAACAGGGTCTCAAAAGAGGATGAGATCGCCACGCCCTTTGGGCTCGCGATGACAATATAAAAAATGATAGGGTTTAAATGCGGGATTTATTAAGTATATTCAGAAAGGTGAAATTTACTGAAGAATTATCCCCAACAAGGGAACAACTTCAAAAAAAATATCTTTGCTTCCAGAGATTACTCTCTGAAACCAATGCCATCCGTGTGATAATGGCGGATATGGAAGAAAAACTTTCAGGGGATTATCTCTTTGACATGCATTATATAAGATCAAACTCAAACATGTTATCTGATAAGGTCCATACTATCGTAGATGCCCTAAATGAAATCTCGAATGGGAAATATTTAGAGTTACATGATGTACTAAAGAGGGCCGATTCAGAGATTCAGGCAATCCTTACTAAGAAAAGGGATATTGAGGGTATTACCAAAGGCAGGGTGACTCCCGATAGAAAGGCTGGGGAAGAAATGGAGCTTTCTAATGTGGTGAATATGTTAGGCAAGAATGATTCCGATCTCGGTAAGGTTATGAACCCTGCACCATTAAAAGGCCACAAGGTCTTGATTGAAGGTGGTGTTATTGCTTGTAAGGGTGTTGGTACGGGAATTGCCTATTTAGTTAATAAAGTGGAAGATTTGAAAAATTTTCCGGATGGCGCCATCCTTGTAGCCAAGCATATCTCACCTACGTTTGTAACCGTGATGAATAAGGCTACTGCTATTATAACGGATGCAGGGAGTGTTACAGAATATATGGCATCCCTTGCCAGAGATTTCCATGTGCCTACTATCCTTAATACAAAAACAGCCACAAAGCTCATAACAAGCGGCATGGAAATAACTGTAGACGCTTTTAACGGTAATGTTTACGAAGGCCGCGTGGATGAAGTCATTGAATTAGGAGAAAAAAGGGAAAACCTTTTTAAAAATACCTTTGTCTTTAAGATATTAGACGAGGTGCTAAAAAAGATTGTTCCTTTAAACTTAATTTATCTTAGAGTAGATTCATTCAGACCTGAACTTTGCAGAACATTTCATGATATAACGCATTTTGTTAATGAGGTATCACTGGACGAAATGTTTAAAATCAGCGATAGGCCTGATGTAAAAGAAGGAGATGCTGTAAGATTAGTTTTAAAAGTGCCCCTTAAGATATACGTAATAGACCTGGACGGCGGAATTGAAACTCCAGCAAAGAAGGTAACTACTAATAACATCAGCTCTACCCCTATGAATGCCTTCCTGAAAGGCATGATGTCCATGAAATGGCCAGGCCCCAGGCCTAAGAATGTAACGGGTTTAGCCTCTGTTGTTGCTAACATTGCGGTTGTGCCATCATTACATCGAGATAGGGGATGGGGAAAGAGCTTCGCCTTGATATCCAGAGAGTACATGAACTTTAATATCAGGTTAGGGTACCATCTATCCACTGTGGAAGCCTACGCGGGCGATAACATAGACCATAACTATATTCGCTTTCATTTTAAGGGAGGAGGCGCATCTATCGAGAGACGTATCAGAAGAACACGACTGATAAAAGAGATTCTGGAAAAGCTGGATTTCGAGGTTGATAGGATTGGAGATATGCTGAACGCCAGGATAATCAGATATCAAAGTTCAACTATCGAGGAAAAATTAAGTATATTAGGTCGCCTCACAATTTATACAAAGCAATTAGATATGATAATGTTCAGCGACGCCTTTGTGGACTGCTACCTACAAGAATTCATGAGGGATTACTGCTCAATTGAGGCAAAATCACTTTGAGGTTATGCTGTTAATCTTAAAAGGTCTTAAAAGTTTTTTAAGATTCTCATTCTGTCATTCTGGCGTGTCCAGTAACCC
>JBFLXE010000139.1:0-5284 GCA_040757455.1 Nitrospirota bacterium
AATGCAGATTCTATCAGTCTTTTCCCGGTTAATCTTAAACTCCTTCATGAATGCCTACTTAATCCTGCGAGGTCAAACCTTTTCGAGTCTCACTGGTCAAACCAGTGGCTTACCTGTCATTGAGTTAAGAATGGGTATTACATGTTTTCTCAGTCTGGCAGCAACGAAAGGTCAGCAATTATCAATGAGTTTATGAAGACAGAGGTATATGTAGTAGACCTTGATTTATGACTCAATGAATGGTGAATATTTCGAATAATATTCACCATTCATCATCTTGTGTCGTGACTCTTTACTTGCAGGTGCTATACGTAACAAAATTGATTGATTGTTAGAGCCGCTTAGGGTCATGATCAACCTACTTTTTCAAATAGAAAGAGGAGGAACAATGATCCAGGCAAAGCCGATTATCAGCAGACCACACAGCAGTAAGATCGAAGCAGTAAATTATCTGACAGTAGCAGACTCTCCCATTGATCGCATTCTTCAGAAGATCTCTAAGATGGAACTGCCTGAGAGTGAGCAATTCGAGAACTACATGCGTCACAAGTGGAGAATGAATCACAAGCCAAGCACGCTATTAAACAGTTTCCACGCTGTGAGTTCCTTTCTCACTTTCTACAATTGTTTAGGAAAGGGTCAACTCCAGGATATAGTGCATGACGATATAGAAGCCTTTATCGAACACGAGCAGGATCGAGGTCTCAAAGTCACCACTGCCAGGACACGGCTTAATAGTCTCTGGGCTTTTTTGAGGTTTCTGATCGAACAGGATATCATTAACGAGCACATACTTAAACGTAAAATCAAACTCAAAGTACCTGATTTTCTGCCGAGAGCCATTTCACCGGGTGATGTCAGGAAGCTTCTGGGTGCTATTAAAGAGACACGTGCCCGTGCCCTGATACTCGTGCTCTTACGAACGGGCATGAGAATCGGCGAAGTTCTTCGCCTGAATGTAAGAGACCTGGATGTTAGGGAAAGAAAGATACACATTTATGAGGGGGAGAAGAACTGCCTTGGACGAGTGGTCTATCTCAGCGACGATGCTCTGATGGCCTTAAAGCTCTGGCTTAGAAAAAGAAAACCTCAAAGCGAGCATCTATTCCCTGGTCTACAGCATAAACATTTAGGTTACACTCAAGCCCGCAATATTTTCGTGAAGTATATATGTGCTGCGGGGCTGCAGCATAAAGGCTACATGATCCACAGTCTCCGTCATACCTTTGCGAGCGAACTGCTCAATGCCGGCATGCGCCTGGAATGTCTCCAACTGCTGTTGGGCCATCGCGATATAGAGATGACTCGGCGATATGCGCGTCTGACCGACAAGAGTCGCGAAGAGGAGTACTTCCGCGCCATGGCGATTATCGAACAGGGAGGTGTTCATGGAGACTACTGAGCCTATTGCGAGGTACCGGAGATTCCTGAAGCGAAGGAACTATTCGGTTCACACCGTAAAAAACTACGTCAATATCCTTGGTCAGTTCAGTGTCTGGCTACAGATTTCTATAGAGCGGGCAACCTCCAAAGAAACCGACGCTTATCTGGACCATCTCTTGAGAAGGAGAAAGAAACCAAAGACCATCAACTGTCATTTCGGTTGCATTCATGCCTTTTATGATTATCTGATCGAAGATGAGGGAATGCCGCTTGCCAATCCGGTCAAAAAGAATTACAGGCTTCGTCTGCCCCGGCCACTGCCCAAACATCTCAGAGACGCACAGGTTGAAGCACTCTTCAACAAAATCAATGATACCAGAGATCGAGCCATGTTCATGCTCATGCTTAGATGCGGTCTACGGGTTGAAGAGGTTGCACGACTGACAGCAGATGCGATAGAGTATCACAGTAGACAGCTTTATGTCTTCAATGGAAAAGGCAGCAAGGACAGAGTTGTCTATCTCAGCGAGGATGCTCTGAGTGCCTTAAAGACGTATATGCATAAACGGAGATGGTCGAAGGAGAAAAGAGTCTTCTTAGTGCAAAAGGGACCGCTGAGAGGAAAGCCGATATCGGTTCGTGGCATTCAAAAGAGGATCGAACACTATGCACAGAGGGCCGGGATAGAGGTATCCTGTCATCATTTAAGACACACTATGGCAACCCAGCTGTTAAATGCGGATGCCGATCTCGTTACCATTCAGGATCTGCTGGGCCACAGCCGGATTACTACAACTCAGTGCTATTGTAGAGTCTCCAATCTCAAAGTGCAGAGGGACTACTATAAGGCTATTAATGTTGTACTACAAAGGACACAGCCAATAAGAGATGATGACTTTGAATGGTACCAGAAAGGAATAATGAACAACAGGATTTAACTAACTGATAACATTAGAAAAAGTAGGTTTTGTTACGTATAGTGCGGTGATATTAAGATCTTGTTGTTATTCAGTTTTTCTATATTCTTATGGACTGACAATATGCAGGAGCCATTTATCATGCAACTTCTGAATATATCCTGACTTCTTTCTCAAGACGCTCACCGAGTTCATCAGCAGTAACATCCAAATCGTATTGAGACTGCAAACCAAGCCAGAACTCTGAGGAGGTTCCAAAAAACCGCGCAAGTCTCAGAGCCGTATCAGCAGTGATCCTTCTCTTTTCAAGGACTATTTCGTTTATTCTCCGTGCAGGCACCCCAATATTCAGAGCAAGTTTGTTTTGACTCAAACCCATTGGCTTGAGAAATTCCTCAAGGAGAACTTCCCCTGGATGTACGGGATTTAATTTACTCTTTTTCATATGCTCACTCCTTAATGATAGTCGGTTATTTCGACATTATATGCATTGTTATCTTTCCAGACAAAACAGATTCGCCACTGGTCATTAATTCTTATGCTGTATTGTCCTGCTCTATCTCCACTCAGTTTTTCCAGTCTGTTCGAAGGTGGTATTCTGAGATCATTTATGTTCTGAGCGGTATTAATCATTCTGAGTTTTCTCAGGACAATTTGTTGTATATCGCTCGGCAATTTTGCTGATCTTTCCCTGCCATATACCTTCTCGGTCTCTTTGTCCCTGAATGATTTTATCACTGCATTAGTTTATAACGTATTGCGTTAAACGTCAAGGGTATCACTTAGTGATCAAATTTTTTATATTATGGAATTGGACAAAAGGACACATTTCAGGATATCAATATAAGACATATTCTGCCCCGAAAAGCACGACGGGTTCGAATGGTATTTATTATTTTTCATCATATGCTAAATATGCGCATTTGCAGGTGGAACAAAACAAGCTATTTCCCTCTGTATAAAAGGGAACGAGGTATTTAAAGGAAACCTGTATTTTTTCAAATGGTATCTTGTCAGGTTTGTACCCTGTCCTAAAGTCTGTCTTTAACCTCTTCAGTCTGTCTTTAACCTCTTCAGTCTTTCTTCAACAGCCTGATAAAGGATCATTTCCTCGACTTCGAAATCTTCACAATCAGGATTTACGGCTCTTAATCTCTTTCTTAAAGTACGGATGTTATCATTAAAACTGAAACTTATCGTGCAGGCAGGCAGCGGAATTCTGAGGAAAGCTTGGTTTCATGTTTTTAAGTTATCGAAACCCTACCACTATTTCCTGAAAAACTCTCTTACCTTCTTAAGCAACGGGGTATGAACTTTTACCTCAAGATAAAGATCGCCGGACTCTCCGCCGCGTCTTCCGTCCTTACCCATGGCCTTTAATTTTATCTTCTGGCCTTCCTTTATCCCTGGCGGTATCTTTATCATTAAATCACGGGGATTATCGGGGTCAGCATAACGATAGCGCACCTTGCCACCGGCTGTGGCAACCTCAGAAGGGATTGTAATTTCATCTTCAATGTCCTTGCCCCTTTCCGGCAATTCCAATCCGTATTTTTGGGCCATATGATTCTGAAATGCCTGTATCCCCTTAAGGAATACTCTTGAAAAGAGTGAAGGCCGATAGGCCGGGGCTTTACTTGTTTGATACCGGGAGGCCCTTAACATGTCCTGGTATGTCTTTGACACGGGACCGAAAAAGAAAAAACCTTTTCCGGTAAATCCAGGGCCTTTAAACTGAAAGGTTCTGAATTGGTTCCCGTAGAAAGTGCTGCGGCTGAAGATATCATCTGGCCTGCTAAAACCAAATGCCCTGCTCAGCTCTGCAAAGACCTGACTAATATCAGAATTTTTGAAGATATCCTGGTCAGTATAGGTTTGTCTGAATTTGTCTCTTGCAAAGAATCCGTAATTCTGTCTGCAGGAATCATACTCACTTCTCTTTCTTTCGTCTGAGAGAACGGCGTATGCCTCGTTAACCTCTTTCATCATCTCTTCCTTGCCGGGGTTTTTGTCCGGGTGATATTGAAAGGCTAACTTGCGATAGGTCTTTTTAATTTCCTCAAAAGAGGCATCTTCATTGACCCCAAGTACTTTATAGTAATCTTTTTGTTCCATAACAGTTTATTATACAAATAATTTCATCCTTATCCCCATTTTCTCCCCGGCAGTTGACCTGAATTGCCTCAAACTGTTTTTTTCATATGATTTAGTCAAGGAGGTAATTGTTAGTAAACCTTCAAAGAAAAGGACATATGTACTACCATGATTAGCGATCAAGGTGAAGGCGTGCGTGACTTTTATAGTCTTTGATTGATGATTTTACCATGCCGACCTGACTTGCTTATTAAGAGAATCCGGAGGGTCTTGTAAAAGCGCTTTTATCCTGTAAAAGTTTATCCGCAGAATGCCTTTTACAAAATTTGCTGAACTTTGATTGTAGATTTTACTACAATATACAATAATTCTAAATGGAAATAATATGAAAGGGATGAAATAACCTTGCCATGTATAAAAAAATACTTATCGCCACTGACGGGAAACGACATAGTTCATCTGCAATCATAGAGGCAATAGAAATAGCGAGAAAATTCGGCAGCGAGATTTATCTTCTGCATGCTCTGAAAAAAATGGTCGTTTCCGATCAGTTCGGCATCTCCCATTCAGTTATAGCGCAGAAGCTAAAAGACTCAACAAAAAAATATATGGAGACCTTTAGAGGACTTGCAATAGATGATGGTGTAGTAAAATTCGAAACCATTGTCAGTTACGGGAAAGATTTCCATACAGCTATTCTGGAAGAGGCTGAGAAAAGAAATGTTGACTTGATTATGATCGGGAGAAGATCGATGAGTGGTCTGTCGAGATTAATTCTCAGAGGTGTAACGGATAAACTTTTAAGAGACCTTCCTTGCAATGTCCTGATAGTGCCCTTTACCGCTCTTATTCAATGGAAGAATATAATACTTGTTACGGATTATTCTCAT
>JBFLXE010000140.1:0-5262 GCA_040757455.1 Nitrospirota bacterium
TGATAGAATCTGGCTGAAAATGCTGCTAAACTTATTCATATACACCTCCGGTCTGGGTTTTGTTAATTGCATAACTATATTACCCAGATCGGAGTTTATCTAAAACTTATTTTGGACAAGTCTGATTTGTCTTATGTTCTTAATAAACGTTTCTTCATCCTTTTCCATTAGATATGCTGACCAGTCCTGTATCTCCGTTTCAGGGGGCTCTTACAAATCCCATGGTCTCAAAATGCCTATCGAAGGAAAAAGACTTTTTTACCCCATGCATCTTCATAATTGCGAAGCTGACGGCGTCTGTATAGCTGAAATCCTGATCTCGATATTTCCTCAGTATTTCCTCTGCCTTGTCCTCGATGTCGGACGTTGAATAAATCCGGATGATCCGTGGACTGCTGTTTACTCTATCCAGGAAATTCATTGCCGCGTCGTGCCCCAATCCTTTTAACATGAGGATATAAGATTCGGCGACTACGAGGTTGCTTGTGATGAGCCCCTTGTATGTTTTCAGAAGAGAAGGAAAAATTGAAGCAGCGTCCTGGTGATGAGAGTCATCTTCATCTGCAAGCGCAACCCATGCGCCCGTGTCGACAAATATTCTTTCTGAATACACTATCTCCTCTTTTTCTTCCCATAACCGGACACATGTTCCGCGATGTAAATATCATGTTTCTCGGATGTGTCTTTCTTTCCCGATTTCCCGAGTCCGATAATGCCAATGGCAGGGTCTTCCTTTAGCGGCAGGTCGCGGAGATACCTGTCAATGCTCAGGCGTATTATTTCCGCCTTTGAAGTGCCTTTTTCGGCGGCAAGCCGTTCAAGCAGCAATTCCTGTTTCGGTTCAATATAAATCTGCAAGGGTTTCTTTCTTAAGACTCTCATGCAAATTACTATACATTATAATTTATGATGTGTCAAATAGTGATATATAAAATGAAAAAATCGCGCATTTTTCAAGCGAATAAGACGTTAATCCGCTGGAACCCCGATTTTCGATGACCATTTTGTCTTTTGTGTTGAGATTGCCACGCCCCGAAAGCATTCGGGGCGTGGCAATCACCGTAGGTATAAGTCTTTTATTAATTATTGTTATCGTCGGGTTTGCGTTCTAAAATTTTTTGTAGACAATTTTTTAGGCCCATGTGATAAAATTGCAGCATCTTACCGAAGTAATCATGGACCAAAAATTTTTCGAAGAGCAATTTTCTGTATTAAGAAATCATTTGGAAACCACACGTTGAGACTCATGGAGACTGAGAAACTAAGACTCTGGACTAACTTTTTCAATAAATGATTTTGCTATCTTGAATGTGTCTTTAATAACTTCAACTCTGTCCAGCAGCCCTCTGTAATAGCCTGCAACATGTAAGAGGTTGAAAAGTGAATTAAAATCTTTGATAAGTTTGCCATTATGTATTGAAAGGTATTTTTTTATCATTTCTCTATACCCATCAATAGACTGTGGCAAGTCTTCAGGGCCGACACCTTTATTTATCAGATATTCATCAATAGCCTTTAATATTGCGAGATACGCTGTGTTACAAGCCTCTTGAACCGGTTTGATATCGGTGTAGGTATTGTCTTCAATGGGTGCCTTTCTCAAAATTTCCCTGGCGTTTTCTAAGTACCATATTGCTTCTCTTGGCATTTGGGATTCCCCTTTAAATTCAATTTAATTTTAACATATTGAAAAAGGTGTTTCTTTTGAAAATAACTGGTGGTGAAAGTTGGTGGAGTTGGTTTATATTAGTTAAATCGACTCGCTATGCTGATAAAGAGAGACATTCCCGACCGGATACTTTCATTTCTCGCAGATAAAGAAGCCTTGCCTCTCGACAAGATTGATCTCGCCATATGTTCTGACATCGATGAAAAAGGTGAGTTTAGAGATCAGTGGTTGATTGTGGGGCGGGGGCGACTGTACATTCTGTCGGGAAGCGCAGAGCAGCCCGAAATCATTACCTCTTTCGACATTATCGACCTTGAAGAAATTAAATCCTATCCCGTGGTAGGCGGACAGGTCGTTGAGGTCAGGTCCGCCGGCAAGACATCTGATATCCTGCGCTATTCCAATGTCGTTGCAGACCAGTTTGCACTTGCAATAAGACTGATAAACGGGCTGATCCGGAATCCCGAGGCCTGCCAGGATGAAAATCTTCTTGAAGAGGCAGAGAAAATAGAGCAATCTGATATTTCAGAGATTTCTGTATGTGAGAAACACCAAGTGGTCCGCCGCCTTTTTAAGATGACGAAGCCATATCTCAAGACGTGCGCAGTGATGTTTATCCTTCTTCTACTGGGGGTAAGCATTGATCTGATGCCGCCTTACCTCATCAGAATTCTGGTTGATGATGTGCTCGGTGCCTCTGCGCAGCATCAGGACTGGCTGTTATGGCTCCTTCTTGGTCTCGTCGGCATACAGGTGGCACGGATAATCATAACAGTGACCAATAACCGCGTCAGTGCTGTAGTTGGCAGCCGGTTCGTATTTACCCTCAGGGCAGACCTTTTCGAGAAGCTTCAGAGACTGCCGATTGACTTCTTTGACCGGAAACAGGTCGGCGGTCTCATGACAAGGATTTCTCACGACACCGAGGTACTCCAGAGCTTCATCTCCAATATCTCCCACGGATTCCTCTTGAATATCATCCTGATACTCGGTATCGGCGTTGTACTCTTCAGCATGAACTGGCGACTTGGACTGTTTGTTTTGCTTCCGGGACCTCTGATCATGCTCGTTACACAACGATACTGGCAATACATTATTAGATTCTACAACCGATACTGGTTTTCCCGCTGGAGGATTAACAGCTTCCTTAACACTCGTCTTTCGGGCATCCGCATCATCAGGGCATTCAATCAGGAAGACAGGGAGATCGGAGAATTCAATACGCGAAATATCCGGCTGAGAGAAGATGCGCTCGCCATAAACCGTTCCTGGATGACCTTTTTCCCTCTCGTTTCATTTACCTTCGGGATAGGTGGCCTCCTGGTATGGTATGTAGGGGGTAAATTCGTGCTCACTGCCGATCCTGATTACCGCATCAGTTTGGGTACGCTCATTGCTTTTTTGAGTTATCTTGGAATGTTTTACGGACCACTTTCTTCATTGACGCAGTTG
Organism: Nitrospirota bacterium; assembly: GCA_040757455.1. Lineage (GTDB taxonomy): Bacteria > Nitrospirota > Thermodesulfovibrionia > Thermodesulfovibrionales > SM23-35 > Kmv42. The sequence continues at coordinate 3,122 of JBFLXE010000140.1, forward strand.
AGCAACTGGGCAACTCAAGTGTTGACGGCGGCGCATCGGATTTTCGAGATATTCGATGAACCTGAAGAAAAAGGTCAGACAGAAAATATTCCTCTGCCTTCACCGAGAGGCAAAGTAGAATTTCGTAATGTAACTTTCGGATATCTCCCCTATCTGCCTGTTCTGCATAAGGTGTCATTTGCGGTCGAGCCAGGTGAGATGGTCGGCATCATAGGGCCAAGCGGTTCGGGTAAGACGACGCTCGTTAATTTGATCTGCCGCTTTTATACAACAGATGAGGGTCTGGTTCTTATGGATGATCTGGACATCAGAACCATAGAGAAGAACGATCTAAGGAAACATATCGGGCTGGTTCTACAGGAGCCGTATCTCTTCAGAGGAACCATTGCCGAAAATATTGCGTATGCGAAACCGGATGCGGAAAGGGAACAGATCATTGAGGTGGCGAAAGCTGCCAATGCACACGATTTCATAATCCGGATGCCGGACGGCTATGAGACAAGGGTTGGTGAAGGAGGCGCAGGTCTAAGCGGCGGCGAAAAGCAGAGAATTTCCATTGCCAGGGCAATCCTACGTGACCCCAAAATACTCATCCTTGACGAGGCGATGTCTTCAGTGGATGTCAATACAGAGCGCTTGATACAGAGCGCTCTTGGTAATCTCGTGAAGAACCGGACAACTTTCATCATCGCACATAGATTGTCGACGTTACAAAATGTGGATAAGGTGATTGTGATTAAGAACGGTTGTTTAAAACAATTTGGCAGGCCGCAGGATTTGATTCACGAGGAAGGATATTATCGCAATTTCGTGGAAGCACAATCCAGACTTCTGGGGATAAGGCCAGATATTGAATTGAAGAGTGTGTACGAAGTGAGGTAGTGACAATTATTACCTGATTCAGCGATAAGACGAGAGAAAGCTTGTTCTATAGTGTGTCATTGCAATCCGCCTGTGGCGGAGTGGCAATCTCACTGCACGACAGGAGATTGCTTCGCTATCGCTCGCAATGACCGTGCATAAGTCTTTATTACGGTTATCGCTGGATTTGGGTATTGGTTAAAAAATGGAAGATTTACATATAAATATTCTTGACCCCGGAACAGCACGATTTTCGGAAGGAACCGGCGGCGTGCTGCAACTAAAAATCGAGGGGAAGGCGTTCTATCCCAGGGTCTGGATTTATCGTTCATATCCTTTGAACAAGAGCGAAGGGCTTCTTTCGGTGAGGGACGCAAGCCATGAGGATTTTCCAGAGATAGGTCTTATCGTCGACATTAAAGAATTCCCCGCCGATATGCAGCAACTTATTTTGGCAGAACTGGAGAAGAGATATTTTGTACCAGTCATTGGCCGGGTTATTTCTATAAAGGAGGTTGGCGATCGCCTTGATTGGGACGTCGAGACAGACAGGGGCAGGCGGCAATTTGTTGTGCGCAGCCCCTACGAAAATATTCGGCCGCTTAACGAACGAAGGTTACTAATTACAGATATTTACAACTGCCGGTATGAAATGAAAGATTATCATTGCCTGGATAACAAACAAAAAGGGATCATTGGTAAATACATTTATTTATAATTGCTCGATCAAAAATCAGACCCCGGGCCTTAATTAGTACTCAGGGTGGCACTTCAGGCAAAGCAATGTTGGTTCCATTCTCAGAAGGTTTAACGAACTCCATTTGTGGGGATTGTGGCAGGTGATACAGGTCATCTTACCATCGCTGCTAAGGGGAAGTCCCTCAACCGTCATTGAAGGGACGATATCTACTTCATGTTCACTTTCATTTACGCATTTCCTTGTGGGATGACATTTGAGACAGAGGTCATTCACCGGTTCCTTCAGTTGCATACCCTTTCCTTCAGCAGCCGGGAGATGGCAGAAGCTACATTCATGTTTCTGCGCCGGATGCGCAGAAATTGGCGAAAGAAAACATAGGGATAGTCCGATAATAAGTATCTTGATTTTCACATTTATATCTCATGAATAGTTTAGCACGATATGACATCTTCTGTCTTTGTCAAATCAGGGACAGCTACCATTATTTACTCTTTCTCGGTCTTCCTCTCGGCAATGCCATCAACTTTTTTCCAGTGAGTTTCTCTATAACTTTTATAAAACGCTCATCGCCGCACGGCCT
>JBFLXE010000141.1:0-5118 GCA_040757455.1 Nitrospirota bacterium
AAAAAATAATGTCAAGCCATGCGCGCGAAGGGGTAGCGCCCTTTACAGTAAGTTATGCAAGATGTTAGATTTTGTGATATGAAATATGGAGAAAAGGCAATAAAGAAAGCGAGACTTGAACTGTGGGATAACCCGAATCCCGAACGTGACTACGAAATTAATATCGGGTTCCCGGAATTCACATGCCTTTGCCCGCGTTCAGGATATCCTGACTTTGCGACGATAAGAATAAACTACGTTCCGGAGAGGAAGATTGTTGAATTGAAATCTCTCAAACTATATCTGAATTCGTTCAGAGACACTTACATATCTCATGAAGAAGTGACTAATAAAATTTATTCTGAGCTTTTAGCGAGATTGAAACCGCGGTTTCTTGAAGTTATCGGCGATTTTAATCCAAGGGGCAACGTTAAGACGGTTGTAAGGATATGTTCAGAGAAGCCCAAGCTGAAGAGCTAAGAGCGAAGAGTTGAGAGCCAAGAGCTGGAAGCTGTTCATGCCGCCTTTGCCCTCTCGATGAAAAGCCTCATCTTTTCATGATCCTTCTTGCCTTTTTCTGATTCGATGCCGCTACTCACATCCACGGCATAGGGTCTCACCCTCTTCACGGCATCTCTCACATTTAGAGGAGTCAAGCCTCCAGCGAGTATTATCGGTCCAAATTGTTTCGCTTCGATGGCTATGTCCCAATTGAAGATTTGACCGGTACCGCCGGGGATATTCGGTGAATAAGTGTCCAAAAGAAACGCGGTAACCTTGCCCTGAAAGTGAATGAGAGGATCAAGGCTTTCCAAGGACTTGACCTTTATAGCCTTTATTGATCTTTTTGAAAATGTACACATTTCAGGGGGTTCGTTGCCATGCAATTGTACGACATCAATGCCGGTTTCCAGAATTGCTTTCTCAACTTCTTTCGGTGATTCATCCACAAAAACGCCCACTGTCGTCACAAATGGACCAAGTTTTTTTATAATCGTTGCTGCCTTTTCCAAGGATACGTGGCGCGGACTTCTCTTGAAGAAGACAAATCCGAGGGCATCAGCCCCAAAATCAACGGCTGCGAGAGCATCATCAATATTGGTAATTCCGCATATCTTGACCCTCGTCAGCATCGATTTATCAGACTCTGCCTGTTAACTCGTCTATCTTTTTACCTATATCTTCAGCTTCCATCAACACCGTACCCACTAGTATTGCGTCAATACCTGCATCTTCGAGGAGCGCCACTTCTTCGCGAGATTTTATGCCGCTCTCGCTCACGATGATCTTTCCTGGGGACAGCTCCTTTTTCAGTTCAAACGTTGTCCCGAGATCCACTTTCATGGTTTCCAGATTTCTATTGTTGATCCCGATTATGTCGCAGTTTAACGCCATAGCCATCTCGAGTTCTTTGTGATCATGTATTTCAAAGAGAGAGGACAACCCCAGTTCCTTTGCCATGTGCAGGAATTCAGCAGCCTGGTTCTTGTCGAGTATCGAAGCTATCAGCAATATCGCGTCGGCACCATATGCCCTTGATTCATAAACCTGGTATTCTTCGAAAATAAAATCCTTTCTAAGGACGGGCCTTGTAATAACCTCCTTCGCATGAGGGATAAAGGAGAGGTTTCCGTGGAAAAAATCCTCCTCTGTCAGAACAGAGACGGCGTCAACCCCTTTTTCTTCGTATATCCCTGCGATGGTGATATGGTCGAATCCTTTTCTGATAATACCTTTGGAAGGAGAAGCCTTCTTTATCTCAGCTATAAATTTGATTTTTTCTCCGGGAGATCTTCTTATGGCTTGTTTGAAATCTCGTGTTTCTTCCAAATCCTCTATTTTTGCCTTCAATTCCCTCAGGGAAGCGACAGCTTTAGCCTCTTTCAGCCTCTCCCTCTTTCTGGCAATGATATCACTCAAAATTGCCATGAATGATTTTAAAAAACAGCTTTTGTATTTTGCAAATTCCTGGTTGTTTTTTCTGCTATAATCGTCAAAATGAAAAGACAGGTTCATCCGGTAACAGACGGAAAAGGGCGGATAGCAAAGGCTGCCGGAATCATGTCTGTTGCAACTCTGATCAGCCGCATTCTCGGCTATGTGAAAGACATGATACTGGCCGGATTTTTCGGTGCAACCGGAATTGCTGACACTTTTTTCGTCGCCTTCAGAATCCCGAATCTACTGAGAGAACTTTTTGCCGAGGGATCGATGTCATCTGCATTTATTCCCGTTCTAACAGAGTACCAGACAAAATATGGAGCTAAAGAAGCAAAGAGGCTCGTCAGGATTACTTTCACTTTCATAGTGGTTTTCGTCGGCTTAATCTGTATCACCGGGATCATTTTTTCGCCGGTAATTGTAACGGTCATTGCTCCGGGATTTCTTTCAATGCCTGAAAAGTTTTCGATGACAGTCCTCCTGACCAGAATCATGTTCCCTTTCCTTCTCTTCATAAGTCTCGCAGCTCTCGTAATGGGAACGTTGAATACAAGCCGGGTTTTTTTTACGCCATCGCTGGCTCCTGCTTGGCTAAATGTTACCGTTATCATCATGGTGATCCTTGTCGCGCCGGCGGTGAAAGAGCCGATAGTTGCAGTGGCCGCAGGCGTTGCAATCGGAGGATTTGTGCAGTTCGCATTTCAATTGCCTTCTCTTTTCAAAAAAGGGTATTCGTTGAAACCGGAATATGGATTCAGGCATCCAGGACTCAAGAGGATGTCTGTTCTGATTGCACCAGCGACCATGGGAATGGCTGTTGCTCAGATCAACGTCTTCGTCAGCACCATTCTCGCCTCGTTTCTTACCGAGGGAAGTATCACATATCTTTATTATTCTATGAGACTGATTCAATTTCCTGTGGGAATTTTTGGCGTGGCTATGGGAATGGCAGTTCTGCCAACTCTTTCTGAACATGCCGTCAAAGGAGATTTTGAAAAGCTGAGGGAAGATTTGATATTTGCCCTGAAGCTGCTATTTTTCATAGCAGTACCAGCAATGATCGGGCTTATCGCCTTGAGGGAACCTATCGTCAATATACTTTTTCAGAGGGGTAAATTCGATCATGAAGCCATGATAGGCACGGCCCAGGCGCTCCTTTTTTATTCTGTGGGTATATGGTCGATAGTAGGGGGCAGGGTCATTACAGCAAGTTTTTATTCGATGCAGGATACGAAAACGCCCGTAAAAGTAGCCATGATCTCACTGACAGCCAACGCCCTATTGAGCGTTATATTGATGAAATATCTCCAGCACAGCGGTCTTGCCCTTGCAAATTCACTGGCCTCAGGTCTGAATTTTTTTATGTTATATTTTTTCCTCAAAAAAAAGATCGAGACAGCCGGCGGAAAAAGAATAATCGTGTCTTTTGTCAGAGCGCTGGCCGGTTCAGTAGTGATGGGCATAATCGGCTGGATGTTGCTGCACGGAGATTTATGGCAGACCTCGGGTCAAACCCCTCTCAAGGCTTTTTATCTCGGCGGGACCATTGCTATTTGCGTTTTTACATATCTATCGATAAGCTTTTTTCTGAAAAGCGAAGAGTTTTCATATATGATCCAGATAGTGAAGAAGAAGTTTGGAAAGTAAAGTTTCCCCTGGATGATCTTATTTTTCTTCAATTGAGCCCGCAATCCCCTTGACCATAAGAAGCAAACCGCGCCTGATTTCTTTATTCTGAATTTTTCGAAAAAACTCAAGGAGTGTTCTTTCGTCTTTGTTTACACCGTATTCACTTATATCTTCAGCGATCTTTTTGTGTTCTTCAATGTCAAGGAATTTATTGATCGGAATGTCAAGGGCATGTGACAACTGATACAGCCGATAGACAGAAATATTGTCAATACCTTTTTCATACTTTTGTAACTGCTGATAAGAGATACCCATCTTATTAGCGAGAGTCATCTGTGACATGTTGGCAGCAAGCCTGCGCCTTCTTATTAAGCTGCCGATAATATTTTTCAGATCCTTTGGCATCACGATCTCGATTTCTCCATCAATTAATCATTTTGAATTTTTGGGAGCCTAAAGTCTATCACCTAATGGTTGTAATTGGGTTGACTAATACAACTAAAAGTGGTATTATCAAGCACTTTGTGAAGACCCTAAAAGGAAAAATCTTAATCGCGGATGATGTGGAACATGTCAGGAGGTTACTGGCGGAATTTCTTTCACTTCACGGCTATGAAGTTTATATGGTCAGAGACGGAAAGGAGGCTACGGAAGCCCTTGAAAAAGATAGGTCTTTCTCCTTAATAATAACCGACTCAGGCATGCCAAATATGGACGGGATCGATCTGGTCATTCATATCAGAAATCTTGGTATTAATGTACCAATTATTGGTATGAGTTGTGAAAATAAGGAAAATGAGTTTCGGCGGGCAGGTGCCGACCACTTCCTTTTAAAACCTTTCCATTTAGATACCCTCCAATCCATATTGCGAATGATTCTCAATGAGCAACCATTGATTTGAGTTGACCTCGCTTTCTGTGTAAGTTATATTTACTCACAGTTCGTTATCTGGCTCCTGACTTTTATGATCATAAAGAAACTTGTTATAGGTCCCCTTGAAAATAATTGTTTTATCATCGGAGATGAAACGACGAGGGAAGCTTTTGTCATAGATCCCGGAGACGAGCCTGACAGGATTCTTGATTTGCTCGAAGAAAACAATCTTAAAGTAAAATTTATTATCTGCACTCATGCCCATTTTGATCATGTCGGTGCAATAGCCGAAATAAAAGAGGAGACGGGTGCGAAGATTATCATTCATCATGATGAACTCCCTCTTTATAACAGCATCGAGAAGCAAGCAGCGATGTGGGGTTTCCAGCTTGAGGCATTGCCGGAACCAGATCTTTTTGTTTCTGAAGGAGATAAAATTGAAATAGGGAATCTGAGATTCAGAGTCATTCACACACCCGGACATACTCCGGGAGGGATATGCCTGTTCGGTGAAGGAATAATAATTACAGGAGACACCCTTTTTGCAGGATCTGTGGGAAGAACGGATTTGTTTGGCGGGAATATTGATGAATTAAGACTCTCTGTCCGACGCTTGATGGCTCTTCCGGATGAGACAGAGATTTTACCAGGTCATGGCTCAGAATCAAATATTGGGAAAGAGAAGAGCAATAATT
>JBFLXE010000142.1:0-4977 GCA_040757455.1 Nitrospirota bacterium
GTGATACACTCTGTCATATAGCCAACCATCCTTTCTTTGGTTTTGAGCCTTTGCAAACTTAATAATACCAAAGCTCTCAGGATTGTTGGCTATTTTTTTCAGCAGAATTTATGAATTATCTGGGTTACCTTTATGCTTGTGTCCAATCCAAGCCATCTCTTTCCATGCTCATCAATAATCGCTCCACGATAATTGGCGTAAGGTATCTGGCTCTCTACCCAGATGTGCTCTATCTGGAAATTCGAAATCTTCCCTCCCGATATGATCGGTCTATACGGTATCCCTGCCTCCCGGAAGAATTCTCCGATCTTCCACGGATCCTCTATACCGGTAAGATTTTTCACCTTCCTGATAGGTTCTTCACTTCCGGCAAAGAACTCTATCACCCCTCTTACATATCTGGATGGAAATCCCGATGCCCGAAGAAGTGCAATAAGTAATGCCGCCTGATCACAGTCATTCCCAGACTTCTGCCTTAATGTCTCCTCCGCTCCCTTCATGCACCCCCAGTACCATTCTGTTTCTACGTTGTTCTTGACATATTCATAAATCAAGACAGGATCCCAGTTGAGTGACTGTGCAAGGCCTGCGATCTCCTCTGAAATCGGGGCCTCCTCTATGCTCTTCGTGTCATCAGGACTTACAGCTTTATTTCCGCCTTTGTATGCAGGCTTTATTGCTGGTTCTTGATTTGGCTCTATTGATGAATAGTCAGGATTTCTGTATGGAAGGTTACCGTGTATAGGAAGTTTCTTTTTGTGGAGTATCTTTTCAAGCTGGAAATCAAGGCGCTCTATGATATCCTGTACATCTCCACCATCATCTGAAATACTCTTTATGAGATCAAGATACTCATTCATTGCCCTATTAAAGCTCTCCACCATCTCCTTGTGCCTGCTGAGGGCCTTCTTCGCCTCCGGAAATTTCTTTATCTCTTCTTCCCGCGCTTTGAACTTTCCTTGAAGTCGATGAAACATTTCTTTTATTTCTTCAGACTTCACCTTGAGAAGAGAAATATCCTCATGAATATTTTTCCCTCTGCTCTTTTTATCTTTTGCCTTTCTGACCGCGATTCTGCTCTCCTTGAGTCTTCCCTGGAGTTCCTTTTCGAGGCTCATGTCTCTCGCTTCAATGAGACCCGGACAAAAGAAGAGCAGGATACAAATGAATATGTATTTTCTGGGGTGATGTTTGACTTTCATCAGCTCTCCTTGCTGAAAATGGATATGAGGCAACGAACCAATTTAGCATATGATTAATGCTTTGTCTGCCGGCAAAACGTGATTTTTCGTGTGGTAGATCCTCTATTTTTCCTGTCGTAGGTTTACTACTGAAAGGAATCTCGTGCCACGTTGTATCCAGAAAAGTGCAGAGTTCAGATTGCTTGATCTTATGTTCTAATACAAAAGTTTGAAGCATTTGAATGCCAAAGTATGCTTGACAAATAAATGTTATTTAATTAACTTAGAAATAACCTCGTCGAGAAGATAAGGAAATTAAAAAGTCTATCTGAAGAAGCCGTGAAGGCCTAAAACCATGAAGGTGGCAGTCACGGTTTTTATTTTTCCAAGCCCATGTTAGGGTAAAGTAGCAGCGAAGACAACCTGAAAAAGCCTTGAAGGCATTCCACCAGAAGGTGTGCTTTCAAGGCTTTTTATTTTGGTGGACAAAAAAGTTCAGGAGGTGAAAAATGTTTCTGAGAGTTCTGCTGACTTTCTTTTTTTCGGCTCTTGTTTCAACAACCTTTGCAGAGGAAACGGGCATCGCAAGATTTGAAGAAATCGTGGTAACGGCAACCAGGACGCCTCATACATTGGAAGACGTACCTGTGGAGACCGTTATCATAACAAAAGAAGATATCGAAAAATCGAATGCGAAAAACGTTTCTGAACTACTAAGGGAAATCCCCGGATTTTATATACGCGGTGAAAATGTGCCAGGATCATCAGCTTATCTTTCAAGACTTAGAGGCATGGATTTTGATAAAGGTTACGGGCTGATCCTCATCAATGACGAGAGGGTACTCGGGGGAGGCATGGGCGAGTACGGAATCAGCCTCAATCAGATTCCTCTTGAGATGATAGAAAAGATAGAAATAGTGAAGGGGCCGGGTTCTGTTCTGTACGGAAGTGATGCGGTATCGGGAGTTGTAAATATAATTACAAAGCCAATCCCTGAAAAATCTTTATTTGCAGCGAGCGGCGGATATGGCAGTTATGACACATCGCTGGTAAACATCAGTTATGGCAGCAAAATTAACAAATTTGGATTTCTCGTCAGCGCCCAGAGAGAAACTTCTGAAAGGGGACGTTACGGCGCATCGAAAGACGAATTCGAAGGAAGACATATCCTTACGAAACTATCATATGACGCTTCTGACAGGGTAATTTTTTCTCTTGGAATTAATTATGACAAACTGCAGTGGACGTATCAAATTGAGGAAAAGCTCAGATTGAGCCCCTCATTCATAATTGCATTTCCCGATGCATCTGTTCTGAAGATCAAAGGTTACTGGTATAGACTGGATCTTGACAGTTTTTCTCCCGGTTATACCCGGCGATCAGGAGATATCACCTATACGCAAAGCGAGATTCAATACTCAAGACCTCTGGGTAAAATCCATCTCGTGACAGCAGGCGGCGAATATCTTCTGAGGGACATCAGGGCAAGCTTCGCTGATGAAAGCGATGCAGTGTGGAGTTTTTACCTTCAGGACGAGATCATAGCAAGACCCTTCGGCATAGTCATCGGCGGCAGAATAGACGATCATTCTCTATATGGTACTGAATTCAATCCGAAAACAAGCATCATGTGGGAAATCACCGATAAAACACGCCTCAGGGCATCGATAGGCAGGGCTTTCAAATCTCCGACAATCAGGCAGCTTTATGTCTTTTTTAAACATGGGAATTGGTGGAATAAACCTAACCCTGATCTGAATCCTGAAATCTCATGGGGTTATTCCGTAGGCGTCGAGCAGATATTTTCAGAGAAAGTATCCGCAAGCCTGAGTCTATTCAGAAATGATGTAAAGGACATTGTTGTTGTGGTTGAAACATCGGAAACTATCAATAATGTACCCGTCCGAACATGGAAGAATGTGCGAAAAGCATTTACACAGGGGGTGGAGCTTGGTACAAAAGCTGCCCTTTTAGATAATCTCTCATTGAATTTCAGCTATGCGTATCTCGACACGGAAAATAAAGATACCGGGAGGGAACTTCCCTATAACCCCCGCAATGCTATTAGTCTTGGTGTTAACTATGAGATAAAAAAATGGAAGACATCATTTCACTGGAGGACGAACTATTATTCTAAAGCTTACAGCGATGAAGCAAATACAAGAGAGATAGAGGGCTACTCCATTTCAAACATAAAGATCATAAAGGATATAACAAAGAATGTATGGGTTTCTCTGGATATAGATAATATCTTTGAATCTGATTATGGAGAACCTGATAAAGATTGGCTTGGGACAGTAGTTTTTGGAAAAATAACTGTTAACATTTAGAGGGGGATAACATGAAAAAGATTGCTTTCTTTTTGATGATCATTGCCTTTTCACTGGCACAGACAGCATCAGCGCATCATCTCTGGATAGAAAAAGAAGGAGACAGGTTTATGGTTGGATGGGGGCATCCTCCGGAGATAGACCCATATGAACCAAATAGAATCAGGGAAGCACAGGGATTCGATGTCAAAGGGAAAAAAATTACCCTGGAGAGAGAAGACGAAAAAGATAAAGTGTATTTGTCTTCAAAGGCGGATATCTCGATGATAACTCTTTCTTTTGAAGGCGGCTATCTTGTTAGCACCACAGAAGGGAAAAGGAGACTTACAAGAAGAGAAGCTCAAAAATCAGGTCTTCAGGTAATAGATTCATTTTATTCTCTGCAATTTGTAAAATCGCTTTTTGCTAACAGCGATGCCGTAACAAGACCTGCGGGGCTAAGGTTTGAGATCGTTCCTTTTAAGAATCCTTCTGATCTGAAAGCAGGTGAGTCTCTGGCAGTAAGAGTTCTTTTCGAAGGGAAACCGTTAGGAGGTGTTTCTCTTGAACAGGAAGCGCATAGGGAAATTACAGAAACAGACGAAAAAGGCATGGCTCGCGTTCAGATTTCAAAAGGAAGGAGACAGGTCATTGTCGCTAAACACAGGGTTGCGGCAAAAGACAATCTCGATGCTGACTTTTTGTCTTATACAACAGTTCTAACAATAGATTTGAAATGAAGTATTTCCTATTGATGATAGTGATCATTGGCGTAATAGCTGGGGGCAGAAGTCCGGCTATTCCCCATACTGTCCACTATCAGGTCGAAAACAAAGGCATTAGCGCGAGGGTCTTTTACACAGACAATGACCCGGCAAGTTATTCGGCATATGAGATATTTGGGCCTGGTGATAAAATACCATATCAGAAGGGGAGAACTGACAGAAATGGATTTGTCTCCTTTCTGCCGGATAGAAAGGGAAAATGGATCATAAATGTCCAGGGGGAATCTGAACATGGTCTGCATGGCGCACAGATTGAAGTAACGGTAAATGAAAGTCTCTTTATGGAATCTTTTAAAAAGCCTCTTGTAGCAAAATATACAGGTGCTTTTGTAGGTTTAAGCTTTTTGCTGTTCATATTTGGTTTATGGGCTTTACTAAAAACAAAAAGGAGATAGATTTATTAATAAACTTAGAAAGTAAAATGGGGTAATGAGCAGACAATATGGGTTAATTATTTCTCTTTTCGTTCACGCGATTATCCTGGCGATACCGGTTTCAATGATAGTTAAAAACAATATCCGGGAAGTTGAATTGTTTGTTTTTATTGAAGAAGCCCGAACCTGTTCGGCATCCGTTATTGCACAGAGAGAGATCGTGAAAAAGGTCAACCCGATTCAAGAAAAAAAACCTCGGCCTGAAAAAGTTGAGAAAATTGAAAAGCACGCCGAGGTATTAATTCCAGAAGAGCATAAACAAGAAGTG
>JBFLXE010000143.1:0-4915 GCA_040757455.1 Nitrospirota bacterium
GAATACATAGAACATCAAGAGAAGCTTGAAATTGAACAGGAAGAAGGTAGATTTTAGAATTAATGGCCATCTTTGAGATGGCTCACAACCGTCAAGCCACCCGTTTATCGGGTGCGTTATGACTTCATGGATATGAAAGTTAGAAACACATTCGAGTATAAAAAAAAACTCTCTGGAAGAGACTTTTAAATTCTTTGAAACATCCATTGCTGGCCTGCGGTTATTGAATATGCTAAGGGCGCGGGAATTGATTTTAATGCATATAAACAGATTTCATATACCCCCTTTAATCCTTCAATCAAGAGGACAGAGGCGATTATTGAAATCAACGGAAGCCATTTCAGAGCAATTAAAGGCGCGGCACAGGTGGTCATATCCATGTGTCGAGAAATTGATAAGAAGACGATAGAGAAGGCGAATAAGTCCTTGCTGTTCTTGGGTTCTCTGCATTATTTACACTCAGCATGGATTTTCCAAAATATTATTTATTCAAGAAATTCGGATTGTAAATAGGCATAAGGACTAAAAGGGCAAGGGATCTATTTCCAGGAAATATTGTAATATGGGTGCTTTTAAGATTTTTTAAGCCAAGAGAAGGGAGGAGGAGATTATGAAGCAGAAGATTTTGTATAAGCTTACCCTGCTTGTTCTTGTAACACTCACCGCTATCATATTATCTGGAACAGCAGGTTGTCAGAAAAAGGAAAGTACGGAGGTTATAGGTTTTCCTCAATCCTTTGCCGACCTTGCGGAGAAAGTAAAACCAGCGGTCGTGAATATCAGTACTGAAACAACCGTAAGGATTCCAGGCAGCCCCTTCAAGCACTTCTTTGGACCTGAAGAAGAGGGGCCCTTCGGAGATTTCTTTAGAAGGTTTTTTGGTGACATACCTGACAGGGAATTGAAACAGCAAAGCCTCGGCTCTGGTTTTATTATTGATAAGGATGGGTATATCATTACCAACAATCACGTAGTAGAAGGAGCAGAAGAGATTAAGGTGAAACTGGCTGATGGTAGAGAATTCAATGCGAAGGTGGTAGGCAGGGATTCCAAAACAGACCTTGCTCTTATAAAGATTTCATCTCTCTTCAAAAATCTTCCGACACTTCCTCTCGGCGACTCTGATAAAATCAGAGTCGGAGATTGGGTTCTTGCCGTTGGCAACCCATTCGGGCTCGAACATACCGTAACGCAGGGGATAATCAGCGCAAGCGGAAGGGCTATTGGGGCTGGTCCATATGATAATTTTCTCCAGACGGATGCTCCAATCAATCCGGGAAACAGCGGGGGCCCGCTCGTTAATCTAAAAGGAGAGGTTATAGGTATTAACACTGCTATAATTGCGGGTGGACAGGGGATAGGTTTTGCTATTCCGAGTAATATAGCTAAATCCGTCATCTCTCAACTTAAAGAGGAAGGTAAAGTAACCCGTGGATGGATAGGAGTATCTATCCAGACAGTAACGCCAGAAATTGCACAAGCATTCGGTTTAAAGGAGCCAAAAGGTGCTTTGGTTGCAGATGTTGTGCCAGGTGGGCCAGCGGATGCAGCCGGAATGAAGAGAGGAGATATTATCTTATTATTTAATGGAAAGCATATTGAGAGTATGTCAGACCTTTCGAGGCTTGTGGCTGAAACATCAGTGGGTAAGAACGTTGAGGTGAGGGTTATTAGAAATGGAAGGGAGATAACTTTATATTTAACTGTCAAGGAGGGATCATGATTTCAAAGATGCTCGTCGCAGTAGATGGATCCAAACAAGCAATGAAGTCTGTTCAGTATGCGGCGGAATTGGCCGGAAGGATCGGCGCAACCATTATTTTGATCAGTGTAATTGATAGAAGTAGGCTCGTGGCACCGTTTATCCCGGCTGTGAAAACACCAACTCATCTCATGGAGCCTGTCGAAGATTATCTGAGTCAGGCTGCAGAAGCTTACCTCGAAGATGCTGCACGGTTATGCAGGAATAACAACATACAAGTGAAAAAAGTAGTCAGAAAGGGACACCCTGTGGAAGAGATACTTAAAGAGGCAGAAAGATCAAAGGTTGATTTGATCGCGCTTGGCTCTCATGGAAGAAGTGCGCTTAAGGCTGCTGTGCTGGGCAGTGTTTCGTTCGGGGTCATAAGCAGGGCGGGCAAAATTCCTGTTCTTGTGATTCGAGGGTAAATGGAATCTGCACTTCGTACAAGTTGGTCAAGCTGCACCATTCAACTAAAAAAGTCGTATTGTAATATAATATGCAAATCGAATTTTCTTGAGAAGGAGGAGTGATGGTCGACATTTACTATGATAAAGACGCGGATGAAAAGATACTGAAGGGAAAGAAGATTGCCGTAATCGGTTATGGGAGTCAGGGCCATGCGCACGCAAACAATTTAAAAGAGAGCGGTTGCGATGTGCTTATAGGCGTAAGAAGCGGGGGGGCCGGATGGGAAAAGGCAAAGGAAGCCGGTTTTAAAGTATTTGTCCCAACGGAGGCTACCAAGAAGGCTGATGTGATTATGATGCTTGTACCCGATGAATATATGGCAGACATATACAGAGCAGAAATAGCCCCTCATATCAAAAGTGGCACCTATCTTGGTTTCGCGCATGGGTTTAACATCCATTATGGCCAGATAGTTCCGCCCGCTGACGTGAACGTATTCATGGTTGCCCCTAAGGGGCCAGGGCATCTTGTAAGGTCTGAATATAAAAAGGGAAGCGGCGTGCCGTGTCTTATCGCGGTGCATCAGGACCCTTCGCGTGATACGAAGAAGATTGCTCTCGCCTATGCGTCAGGTATTGGCGGAGGGCGTGCAGGCATTATCGAGACCACCTTCAGAGAGGAGACGGAAACCGACCTCTTTGGTGAACAGGTGGTGCTCTGCGGAGGTCTGACCTCACTGATCATGGCAGGGTATGAAACCCTTGTAGAGGCAGGGTATTCACCTGAGATGGCATATTTCGAGTGCCTCCACGAGGTCAAGCTGATCGTCGATCTTATTTATGAAGGCGGAATTTCAACTATGAGATATTCTATCAGTAATACTGCTCAATATGGAGATCTTACGAGGGGGCCGAGGATCATTACCGAAAAGACCCGAAGAGACATGAAGAAGATACTCGATGAAATACAATCCGGTGAATTTGCAAAGGAATGGATTCTCGAATGCAGGGCCAATAAGCCAGTGTTCAATGCCCTGACAAGAAAAGGTGAAGACCATCCTATAGAACAGGTGGGTGCGAGGCTTAGAGCTATGATGCCGTGGCTCAAGAAAGGTAAACTCGTAGACAGGACAAAGGCATAACGAGTCTAATGAATTTTTGCCACGGGCATTTTTACAGTATATCTGCCTGCCATCACTGAAGAACCGATGACTGATTTCAAGTTTGCCCCTGATGGTTACCCGTTTATTTTCGGATCTCTTTTTTTGACTTTGTTGGCCTCTCTTTTACTATTGTGGAGTTGGAGGTCAACGGGTATTAATCTGGCGTCTTTCATGTTATTGGGCGTTACCTCTACTTTATTTTTGATTACCATGTTTATGGCCTTCTTCTTCAGGGATCCGGAAAGAATAGCACCTACGGGGGAGGGACTATTTGTATCGCCCGCGGACGGGAAGGTTATATTGATCAGAGAATTATTTGAGCCGGAGTTTCTGATGAATGAATCTATAGAGATGAGCATATTCATGTCACCCTTAGACGTACACGTGAACAGGGCACCCTGTGATGGTGTGGTAAGCGTGGTGAGATATTTCCCCGGCCGGTTCATGGCCGCCTACAAAGACGAAGCCTCCATAAAAAACGAGAATATTGTAATGATTCTTGCTTGCGAGAAATATAAGGTTATGGTAAGACAGGTTGCCGGCTTTCTTGCGAGAAGGGCGGTGTGCAAGGCTGAGATTGGAGACACGTTAAGACGCGGAGAACGGTACGGTATTATAAAATTTGGTTCAAGACTCGATGTTTACATGCCAGTAAACACTAAAATTAAAGTTAAAGTTGGTGATAGAGTAAAGGCAGGAGAGACGGTGATTGGAGGAGTGGATTATGAATAAAGAGCCAAAAGGAGCAATTCTGCAAAGGGACAAGCAGACCTACGCCATCGTGCCCGGAATTCCAATGGGTGTTCTAACGCCGGAGATTCTTGAAAGCCTCGCAAAAGTTGCCTGGAAGTATAATGTTCGAATAATAAAAATAACATCCGGCCAGCGCATTGCACTCGTGGGACTGAAGCCAGAGGATGTTGAAAATGCGTGGAAAGATCTTGCGATGGAAGTGGGGCCTGCTGAGGGGTTATGCGTCCATTATGTACAGGCTTGCCCCGGAACCGAGACGTGCAAGTTCGGCCAGGGTGATTCGCTCGGCCTTGCCGCAAGGATAGAAAAAATGTATGTCGGCAAGGAATCTACTGTACCTGCAAAAACGAAATTTGGAATATCAGGATGGGACTGAATTGCGCAGAAAGTTTTTTAAGGGATTTCGGGGCTTTTGCCACACCTGAGGGGTGGAGTGTCATGGTCGGTGGCAATTCTGGAGGAAGACCCCGTATTGGGAATGTGATCGCCGAAAAACTGAATGATGATGAAGTGTTTAAATTATTCGAAAAATGCCTTGAGTATTACGCAAAAAATGCCAGACCAAGAGAAAGAATGTCGCGTTTTGTCGAGAGAATCGGGATTGAGGAATTCAAAAAGGCTGTGCTTACTTAAACCAGAATTATCATTCACCTTCAGAATTCGTTTTATAAAGAACGTAAAAGAACGTAGTAAAGAACGTAGGGACAACCCCCATATTTTCATTGACAAAGGTCTATAAGTTTCTTAATATTCAACATGCCGAGGATAGCGAGAATTGTAGTTCCTAAATATCCGCATCATATAACCCAAAGAGGGACGAATAAGTCGGAAATCTTCATAGATACAGA
>JBFLXE010000144.1:0-4914 GCA_040757455.1 Nitrospirota bacterium
AGGTGTAGAAGGGCTTATAGTGAGACAAAAATGACAGTGACGTGCAAGGAAAAACATTTTTCTATTCTGGTGGCGGCTTACCTCTTGAAATCGCAGCTTGAAAAAAGTTATTTCTCGAATCCCTTAATCCTCGTTACCATTGACATTACCACATCGGACTATTAATATATTTCACTGTCTTTCTATGAATTTTTTATTTTAAAAAACGGGGGAGATGACATGAAGAGAGACATCAATTGGTTCGTCGATATTTATCATAGTGGTCAATTAAATCTAGACCCGCCTTATCAAAGAAGAAGCGTATGGACTCAGAGGGATCGACGTTTTTTTCTCGACACTATTTTTCGGAACTATCCCTGTCCCGCAGTCTTTCTTTACAAGGAAGTAGATCAGGTATCTAAAAAAATGATCTACCATGTGGTCGACGGCAAACAGCGGCTCGAAACGATTCTTCTTTTTGTACAAAACAATATTGCTCTCGATAGGACATACGGAGATGAGAGGCTGGATGGCAAGAAATGGAAAAGCATAGAGAATGATCCGGAATTGAAGAGGCGTTTTCAAGATTATGCAGTGACCGTCGAGTTCATAAGTGACAGTGATGGCCCCATGATAAATGAGATATTCGACCGGCTTAACAGGACTTCTCGGAAACTCGAACGCCAGGAATTGAGACATGCAAAATATGACGGATGGTTCATAAGCCTATCTGAAAAAGAGGCAGAGAAGGAAGAATGGGAGCGCCTTGGAGTTGTTACAAAAGCAAGAATGAGGAGAATGAAGGATGTCCAGTGTATCTCCGAGCTATTAGCAGTACTGCTGAAGAATTGCGTTCTGGGGTACAGTCAGGATACCCTTGATGATCTTTACGCCGAATATGATAGCCCTGTTGAAACAGTACCAGATTTTGATGAGGAAGAATTTAAGAAAAAAATTGACTTTGCCAAAAACTATGTTTTGAGGATGGAAGATCACAACGAAGCCGTCACGAAATATGCGAAGGGTCTCGGAAATTTTTACAGTTTATGGTCTTTTATCGCTCTGAATCTTGATCGTGTGGAAGCTCCTGAGATCGCAGCCGAAAAATATGCCGACTTCATGAACAGAGTTTTGATACTTACCCGGGGTAGAGATATTAGATTCTTAAAAGAAAAAGAATATGAAGATGATTCGTATTCTCTAGCGTTTACTTATTTAAAAAACTCTGTTCCCTCAGGGACGGATGAGTCCCAGAGAAAAGCGAGACATCAAATTCTTGAGAGGGTACTTCTGGATGGACATGTTCACGAAAAGAGATCAGATGCGCAGAGCGTCGAAAGTTCCGCTCTATTGCCCCATAGCTGGGGTTCTGAGGGTAAGAGTGATCAGGGCGAATATATTTTAAAGCTCATCATGGGGAAATCAAACGGCGCGAAAGAAAAATAAAGGCGCACAGAAAATCTTTTTAATATCTTATCTCTTGCAAGCAAGTATCCGAAACGGTTCTTCAATGCAAATACCCTCCAGTTCGCGGTGATAGAAAAATCAAACAACATCATGAGTACTTGCCATTCTGCAGAGTGTTTGATACCCTGCAATTTCTGCGCGGGGTCATTTTCTTGTATAGCACCCCTGCCAGTGATAAAATTGATTTAGAGAACCATTGAAATGACTCTGCCTCTCTGCGGAGAAACCATTACCGAAGACGCGGTCAGGGGTGCAGAAAGTTTGGAATTTTCGAGAAGCGAAGAAAAGGAGACGTCATGAGAACAATACGAAATATTACTCGAGGTCTGGCCTGGGTCATCATCGTCATGCTCGTGATACCGCCGGGGATACCGGCGCAAGAGGAGCCCGGCGAATCTGAGGAGACTTACAGATTCAATAAGGAAGAACTTACTCAGATGCTCGCCCCTATCGCCCTGTATCCCGATTCCTTGATTGCCCAAATATTGATGGCGTCGACCTATCCGCTCGAGGTGGTCGAGGCCGAGCGTTGGCTGCGTGAGAACAAACACTTGAAGGACGATGCACTGGATAAAGCCCTTCAAGAGAAGACCTGGGACACCAGCGTAAAATCTCTGTGTTATTTTCCGGATATTCTCTTTGCCATGAGCGAAAAACTCGACCAGACGAGAAAGCTTGGAGATGCCTTTCTGGGCCAGGAGGATGAGGTAATGGCGACTATACAGGAGTTGCGCCGCAAAGCTCATGAGCAGGGAAACCTTAAGACGACAAAAGAGCAGAAGGTCATAGTCGAACGGGAAATAATCAGGATCGAACCGTCTGACCCGAGGGTGGTCTACGTGCCGGTCTACGATCCTCTCTATGTATACGGCCCATGGTGGTATCCTGCCTATCCCCCTTATTACTGGTATTACCCGCCCGGTTTTGTTGTTAGCGCCGGGTATATCAGCTTTGGTCCCCGGTTTTTTGTCGGCCTTAGCTTGTTCCCGTGGGTATGGTTTGACTGGCATGTCCATCGCATTCATATAGACGCACATAAGACGAGACGATTTCACAGACGTCACGTGCGGAGGGATTTCGACCGTCCCTTCTGGCGGCATGACCCGCGCCACAGAAGAGGGGTTGCTTACAGAGACAAGAGAGCAAGTGAGCGCTTTGGGGTGAGACCGCCGCGAGTTGCACCGGTGAGTCCGGAAATGCGCGGTTTCCCGCCAAGAAGATTTGAAAGAAGAGCAGTGGAACCATTGCGGCCTCCCATCGAACGCCGGGAAAGGATGGTTGTACCCCGGGTGGAACCCAGGCGGGAAAGGATTGAGCGCACTCTCATACGGGAGACTCCCTTCAGGGGAATCGGAGAAGGAAAATTTGAGCGCAGGTCAGGCAAACGCGGCGGCGAAAGCCGCCAGAGCATGGAAATAAGGCGTCCGGGCAGAGAAATAAAGCGTCCCGGCGATGAGATTCGGCGTCCGGGCAGCGAGATGAGACAGCGAGGCGGAGGATTCCGGGGCGACGGGAAAAGCGGAGGCCCCCGCCGATAAAGAAACAGAAGTCTGTCGTGAATTCTTTGAGGAGAGATATGTGGTAAGGGAGGAAATATGAATAGTGTCACATTTTATAAAGGCCCAGAGAAGAGAAGGCTAATTTTAACAACATGTTTGATAGCCGCTGTCACGATCTTGTTACTGGCCGTTCCGGCCTCGCATGCTTCACTCAAGACGCAGAAAAGCTTTTCCTCGCCTGAGGAGGCGGTAAAGTCTCTGGTCGCTGCTGTCAGGGCGAATGACACCGAAGAAATGATGGCAATACTGGGTCCGGGGAGCAGGGAGCTAATCTCTTCTGGTGATGAAGTGGCAGATACGACCGAACGTGAAAAATTTCTAGATGCCTACGACCAGATGAACACCCTCCAGCAGGAATCGCGTGATAGAATGATTCTTTACGTAGGTACTGATAACTGGCCAATGCCAATTCCTATTGTAAAGAAAGGCGTGTCATGGGTTTTCGGTATACGAGAAGGCAAGGAAGAGATTCTGAACCGGAGAATAGGCAGAAATGAGCTGCATGTTATAGATGTGCTTCATGCCTATGTCGATGCGCAGCATGAATACGCGACTAAGGATTGCATAGGCGGCGGCAAAGTCGAATTCGCCCAGAGATTGATTAGCAGCGAGGGGAAACGAGACGGACTCTACTGGGAGGCGAAGGAAGGTGAGGAAGAGAGCCCTCTCGGGCCTCTTGTCGCGCGGGCAGCAAAGGAAGGATACACTAATCCGGATCTCTCGCCGTTCCACGGGTATTATTTCAAGATACTGAAAGGACAGGGGAAACATGCAGACGGCGGAGCTTATGATTATATGGTTAAGGGGAAGATGATCTTGGGCTTTGCGCTCGTCGCGTACCCGGCTGAATACGGGAATTCCGGCATCATGACCTTTATTGTGAATCAAGAAGGGACCATTTACCAGAAGAATCTCGGCACGAATACAAAGCGCATAGCAGAGGCCATGAAGATATTCGATCCCGATGAAACCTGGAAGGAAGTTGAGGAAATAGAAGAGAAGGAGTGACCTGGTAGATCTGTTGAGGATTTTTAAATGGCTAAAGGAGCGATCTGGAGAGGATATATTCATTTTGGAGATGTGAATGTGCCGGTGAAGCTGCATACCGCAGTCAAGGAAGAGCGGATTCAGTTTCACCTCCTTCACAAGCGCGATCGTGTGAAATTGCGCCAACGGATGATCTGTGCGTATGAAAAACAGCCTGTGCCGATGGAAGAACAAACCAGAGGGTTTGAAGTTGATGATGGCAAATATATTATCGTCGATCCGGACGAACTCGAACAAACTGCTCCCGAAAGCAGCCGGCTGATCGAAGTCCACGAATTCGTCAAAACCGGACAGATCGACCCCATCTTCCTTCAGCGCGTTTACTACCTGGAGCCGGATGCTTATTCAAAAGGATATAACGCGCTTGTCGAGGCTTTGAAGGAGATGGATGTAGCTGGGATCTGCACTTGGACCATGAGAAAGCGGTCCTATCTTGGAGCCCTCTGGACAAAGGGGGGTATCCTTCGCCTGAATACTCTGCGGTATGCCGACGAAGTGATTTCGGTAAAATCTCTTGAACTCCAGAAATTTTCTTTGTCCGAAAAAGAACTGAAAATCGGGAGCGAATTGATCAATCAGTTAACCGTTCCATATCAGCCGCAGAAATTCGAAAACGAACATGAGAAAAAGTTGCGAAATTTGATCGAGAAAAAGGCGCGCGGAGAAAAAATTGTAATCCTGCGTCCTAGGCGCTTGAAACCAACAGCACCGGATAAGCTGCTTCAGGCCCTTGAAGCGAGTCTGAAGAAAGTTGCCTAACCATGATCTAACGGCAACAATGAAGAACGAATTTGAGTAACTCCCCTCATTCCCCTCTTAACCTAAGAGGGAAGCATCAAAGCCCCCTCTTAAGATAAGAGGG
>JBFLXE010000145.1:0-4870 GCA_040757455.1 Nitrospirota bacterium
CAAGAGGCAGATTCAGCCCGCCCTCGATAGCAAAAGGAAGAGCTTCAAGAATCTGAGGTACCACGTGTGTCGGACTCACAAAATTTATATTATGGCAGCCCTGCTTCTGAAGATTCAGCATGATGCGTGCGAGAGTCCCGGAATCTATTTCACTTCCCTCCTCGAGGTGGCTTATCTCCCAATTCTGACAGAATACGCAGAGGAGATTGCAATTACTGACAAAAATGGTTCCAGAACCTCTTGTTCCGACCAGCGGGTCTTCTTCGCCAAAATGTGCGTTATAGCTTGCTATCTTAGCCCTGCGTCCGGTCCGACAAATACCTTTTTCGTCTTTTAAGCGGTTCACACCACACTCTCGAGGGCAGAGACAACAACTCTCGAGTATCTTCAATGCCTGCCCTATAATGTCATTCAGTTTTCCTTTTTTATGGGCTTCTATGTAAGATGGTCTAAACATATCTTCGTATTTTTTTGTCCCCCCAATTCAGTTGGATTGTACAGCCGAAGCTGCTTATATTTTTATTTTACCTGGTTTGAATGTCCTTCAGATAGTGGTGCCGACATTATGCTGAATCGGCTTTCCGAAGGGTCATTAATTTTTCCTATCCAGCAGAGGATCTATTCGATTACTCTGAGGATTGCATCAGTGTCGACCCGGTCAGGCCTCCAACTATTCACAGGCGATTCAAGATCTGGATATCCTATCGAAATTCCAAGAATCAGCCTTTTTGATGCGGGGATATCCAGGAATTGCTTAACCTGTTCTGCATAATCTGTAAGAAAAGCCTGTGGCACGGTCCCGAGGCCACGTGAGTGGGCTGCGAGCATGAGGCTCTGGGCGAAAAGACCCATATCAAAGATAGACCATGGCGTCAGAGATGAGTCCTGAAAGAGGAAAATGCCATGAGGAGCGTCATAAAACTCAAAATTGGCTATTTTAGATTTTTTTCTGACCTCGGGGTCGTTCATGTCCTTGCCGGTGATCTCGCCTCTTTTTTTCATAAGAGCAGAAATCCTCTGTTCAATGAGAGGGGGCCAGGACAGGGGGTGAGGAATATCCGGAGAAGGTTCGGTATTTTGTTCGAGAAGTTCCACAAGATGTCTGGATAGGGCTCTTTTTTTCTCACCGGAAACGACCATTACTTCCCAGGGCTGGCTGTTTTTATATGAAGGGCTCCATTTTGCCACATCAATAATGTCCCTCAGAATATCCGGAGGTACAGGATCCGGCTTGAATTTTCTGATGCTCATTCTTGTTTTTATGCATTCAATAACATCCATAATCCCTCCTGCGGTGTATATTTGTAATGTATATTTATAATTCTACCGCAAATTCGCTCTGAATGACGTTTTAAAAATCGATATTATTTGTGTAAAATGTTATTCTGCAGGCTGATAAAAGGAGGCATCATGTTTGATATATTGCGGAGTATGCTCTCAAAAGCAATTGCTGATTATGCAGATATCAGATACGAAATAAAGAAAGAGACAAGAATAGTATTTAACGGGAAAGAACTCTTTCATATCGGATCAAATTCGACAGACGGATTCGTGATCAGGATACTGAAGAGGGGCGGCTTATCGTCAGTCGCTTTTACACGGGCAGATGATGCGGAGCTCGCCGTGCACACCGCACAGGAAAACGCGTCTCTTATGGCACGCAGCACAAGAGAGCCTGTGGAGTTAGCAAAGACCGATGTGATAAAGGATACATTTCTGCCACAACTCGACGAAGATCCCAGGAGTATCATGATTGATGAAAAACTGGAGCTAACGCGATCATACAATTCAATCCCTCTTGGATATGAAAAGATTGTAACAACGAATATCGCTTACAGTGAGGTCACCCGTGAGAGATATTTTCTGAGCACAGAAGAGACAGAGATTAGAGAAGACCTCGTGACCAATTCATTGGGTGGTCTAATTACCAGTAAAGATGGAACACTTACACAGAACGTCCGGGTGGCAACTGGTGGAAGCCATGGTTTTTCCCTGTTGAGAGGTCAGGAACAGGAGTTTGAGAAAAAAACGTCGATAGCTCTTGATCTCTTGAGGGCAAAGCCGGTTGTAGGCGGGACATATGACGTTGTGCTTAATCAGGACCTGGCCGGGGTTTTCACACACGAAGCATTCGGCCATTTCTCCGAGGCTGATCTAATAGAAAATTCTCCATCAATGAAAGATAGAATGCGGATAGGCACTACGCTTGGAAACGCGGTGCTCAGCATAACCGATGATCCCACAATGCCTTGGCAATTGGGTTTTTACAAGTATGACGACGAAGGAGTGAAAGCCAGGAGGACTACTCTCATGGGACAGGGAGTTCTTGTCGGACGTCTTCATTCGCGAAGGACCGCAGCGGCTTTCGGGGAGGATGTGACGGGCCACTGTGTTGCAGAAGATTACCGTTATGCACCAATCGTGAGGATGGGCAATATTTTTATCGAACCTGGCGACAACACCCTTGAAGAACTTTTCGCTCAGCTGGGTGACGGGCTATACATCCTTGACCACAAGGGCGGCCAAACGAGCGGGGAGAATTTCACTTTCGGGGCGCAATATGGGTACATCATCACAGGCGGCAAGAAAAGAGACATGATTCGCGATATGAATATTTCAGGGAATCTTTACCATACTCTCAAGAACATAGATGCTGTCGGGAATGATCTTGTCCTGAGTAAAACGGGCGGCTGCGGAAAGGGTCAACTCAATATCCGTTCCTGTCACGGAGGACCCCACATACTTGTCAGAGGAGTTGTAATAGGTGGTGTATGAAATATTGAACAGAAAATCTTTTGGCAGTCGATTTGGAGGCGAATAGTGGAACAGTTGCTGGAGATGGCAAAGAGGGTGAGCGATCAGGCGGAGATTTACTCTACGGACAGTAGGGCCGACAGTATTTCATTTGAGAACGCGAGACTCAAAGACATCGAAAGCAGTATTCAGTCGGGAGTCAGCCTGCGAATCATTAAAAATGGCGTTCAGGGGTTCGCTTACACGATGAATCTTATTGATCGAAGCGGGCTCATTCAGAATGCTCTCGATTCACTTAAAGGCGGCGTTACAGGCATCTTCGATTTTCCCCTTACAAAAGAAGTGCCGTCCGTCGACACCTATGACCCTTCGCTCGAGACTGTCACAGCCTCGGTGATTGTTGAGGAATGTCAGAGAGTATGCGAACTCTTGTCTCGATTAGGAAAGGGTCAGATAAATTTATTGGCCCATCGGTCGATAAATCACAGGAGAATACTGAATAGCTCCGGAACGGATCTCGCAGTAAAATCTTCTGCTTATGTTCTAAGTACGGAGATACTCTATCCTTACACCTCTGCCTCCTTGCATCGCTCCCTTCTGTTTAAGGCCTTCCAAAAAGCTCCTGACGATTATCTTGATTATCTTTCAAACACGTATGCCATGTCTACGAAGGAAGTGTCTCCTCGGGGGAAGGAGATGAAAGTTCTTTTTCTACCTGAAACCATGTATGTCTTGATGTCGAGATTACAGAGTGCGACTAACGGCGTCAGTATTTACCAGAAGATTTCCCCGGTGGCTGAAAAGATCGGGGGAAAGGTATTCGACGAAAGAATTACTATATATAATGATCCGCTGAATGACTTGCTTCCCGGCGCCCGGTCATTTGATGACGAAGGCATCCGGTGCTCACTTTTCCCTATAGTCGAAAAGGGTGTATTGAAGAATTTCTATTACGATCTATACTTTGCAGATAAACTAAATGCGTCTCCAACGGGGCATGGATTCAGAGGTTCAATATCCTCAAAGCCGGTGCCATCGCTTAATCATCTATCCATATCACCTGGCAAGGCTTCATTTTCGGACATTCTACGTTCTATTGATCGTGGTGTAATTGTTGCCGGTGCCCTGGGAGCACACAGCGGCAATATACCTCTCGGGGATTTCTCAATAGGTGTTTCTCCTGCACTCTATGTGGAAAGTGGTGAAATCATCGGGAACATTAAAGACGTGATGGTTGCAGGAAATATTTATGACACATTGAAGACGGTCATCGAGATCGAAAATTACTTTCATCCGTGTTTCGGGGGAAAATTCCCTGCAATATTGTTTGACAACGTGAATGTAACCGTAAGAAAGTGATCCCGCCGTCTTTATGTTTTCACTGCTTCTACCCCACATTGCCATAAATTTGATAAGGGGTCTTAGATTTGTAATAATGTTCTAAACATTATTCTAAATTTCCATTTACATCGCAAATGGATCCTGTTATAATAAAAATGCATAGATTCTATAAGTTAGGGGATATTTGGCAGTAAAGAGCAAGTAGGAATTTCTTGAATTAACATAAATTTCAACATGCTCGCCTTATAGTTTTATTCCTGATACTCAGAATTTTAAAGTTATCGGAAGGATTTCCCCAAATTTTCTTAAAAAATGTGAGGTGAGTTGTTCATGAGCCACGGGAGAAGGAAAGCCTATCGTATAGGAAATTCGATAGTACTCCCTCATGTACGTTTTGTGAAACACGGAAACAAGAACGGTCGTCCGCTTATGCTGATGTTCCATTCCATAGTAGTGAAAAATAATGGAAAACATAAGACTCTCGGTTGTAATAAGATGGATGATTCGGGTTTCTGCCAGGGACATGAGATGAGTGAAAAGGATTTTCTTGAAAGGTATTGCACCGGGAGTGAGATAGTTAAGAAATAAGCACAACATCTTTCCCATCTCCGACTTTTCAAAGTATTCAGCCCCCCAGACGAATGTGCACTTAGCCCACATTATTCATAAATTTTTCATACATGAGGATTTTAAAGATTTTTGGAGTCGATCGGAGCCAATGGAAGACGAATACGCTGCAGTTTTATACCGAGTCACGCTCTGATTTTACAAAATC
>JBFLXE010000146.1:0-4577 GCA_040757455.1 Nitrospirota bacterium
ATTACAATTTCTACTTTAACCCCACCCTTCCTCCCCTTAACTTAAGGGGAGGTGAGGAGGGGTTACCACTTGAAAGTGAAAAGTTATAATCCTGCTGTCCTCTTAAAAAAGATGCCAGATTTCTTGCCTGCATCTGAATAATAGAGTGTATCTGGTATTTCTTGCCTTTGTAAGTCTCAATTGATTCAAGTCTGCCCAGGACTTTTTCCCCTATAATCTTTCTTGTGTCAGCATCGAGCAGTCCGTCAGTAATTTTAATATCCTGCCCCAGGTTGACATGGGCAATGACTACTCTATCGACCACTGGCTGACGGAACTCCTCAATTAGGTCGAGGACAAGAGAAGGCTTTCCGGGTCTATCAACGTGCAGAAATCCTGCAAAGGGCTCAAGACCTGCATTAACCAGTGCACCCCATACAGTTGAATATAGAATTCCATATCCGTAGTTGAGAAGGGAATTTACAGGGTCTATGGCTCCTCTTGTCTGCCTCCCGAAAAACTCTACCCTTTGCATCAATATCTCCTTAACGCCATCAAGCCCATTTATAATTTTTTCTTTCGAAACTATCCTTAGAAGATAAAAGGTCATCATTTGCAGAATTGAGTTCTTTCTCAACGAGTGAAGATCCTTTTTCAAATGTAACGATCTTAGCCTTTTCAAGACATCTTTTAAACTCAGAAGTCATCCTTTTTTCTCATAAAGGACTATCCCTTTATCAACTTCTTCTAAAAGAACCTCTTTCTTGTTTCTCATAGAAATGTATTCTTCAATACTGACAATTACAGTCTTTATCTCTCTTTTAAACCTTTTTGCTTCTTTTCTTATTTCTTTTATAACTTTTTCTTTTTCTTTACTTATGATAAAAACATCTATATCGCTTTCTATGGTATCCTCACCTGTTGCACAACTACCGTAAAGAACGATTTTATTAGAGATGCCCTTTATCTTTAAGATGAGTTGCATTAAATCGAGAGTATTTTCAAACTTTTTGAATTCTTTCACTACCGGATTATCAGCTATGACCCTGTACAAATAAAGCTGCCCCTTTTTCTCCCTTGTGACAACTCCCATACTCAGGAGAAGATTAAGTGTCTGGTTTGTAGCTCCTATGCTTACATTCAATGTCCTTGCAATCTCTCTCCCAAAATGGGGTATATGTGGAACCCTGCAGAGATACGAAAAGATTTTCAGGGGGACTTGATTTAACATTTTTTCTTTAAAGTCTCTCTGATTATTCATTTTAATAGATTAACTGTTCAATTATATGTTATCACCGTTCATTATAATGAATCAGTTATTTTGTTGTCAAAGAACAAAAGGATGTTTTCTATATAAAACCCAGTTTTTGCCCCGACGTTCTACTATAAGAGGAAGAACAAAGATTTTCTGGATATAAGGATTACCTCTTTTGCCTTTAGCATACGGATTTACCTGAGAAAACTTGGCATCGGGCTTTATCTCATTCAAGGTAGAAACTGGACGTCTGGCAAGATTTGATGCTTCTGGTTTCAAATCTTTTGTCTCTTTACACGTTAAGCTAAATGGTGGCTCTTTATCTTCTCTCTTTGCCTTACCTCTTGCAATAGAGTCAGTTGTTCCTAGGCGCCTTAATATTCGAAAGAGATTTGCTACTTCGTCTTCTCTCTCTGAAATCTTAAGATAAACTTTTAGAGGATCTACGAAATGACAATACTCTCTTACCCCAAAGGACTCTTCAAAACTTTTTTCTTTAGATTTTGAAGGTTTTAATCTCTTAATAAAAAACTTAAGAACTGCAACTTTTTCAGGCGGTTCAATTTCTAATGTCGCTGACTTGACTATTTCGAAAATCCCTTCACCATATGATACCTTTCCTGTTGACCTTATTGCAGCATCTACCAAAGCAAGTCTCAAAGCCGCAGGGCTTGGAATTGATGAAGTTAAAGCATAACTCGGAGATAAATTTGGCATCCTGTAAGAATAAAGACTTGCAAAAACAAATTCTGCCCATATCCAGGCCACATTAGCTCCTTATTTAGGCATGGCCAATTTGTAAATATCTTTTGTTGTCAATCCGTCCACTATGGTACAAAGTTCGGTCAGATTGGTAAATTTCTTAGTAGATAGTCCTTTTTGTCCTTTTACAAGATTCTCTGTCTGAGTGATATAGTCATCTTTTATAGGACTAATTGCTGGAGCAGGAAAATTCGTTTCTGAGATAACTACTATTCCCTCTATGGCCTCTATGTGTGGAAGACGTGTCGAAGTCATTGCGCCGTCTGTTCTCACAAAGGTTGCTTTGTAAGCATTGAGAGCTAATTGATACCGGCTCTTTCTTTTGTCATCATTTACTGCTGCATAATTATAATCTACTTCGTTTAAGCCGATTCTCCACGGCTGGAAAACAGAAACAATAGCATATATGCCTGAGCGTGTCGGCCTATGATAGATCATTTGTGCAGTAACTGCACCTTCTACTTTCTCTCCTTCTGTTGCTGATTCTTCTTTTGTTCTACCGACCATAGAATGCCTCGCATGTAAATGGATATCTCTATGAGTTTTTTCTGGCAATCCAAGGGCCCAACCAAACTCTACAGTAGATGGTCTTGCTATGGTAGGCTTTTGAACCAAAAAACCATGAAGGTCACAAAGGGCACACGACTTTATAGCCTCACTCATAGCCTTTGCCTCATTTAATTTCTTGCCACTTACAACAGGATTCATATCTGCCTTTTGTGGATGAAATTTCTGACATGCTTCGCAAAACTGACTTTTATCTTCTTGCAATAGCCACACATTATAAGCGTGAATGTGTTTCAGCATCTCGCCGGATATCCCGTCTGTTTTTTCTCCATTTGCTAAGACTACTGTTCGAGGTTCCGTGACATTGCCAACTGTTCCCTCGTTATTCAGTGAATGGAGATTCCATGTAGCTCTGCCTAATATTGCTATCTCAAAAATTGCCATTTGATCCCTCCTCTTTATTCTTCTTTCATACCTTTAACAAGGGCATGACTTATGAGGGCTGCCCTGACAAGCCTTATGCCATTTGGTCCCAAATTATCTACAAGTGCCATAAGACCTTTAAGATCATTTTCTGAGATTCTGAAAACAGGTTTACCTGCGGCTTCCCGTTTTTTAACATTATTGGATTCGTACCGCCTCAAAAATTTTTTTATGACCTCAGAAAATGCTTCAGGAGTCTCGGAATTTTCCAGTTCAATCAGGGAGGCATAATCTGCTGATATTCCCAGCCTTTCCTCATCTTCCTTCGCAGGTCTTATAGCAAATCTAAATGCTTTTCCAAAAGATTCCACCGCAGGATTTGTATAAATCTCTTCAAGTTTTAACATATGACATCGCCCCCTTTAACGTACTTTTATCATAAAGATTTTCCAATTTTACTTCTTTGGATACCATATATCTAAGAAAAACCTTTGCATGTCTTTCATAACTTTCTGGTGTTGGGCACATAATAAATTCTGTTATTGCTTCTGCTAAATCCTCGCAGCCTTTCACGCTTCCCTTTCTGAACAGATAGTTCCATACCTCTAAGACCCTCGCCACATTGGGATTTTCAGATACCGCAAGTTCCATGAGTGGATAAAGACTTAAATTGCCTCCTGTAGATGGCTTGAACTGTCGACCGCTTTGAACCATTGAGAAATAAAAAATACCAGAAAATCTATCAGCAAATTGAGATTTCGATGCCGCTAATGCTCTCATTTTTTCTGCAAGGATTATAGAGAAATGGGCGACAGCGTTCTGGACACTTAAATATTTAAGTCCTATAGCGTATGTTGAATTCCTTATCTGTCTAAAATTATTAATTTCAACTCTCTGAGGTACTGGAAAAATCACGAAGTAATTCCATTTATTTCCCTGAGCCTTTTGAATTTTGTATCTTCCAGAAATAGCTCCCCCAAGACACGCAAGTGCCCAGTTATGGCTATCAACTTTAGTTTGCCCTTCAGAGTAATCGCCTCTTGTTCTTCCTCTAAGACCTTTAAAAGCTGCTGGGTCAAGAGAGCCAGAAAGAGTTTCGCCTTTGTCTGAAGATATCTCAGGTAGGTGGTTTGCAGGACTTTGAAAATCCTTGATAATCTTTTCCGCTTCTTTGCTTAATATATCTTTTACCTTTTTGACTTTCTTTGACCAGTTCTGCTTATCAGTAAGAAAAATCCTGCTCCATGTCCTGTCATCAGGAGATTCCTCAAATAATGAATGCCACGCAGGATTTTTAAAAAGTCTGTCTTTCGAAACATCTGTTGTATCATGTTCGATCAGATATAAACTTCCCCTATCGCTAATAATAGGTGTTTCCCCTTCAGGGCTTGCATAGTCCAGCAGCATCGCTATCCCATAAGCTCTGCAGAGATCAAAAATTTCAAGGCCTGTTTTGGGAAGGTAATAATTCATTTCAATTTACCCATGCTCTCAAGAGCACATAATTTCAATTTCTGCATAGCTTGTAGATCGTAAAATACAATTGACCCCTATCGGCATTTAAATTTGACCCCCTAAAAACCTATAATCTCCTTTCAAAACGGGAAGGAGGAATAAAAGGGGGTGTTAAGCATGTACAGGCTGTTGCCCA
>JBFLXE010000147.1:0-4559 GCA_040757455.1 Nitrospirota bacterium
TTTAAAAGTGTTATTTTTAAGCCATGATAGAAGAAATTATAAAAAAGGATTTTTCAAATCTAAAGGTGAGCTCCGCACTTCGGGAGCAACTCATTATAAATTCTGAAAAATGTATTAAATGTAAGCTCTGCCAGAAAGAATGTGAATTTCTCAGAAAATACGGCAAACCAAAAGATATAGCAGATTCTTACAATCCCATAGATAAGCTTTATCAGGGCATGCCATTTGAGTGCAGCCTCTGTGAGCTTTGCGCGGCGGTTTGTCCCATAAACATAAATCCTTCCCACATGTTTCTCGAAATGCGCCGGGAGACTGTTAGACGGGGTTACGGAGATTATCCTGAGCATGGCGGAATTGTCGGGTATGAGAAGCGTGGAACTTCTCAAAAGTATACATTCTATTCCCTTCCTCACGGTTGTGACACCATATTCTTCCCTGGCTGTACCCTCCCGGGAACCAGACCCGACAAAGTACAAAAACTCTATGACCATATGAAAAAAACGGTCCCCTTACTGGGAATTGTTCTCGATTGCTGCACGAAGCCTTCCCACGATCTGGGAAGAGATGAATATTTTCAGGGCATGTTTCAGGAGATTAAAAAGTTTCTTCTGAGCAACGGCATACGAAATGTTATCGCAGCCTGTCCAAACTGCTATAAGGTCTTTAAAAAATACGGCGACGAGATTTCTGTCAGAAGCGTTTATGAATTTATGGCTCAGCATGGGTTACCTGATACCGTACAGGTTCAGGGTACTGTGACGATTCACGATTCCTGCGCATTAAGGTTTGACGAATCTGTCCATGCCGCTGTACGCGATTTAGTTTCTGCAAAAGGACTTACAATCGAGGAAATGCCTCACCATGGTGAAAAAACCCTTTGCTGCGGCGAAGGAGGATCTGTCGGATTTTTGGCCCCTGATCTTGCGAAAAAATGGGGACATCTCAGAAAAAAAGAAGCAGATGGAAAGAGGATTATTACCTACTGCGCCGGTTGTGCCAACTTTTTAGGTTCACTAACCCCGACGAGTCATGTCCTTGATCTTTTGTTCGAGCCTGCACCTACCATGTCAGGGACTGTCAAAGTTTCGAAGGTACCCTTCACTTACCTTAATCGCCTGAAACTGAAAAAGTTCCTGAAACGGAATATACCAGGTACTGTCACCCGTGAAAGAACGTTCTCTCTCGAAGAAAAAGCACAGAGAGGAATGTTCAAACGTATCCTGTTCCTTATTGTCATTATAGCTGCTATTCTTGCAGTCCGGTTTACTGGTGCAACCCGTTACCTTGAACAGAATGCTCTGAGAGAACTCATTCAAAGCTATGGTGCTCTGGCTCCTGTAATGTATATGCTGGTATATACAGTAGCGCCGGCGCTTTTTTTACCCGGACTTCCTATCACAATTGTTGGCGGAATTCTCTTTGGTCCATTCTGGGGTGTCGTATATACCATTACCAGTGCAACTGCAGGTGCCTGTGTGGCATTTCTTGTCTCCCGGTATATAGCGAGAGATTGGGTGGAAAAGAAATTAAAAAGTCCTATGTGGAGGCGGCTTGATGAAGGAGTTGAAAAACACAGCTGGAAGATTGTAGCCTTTACACGGTTAATACCCCTCTTCCCTTTTAATCTCCTGAACTATGCTTTTGGCCTCACGAAAATAAAATTCCTTCATTATGCAATAACAACTTTCATATGCATGTTACCTGCCTGCATAGCTTTCATTGTATTCTCAAGTTCCCTGCTCGATGTGATCAGAGGAAAAGCATCGCCGGCATTCATCATTGGTTTAAGTTTAATTATCGCGGTATCACTGATGCCTCTCTTTTATAGACACTACAAATCAAGAAAAGGATTAACAGATCCCTTATGAAGCAATAAAGTCAGAATGATAGTGAAAAAATATCCAGGGAGGGAGTATGCATAAGAAAGAACCAGAGAAAAAAAATATTCATGAAATCACCAGGAGTGATTTTCTAAAAGCTCTCGGGGCCGGCGTTTGTGCTGCAGGACTGTATTCTCTTAACGGAGTAAAGGCATTAGCAGAGACATCAGAAAAAGGCAAATCCAGACTTTCAACAAAAGCTTCCGGAATTGAATCACATAATTTTCCTACAAAAGAAAACCCTCTGATAGTAGACGAGAAGAACAAGAGAGTGCTCATTTATACAGAGGTACATGAGATGAACATCCATCAATACAATGTCCACTGGGGAGTTGTTTTTAAAGACGGCAAATTTCAGGACAGGGCAATCCTGAGGGCATATGCAAACCAGCTTGACTTCCATGATGCTCTCATTAAGATAGGTGCAAAACCAGGCAACAACTTATCAAAGGATACCGTTGGTCAATACGTTCAGGGAGACACTCTTGATGTGAAAGCAACATGGCCGGGGCTCGGGAAAGAACTCTCACTCAATGATATATTTGTTGATGAGAAAGGTAAACCTTTTACTATCAAATTTGGTGGAAACAGGAAGGCATCTGAAGAACAAAAAACCGGATGTATTACCTGCCTGGAAAGCTGCTGGATATCTATTTCGAGCAATGCAAATTATCCGCAGACAGACCGGTTAAAAAGATTCCTGAATCCGAATTCACACTTCAAAGGACGTGCGGACGTCCTCCCCGGCGACGGTAAACCTGTTATTCTCATTTACAGAGTAGCTGGCTCAAAATAACTCGATTTATTCCTGGCTGGTTCATCATCTTGCTGGTTTGCCTGAAGCACGAAACTACGAAGCGTATTTGAAGATTGGAAACGTTTATCCTCTCAATAACTTTCCCTATAACTGAATTACTCCTTCTGGTTCGCTGAGAACTTCTCCCACTATTTTGGCTGAAGGTGTTTTCTTCTCGACAAGTTTCTGTATGAGAATGTCGGCTTTATCTTCTGGAACAGATATTAAAAGACCGCCTGATGTCTGGGCATCTGCTAACAAATATATAAGAAGCGGGTCTAAATTTGAAGAGATATCCATGCGCCTGGAACAAAAATTACGGTTACGGAGACTGCCTTCAGGCACTATACCCATGGAGGCAAATGTGAGTGCCTCGTCGATTATGGGTATATCCCTGGCATACAGTTTCATTCCCACTTTGCTCGCTTTGGCCATTTCAAGGGCATGACCTAATAGGCCAAAGCCGGTGATATCTGTTGCAGCACTAACGCCAACTTCTACCATTGCCTGAGATGCTCCTTTGTTCAAAGTAGCCATCAATTCCGTCACCTTTGTCGTAAGATTCTCATCCAGCATCCCACCCTTCAGTGCAGTTGCCAGTATACCCGTTCCCAGTGGTTTGGTTAAAATCAGGACATCCCCTGGCTTTGCTTTATCATTGTTAAGGAACCTTTCAGGATGTACTATGCCGGTCACAGAAAGACCGTATTTTAATTCCGGATCCTCTACGCTATGTCCTCCTGCCATAACAGCTCCTGCTTGATGTATGACTTCTAAACCCCCTTCGAGGATTTTTCGAAGGATTGCTTTGTCCATCTGTCTAACCGGAAAGCAGACAATGTTCATGGCAGTTAGGGGTGTCCCCCCCATTGCGTAAATGTCGCTTAATGAATTTGCAGCAGCGATACGTCCAAAATTAAACGGGTCATTGACGATAGGAGTAAAGAAATCAAGAGTCTGAACGATTGCTATTTCAGTACTCAGGCGATATATAGTCGCATCAGCCCATTTCTCAGCACCTACAAGGAGATTAGGATTATTTTCTAACGGTAACCCACTCAGAATTTCCTCTAAGTCCCCCGGACTTATTTTTGCTGCTCAACCGGCAGCCCTCACCTTCTCCATGAGTCTGGGAGTTTCCATTCTACTCTCTTTCACATTTTCACCTTTCATTGTTATTTAAATAATACATCATGCATAAACATACTGTCATCGGCTTGGTTAATAGAAATTTTCTATATAATGGGAGTTACCAATAACTAATTACTATTTGTTTTATCTCAATAATTCATAAAGAATATATGTATCTAAATTGAGCAATTTTCAGGGATGAAGCCTTTAGAATTGTCATTCCGAACGAAGTGAGGAATCTTGTCTTAAGTGAGAGAGATTGCCACGTCATCCCGATCCCGATGTATATCGGGACAGGATTCCTCGCAATGAGAATATTAATAAAAGAATCGCTCAATTCAAGATGTTCGTAACTTTTTTCATCATGAGCAGTATTTATGACAGTATACGCTATCATAACGTTTCATACCATTCATTTTGCATTAAAGGCTAAAAAGGTTTTGGAAAAAAGCGGGATACCATTTGAGACAATCCCTGTGCCAAGGGAATTCAGCTCAGACTGTGGGTTTTGCTGTAAGGTGCTCTGGGATACAAGGGATGAAATCAGAAATATTTTTCAGGAAAATAGCGTTGAATTCGACTCTATGTATCGCTGGGAACGTGACGAGGAGATGAAGAGAAAAAAGAAATTCGTATTCGTTTAATTTTTTTATATATCCCGGTGATAGCTATTTTTAAATAAGGAGGTTTAAAAATGACTATAGAAGTAGATGCAAGAGGATTGCCATGTCCTCAACCTGTTATTAAGACAA
>JBFLXE010000148.1:0-4497 GCA_040757455.1 Nitrospirota bacterium
TAATGTTCCGCCAGATAATCAATCCTACCGCGGTAGGAAATGAGAGATTGTTGGGTCAGGCGATTGTTGTAATCCGCCTGAGGCGGACGTTTCACTCGCGAGACTGTTTTTTTATCGCTGGATTGGGTAAAACTTGTTTCCTATTTTTGGGCGAGTCTCCCTTCTATAGGCTCGGGCAAAGCCGGGATCCGATCAGTTTCATAAATCGCTATTATCCTCGTATTCTGGTATCTCTGATGCTCCTTAAACGGCACATGTTTAGGACTGTACAGGTCACCAACTCCGTAAACTTTGAAGTATTCGTGAGGTATGTTCACAAGATACTGATCAATAATTTCTTTTGGTGCCTCAGAACGCCTTTCCGCCAATTTCTTATTGAATTTCTTTGGGCCGAAGGCTGACGCACTTCCTATTGAGACAAATAATATTTTTCTACCCTTGCTTTCTTTGGACAGTGAATCCACGAAATTAACCAGCCTTTCGTACTCAAGGCTGCTTTTTCTTAACTGATGAGACCCCACGGGATAGAAGAGTGTTATTTCACCGGTTCCCTGATTCTTGGATAACTGCTCAATTGCTGAGAGTGCTTTTTGCGCTGTTTCAAGATTCTTCTGACTGGATTCCATGATTTTACTGTTCGCCTCTTCTATTCGCTGTGTTGAACCTTCAATTCTTTGTGTTGATCCCTGTATTGCCTGAGCAGACTTATTAATCTCGTCTGTTTCCTGCATGGCAATATTATGGGAATCAACAAAAATCTGGGCCAACTTGCTCGCCTGTTCCTTGGAGGCTCCTCCTATCATGGTCCCCTTTGGAAAGACAACCGGTTTTGTGGCGTTGGCCTTGTCTCTCATGTGAAGCTCTGAGGGCTTACCAGCGCAACCGCATACAAAAAATGTTGCTACAATGCAAAAAACAAAAATCGTCTTCATAATTCTCCTCCTCAAATTTGTCAAGAGAAACCAACCTTTTTAAATCATGTTGGGATTGTTGAAAGACAAAAATATATTTCAAAAGCCGTGCCAGTTGGGTGGCTTTACTAAATCCTTAATTTAAAAGGACAATTTAAAAATTACACTTACATTTTGTATGAATAAACCTACGCTTGATGGCAGATGTTAAGAATTTACAGACACTAACTAACATAGACTGTCCTGTTTCTTTATGTAGGTCTCTATATACACGGTACCCAAAAAACTAGTAATTTTACGTAGGCACGAAATGATTTGATTCTTATCTAAAATTCATCATTGTCCCGGAAGGTGTCTTTGATTTTGGCTCCATCCTGAAATATCTCAACACCCACGTATTGATATTTAGTGTCCATTTCAGTGGCTTTCTTTTTGAAATAATTGATAATTAACTTATCTCCGCTGGAAATATGCACTCCTTTGTACTTATACACATCCACTGTGAAAAATTCGATTACAATTTCGGCATGGGCAACGCCCGAGAAAAGTGAAGCCAGCAACATCACAATAATTCCTTTTTTCATCATCCCCTCCTTAAACTTCTGATCACTTCTGAAAGTTTAACTTCTACCTAAATCCACCGATAACTAATAAAAACTCATATATACTGTATGCTTTCGGGGCTTGCAATCCCACCATAAGAGACGAGACTGTTTCACGCGCAATGATAATTTTTATGGCCGGCTCCAGATTTTCTAAAATTATACTCTACTCTGCCTCCTCATCCACCACTTATAACATTTCTCACCCAAAGGAACGGTGAGGAATGTGAGTCCAAGCCCTGCGATCACGTCTACCACATAATGATAGCGGCAGTAGACCGTTGAAAAAATAAGGGCCAACACAATGGGGAGGCATATCCAGAAAAACCCCCTTTTAAACTTGAAGGCGAGATAAAGTACCAGAACAGTCACAGCGATATGTCCGCTCGGAAAGGCATCTCTTTTTTTGCCTTCCAGATAGTTCAGCAGGTTCTGTATCGGTTCGGCAACTATCAGACCCTCGAGATCGGCACCCTGAAGATGGCTTATGGCAAACCTGGGACCAAGTGCTGGGAACAATATATATCCAAGATAAGAAAGATAAAAACAGAGTAGAATCAAGAACAGGGATCTGCTGAATTCTTCCCTTTGATTGTTTCTCAAAAGAACGATGCCGAAGGTGATGGGGATGAAATAGTATGTGGAATAAGCGATCTGCATCAAATCAGTAAGCAGCGGGCTCATTATGTTCTCCAGCATGATTGTTGGATGATTTTTAAAAATCAGATAATCCATTTTTATAAGAAGCGGGTCTATATCCTCCGGGTTTACATAATGCACAACCCATTCCAGGCTGTCAAAAACCAGGAGAATACAGAGTGACGGGAAAATGAGATCGTAAAAGAGGCGAAGAAATTTACCGCTATTCCTGATTCGAATGACGATAAGCTGGCTTATGATAAGAGATAAATACAGACTCACCAAAAACGGGGCTCTTGGTATTTCCTTATTATAGATGAGAGTCAAAATAATGAGAAATGCAATAAATGCGATTGTGACGATATCAGCAGGTCTTTGTTTGACTATGCCTCTGAAAAAAAACTCCATCAGAGCTTGTTCAATGCCCTCATGATGGCCTTTTCTTTTTTCGACAGTCTTCTAGGATTTCCTTTTCTTCGAGGACTCACGGATTCCTCTTCGGATCCCCATTCTTTTTCTTCTTCAGCATAGCCAAAAGAGGTGTTTCGTTCACATACCCTGAGAAAATCTTCTGCGGAAATAGGTATAGAGCCTGAAGTCCATGCATAATGCGCAATGTCTCTATCCGATGTCACTACTATCCATTCATGCCTTTCAGAGGAGATTATTCGTTTAATCACGACATCTGCCATATCGCCAATTCTTGAATAGATAACCCGAATCCCTCCCACTGTCATGCGGGTCTCCTGTGCTGCTCCTGTTTTCCAGCCATCGAAGACAACAATGATCTCGTGGCCTTTCCTTTTTTTATACTTAATAAGGGAATCGATCAACATGTCCCTCTGTTTCTTGAGATCTCGATGGCTCACCCCTATTAAGTTGTATCCGTCAATTATAATGTTGGAAATTTGTATGCCTCCACGCAATTAACCCCTGTTATCTGCTTTATCTTCTTATCACTGTTTATCTTTACATAAAGTTCTGGACATTATGATACGCCGAGGGTGTCCACGTCGGACTTCTTTTTCTAATTGTTCATCTAATGCAGGGATTGAAATCTTTCTGAATCCCATTTTTTCATATAAATTTCTCGCAATCCCGTTTTTTTCAAAAACAAGAAGATTTAATCTGTTTTTATGTAATTCAAATGCTTTATTAATAGCCAACACCAGTAGATTCTCACCTATACCCGCTCCTCGATATGCTGTTCTTACACTCATTCCAAAAAGCCACCAATCGGGATAGAGCAACTTATTCTCCGCAGATCTGAAAAGCGTTACCGAACCTACGGTTTTCTCTCCAATAATTGCTCGGATTTCATAACTTAATCTCTCATTACATATAGGAGATGTATCGAAGAAACTAAAAGATTCTTTTAATTTATCACCCGAAAAACTCAAATCACCTTTCGTAATAAGATATCGAACTTTTTTTCCGATAAACATCTGAGCAAGTGTACGGTATAACCTCAAACCCTGTAAAGAGCACAGAATAAAAGATAGAATTTTTTTGACGATAATTGCAGAACATAAGCAAAGAGAACCTATGGGATATGTATGAATCCAGACACAAGTGAAAAATTTAAAGAACCCTTTCCTCAGGTTAATAACCTTTGAACCACGCCATTGCTTGGTAACTCTCCCTAAAACCTTATGAGCCAGAATATATTCTGATGGTCCGGACAATGCATCTCCTCGCACTTTCAACATTTCACGGTTACCGGTCATGGATCTCCCAAGAAAACGATGAACAACAATCCTGTCCTCGAATGATTTATAAAGAATAATATCACCTGATTTAAGATCATTAATTTTTACAGGACTGATGGTAAGGACATCTCCGTCACAAATAAAGGGGTACATACTCCAGCCGCACGCTCTAAAACTAAAAGAACCATCATGCCTGAGTATTTCCGAAGATAATTCTTCAAATTCTTTATTTTTGAGCGTTATTTCTCGCATTCTAAAATTAAATTTTTAAAAAAAGTAAAAATTTAAATATCAGAATATAAACTCAAATATAATTAGCTACGCTGTGGTCTTCTGCAGGGACGAAAGGAGCCAGTAATACGACACGCACTCCCACCGGGCCCCGAGAAATTTGCAAATTTACATCCTGTTAAAACAGCTTCCTCAGACACTAAATGCACTATTTCTAATTCAGGTTTCTTGTAAGCTCGTTTTATTTTCGAAACCATTTCTCTTATACCTCCTTATATATTTAAGCCTGTTCAATATCTCACAGTCCCTTGAAAATCAAGGTTCTGTGAGTAGATATTAATTCCCTTTTACCGCAAATTCTCTTAAAATATCTCATCAATTCCACAAGGAGGCCATTGAATGAGA
>JBFLXE010000149.1:0-4269 GCA_040757455.1 Nitrospirota bacterium
TACACTCTGTCATATAGCCAACCATCCTTTCTTTGGTTTTGAGCCTTTGCAAACTTAATAATACCAAAGCTCTCAGGATTGTTGGCTATTTTTTTCAGCAGAATTTATGAATTATCTGGGTTAGAAAGGTGCTCAACTGAGCACCTTTCTTTTTGCGCGGTTATTCACAAACCTGGCGTCTATAAGTGCATGTCCTTGTTCTCTGTTGGTCGGTTTTTTAGCGGCTCAGATTGAATGGGTTAAATCTTCTGAATGTAAAGCTCCCAGTAACCTTTATCCTCAATGCTGATTATCTCAAGAGGATACCCGTGTTTCTCGCAGAACCGGGGAACTGCATCTTCAACAGAAGTTAACGAGTCCGAAAGAATCTTCAGTATATCTCCGCTTTTCAGTTTTTCCATCTCCTTTTTAATAAGAACGATAGGATAGGGGCAGACCCGTCCGAGGACATCCAGTACCTCCGCGGGTTTTTTCGATTTCAAATCGGTCATTACGACAAGGCTCCTTTTTATTTCTTGGCGAAAAGAGGATAAAAATGTTCTCAAATCTTATACCTTTTTTGAAGCCTCTTCGTCAACACAAAAATTTCGGATCATCCTCAAAGAGTTAATAAAGGGATAAAATTAAAGAATTCGTGAATTACTTATGATTTTGTGATCAGGTGGTTTATTTTGTATCATTTGCTAAATGTCAGTAGTCTGATTTGTTGCTATAATTTTAGGACAAAAAGTTTTTGTTAGAGAATCCCATGGGTTGCATTTTTTGCGAAATAATAGACAAAAAGAGACCTTCCAGAATTATTTATGAGGATGAGTTTGTAGTGGCATTTGACGATATTAATCCTCAAGCGCCTGTTCATGTGCTCATCATTCCAAGGAAACACATGCCGACGACCCTTGACTTAAGTGGTGAGGACGAGATCATCATAGGATACATGTTTCGGATCGCGAACGAGATTGCGAAGAGCAAGGGAGTCGCTGAGCGCGGCTTCAGGCTGGTACTGAATAACAATCCCGAATCAGGCCAGACCATATACCACGTTCACCTCCATCTTCTGGGCGGTCGCTGGATGAGATGGCCGCCGGGATAGCTCATAGTTGCAAGGTGTCGCGATGAGTGGAGACAAGAAAGAGTCTTTCGGGATTTGGGATCTTACGGAAAAAGCTTGACTTACTTATCGGATTTGATAATAAATAATAAAGAATATTAGCATTTGCGAAAATTTTATGTTAATTACCTTTGAACCAAGTGTGAATGTGATGAGACTGAATGGGGCAACGGTTTCACTGCATTGTCATCACTACAATTGCGGTTTAATCAAGGCTCTTGAAGAAATGGAGGTGTCAAATGTTCGTGACATTATCATCGGAAGCGCGGCCGAAGAATTTTATATAAACTTCAAAAATTACATCTCGAACCATTTAATAGACGGAACAGACAGGGAAAGACTTGCCGCAGCGGCAGACCTATACCGCTTTATGGGATTCGGCCGCCTTGATCTTGCCGGCTTGAACAATACCGGCGGCATTGCCCGCGCAGATTCATCGTACTACGTTGTGGGATGGCTCGCAAAATATGGCAGAAGAAAAGACCCCGTATGTCA
Organism: Nitrospirota bacterium; assembly: GCA_040757455.1. Classification (GTDB taxonomy): domain Bacteria; phylum Nitrospirota; class Thermodesulfovibrionia; order Thermodesulfovibrionales; family SM23-35; genus Kmv42. The sequence goes on from JBFLXE010000149.1 coordinate 1,604, forward strand.
TGTAACATGTGGATTTTTAAAAGGTATCCTCTCAGCGGTTTATGATACACGAGTGAACCATTATTCTGTTGAAGAAAGGTCTTGCATGATTAGGGGTGATGAGTTCTGCGAGTTCGTTGTTTCGGTTAGAAATAATGGCAATAGATAGCAGGAAAGTCATTGAATTGGCCTCACGACTGCCTATCCAGAGTAACGAGAGAGGCATAATGGCCGCCTTCGGCGTCTATGCAGCTCTGAATTACAATGAATTCTTCTTTAAAGTCGTTTCCCGAATCCTTCAAAACGTAGACCTGACGACAGCTAAGTCTATAGAAAAAAAATTGTACGATGCGGTGCTGGAATGTGGTTATCACACTTTCCACGGGGTCCGAACTTCGATGCACTGGCGGGAATACATTAAACCCATGATTAAAACGCCAGAAGATGAAGTTTATGCTATGGTCGCTTTTACGAACGTTTTTGGTGTTGGATACATAGAAGTTGAAGAACTCGTTCCAGGTAAAAAATTAGTTACAGTTGTAAAGAATGCATACGACCCGTGCCGCTATTGGGAGGAATATGGTTCGCAGCCTCATGGGCGCTGCTATATGTTCAGCGCCTGCACAGCTTCCTATATGGATCTCGTATACGGGTCGGATTATCCTAAAGGCATGGGAACATTCGTCTCCCGCGAGATATCATGCCGCTCCATGGGTGACCCTGTATGCCGGTTCTCCGCCTTCGAGGGGAAGTAATAATCTCATGTTCGAGAGGCAGAAGATTACAGATGGTTTGCCAGGAGATATCAGTTCGTCCGCCATTCTTCATTCTCTGCCTGACGCGGTTTTTATAACCGACCCTCAAATGCGCATCAACTATTTTAATTTTGCTGCCGAAAAAATAACCGAATTCCGGTCTTTCGAAGCAGATGGGATGTATTGTAAAGATGTTTTGAAAAGCGGCATATGTGAGACAGAGTGCGTTGTCAAAAAAGCCCTGGATGCAGACCAAAACATTTTTAATATCGAAACGACGATCAAAACCGCGACCGGCAGGACGATACCGGCTCTGGTAAGTGCGTCGCTCATTAAAGATCTTTCCGGAAAGCTTGTAGGATATCTTTATTCCTTCAGAGACATTTCGTTATTTAAAAAGATAATGTCTGATCTTGAGATTTCTCGCGCCCGGTTGGCAGAAAGAAACGAGGAACTTGATAAGGCGATCGAGGAATTGAAATTGACACATGAAAAGCTTCTTCAGGCTCAGAAAATGGAGGCTCTGGGAACTCTGGCGGGCGGCATCGCTCATGATTTTAATAATATTTTGACGGGCATACTGGGTTTCGCATCTTTGGCCGGGTCGGAGCTTTCTTCCGAAAATCCGCTCCATCGCTATATAGATTATATAGAAAAATCGGCGAGTCGTGCTGCTGGACTCACGAACAAAATTCTAACCTTTGCCCGGCGGGGTCTCTTCGAACTGAAAACTGTTGATGTAAACAAGATCGTCACCGAAGTATTCCAGATACTCGAAAGAACCACTGACCGGAACATCATTATACACTGCAGCCTCTCGGCTCAATCCTGTTGTGCACTAATAGACAGTTCAAAGATGGAGCAGGCCCTCATGAATATATGCGTGAATGCCGTTGAAGCCATGCCTGAAGGAGGGTCTCTCACTATCAAAACCGAGTGCCTCTCTGTTGATTCAGATAGGACGACAACAACGTCTAACGTGATAAGGCCCGGAGACTATGTAAGGATATCCGTAGTTGACACAGGAGTTGGTATGGATGCCGGGACCCTCAAAAAGATCTTTGATCCTTTCTTTACGACAAAGGGAAAGTCGGGGGGGACCGGTCTTGGCCTGGCGATGGTTTATGGGGTGATTAATGATTTCGGCGGCAATATTGAGGTTGAAAGCAGTCCAGGCAGAGGGACCACGTTTTCTCTGTACATTCCACTGAGTTCCAGCACAGTTCAAGCGGGAACGCCCGAAAACATTGTTGACATCTCTGAGTTACCCAGGGGAAAAGGCGAAACCATTCTTCTTGTGGACGATGAAAAAATCATCCGGGAGTTGGGACGCAACATGTTAAAACATCTTGGTTACAATGTGATCCTTGCCCCGGAAGGAGGTGCTGCAATAGAATTATACAAGAAATGCAGGAATGAGATAGCGCTGGTCATTCTCGATTTAATCATGCCGCATGTTAGCGGAAGGGAGGTTTTTGACAGATTGCGGCAGATAAATCCCGATGTGAAGATCATCGTTTCCACCGGCTACGCCAAGAATGAACTTCTTCAACCCCTTCTGGCCGAAAGAGCTACCGGGTTTCTGGAGAAACCTTACAAGATCAACGCGATGGCGGAAAGTATACGGAATGCGATAGGGAGAAATTCTGAAAAAGCAGAAGATATTTATGGTGCCGAAGGCGGGATTTGAACCCGCATGGGTTTCCCCACACGCCCCTCAAACGTGCGTGTCTACCAGATTCCACCACTTCGGCTAAACTTTATGCTACTACAAGAAAACAGACCTTTTCAAGAGACTTGCATTAGTTAAGGGATTCGAGAAATAACTTTTTTCAAGCTGCGATTTCAAGAGGTAAGCCGCCACCAGAATAGAAAAATGTTTTTCCTTGCACGTCACTGTCATTTTTGTCTCACTATAAGCCCTTCTACACC
>JBFLXE010000150.1:0-4268 GCA_040757455.1 Nitrospirota bacterium
AAAGAAGCTCACCGTAGCCGATCGGTACACCGTCTATCGTTCCCGTGAACCGGTGGTGTACATCTCCAGGATTAAGCCGCAAGATGCCGCCTCGCCCGATCTGCCGCCCGGCAATAATTATGCACAGCTTCAACCCGAAGGATTCAGCCGGCCGTTTGTTATGGCAGATGAAAAGAAAAATGGAGATAAGAAGCCGGTTTCTTTTCTTTTTAGTATGGATGAGAAGAAATACTATGATAAGGACTTAGATACCGCTTTTTTTGTCTGGAATGCAAATGACAGCAACGAAAATGGGATACAGGATCGTTGGTTCAATGATCGTTTCGATAAAAAGGGGAACCCTTTTAAAGATCCCGATCTCCTTCCGCTCTATGTGAAAATTAATAATTTTCAAGAAGGGAGGGTCATCCTTGATTGGGGTGGGGAAAGCAATGACAAAATAAGAGTTTTTAAGAACCCTGACAAAACAGGACAAGTCTTTTTACCATGGACAGTAACATACTGTGACTTTAATATCTATGTGGAAGGGATCGGGGGGAGTAAAAAAGTTGGCGATGTGGTCTTGACGTTGACGAGAAAGGATCAATCTTGGCAAGTGATAGAAGCACTCGATAAATTCAAGCTCACGGTAGTACCGCTCATTGCAGTTAAAGGGAAAGATGAATTAGGAACGACCTCACTTTACGATGTATGTTGGAAGCCCGACGGCTCGTATGCTCTACTGGTAGGAGATCGTGCCACAGTAGTCAAATATACTCCCAAGTTGTTAGATGGAGCTTATAAGTCTCCTGAATTTTTAAAGATGGAGGATGGTTTGCGTGATAATCTCGACGCACTCAAAATCCATAGCTGTCCGACTAAACCAGAGTATGATAACAGATCTTCCTTAAATCGGTTTGATAGGATTATCTGGATCCCACCTCTATATGGCGATTATCCTTTAATTGTTGGGGGAGCATGGGCTAAGGGTGATGCGAATGATTATAAAACGGATGAAATAATAAATGACAAAAGATATTCCAACGATCCCGACAAACCCGCCTATTTCCCCACCTTGTTTGAAGTTAAAGAAGAAGGGAAGCCAAGATACTATCTCTATTATGGTGGAGCCTGCGTTTTGAGTTATCACGACGGAAACAACGCAACTCCATTTCAACTCGTAAAAACCAAAACCAATGACGGTCAAATTGTAGACTATCGCGGGGAACTCAAACTAGAAAATACCTTGCCTCACTACACTCAGCCGGATCGATTCGACAAATTTTGGGATGTAGCCTGGCAACCCAATGAAAATATGGCTGCCATGGTAGGAGAATCAAAAGCGAAATTCTTTCTCTATCAAAAACCTGCCGGTTCCAATGTGCACCTTCTTTCAAAATACGCATTAAACATATCTGATTTAACCCAGATTTCCTGGTACCCCCCTGTCAACGGGGTAAGCCCATATGCTCTGGCAACGGGAGACAGCAATGTCTATAAATATAATCCAAACAGCGATAATCCACTCAATTTCGATGTTAACAAAATTTATGATGCCTCTTCTTTCTTCAACGCCGATGATGGGTCTTTTCATAGACTGGCATGGGAACCCGGCCAAAATCATTACCTTGTGGCCGGTCAGAAAAGACTTTACTTTGGGCCGTTTGATGATTTGCCTACCCACAGGAATTTTTATGAACTTTCTGAAACTATAAGGAGTAATGGCCAAAAAGTCCCTCTTGAAAGAGGGATTAATGGTATTTGTTGGCAGCCTGACGGCAATTATGCCATTCTCACCGGAGGTGTTCCTCAAGACATTCAATTTATACATCGCTTCGATCGAAAAAAATTTGAATTAGCGACTGTACTGCTTTTCTGCTTTGTCAACCAAGATATTAAAGTTGTCAGAGTCCGTCATTCTTTCTCAGTCCCTCTGAGCAGAGTTCAATGGAAACCAGGTAGTCAGGATAATTTTGCGCTTACCGGGTACCAATATAGGCAGTAGAATTCGTTACAAAATGAGTCACGAAAGCATCAATCATGAAAAAAGTACCAATGATACTGATACTCATTTCTCTCTTCTATTCTGTTTCATCAGGAGATAAGTCAGAACTTACCCAATGGATCAAACAGCTTGAAGATCAAGATGCACAAGTAAGAAATAAAGCCGCTATGGCATTGGGAAAAATGGGAGAACAGGCAGTTCCTGCCATTCCACATTTAATAAAGCTTATAAATAAAGAAAGGCAGTTAAATGCTAATGAACGGCGTAAATGGGACGAAAAAGTAATAGAAGTGTTACAAAAAACAGAAGTGCGGGTTGAGGTTCCCTTTCTCGAAATCTATAACGCTTTCGCTGAACTTTTTCCATTACGAACCGAGATTATGCGTAATGCAGCGATTGCTTTGGGGAGCATAGGCGAAAAAGCTATTCCTACATTGTTACAAAACCTTGATGAATATCCTTTATCCATTGAGATTACGGCAATCTCTTTTTTAGAAATAGGCGAAAAAGCCATTCCCGTTCTTCAAAAAGAACTTTACAATGAGAAGCGGTGTTTGCCAGCCGCGATGATCTTAGCAAAGTTTGGAGAGCCCGTCATCCCGATTTTCATAAAAGCCCTTTCGGATAATAGAATACTATATGACGTAGTATTATTAGAAGCATTGGGTGAAATAGGAGAGAAAGCCGCATCGACGGTACCGCTTCTGATAGAGGTTCTGGATAAACGTCCTGCTTTTCGAATAGAAGCGGCCATCGCTTTGAGGAAGATCGGAGAAAAATCTGCTCCGGCGATTCCGCATTTAATAAAAATGTTTCTGGATAAAACATATAAAGAGTATAAAGGGTATCCTATATATAGATGCTACGATGTGAGCGAAGCAGGGGTGACGGCCCTCGAAAAAATAGGGAAACAAGCCATCCCTTCTCTCATCCCTCTCCTGTTGGACCCGGATCGTCGCATTCGGGTGAGAACTGCCGAGGCACTGAACAAGATTGGAATAAAAGACGAACCCGCTCTCGAAAAAATTATTTCCGAGTCCGAGCCTGACATCAGAGATATCGCGTTAGGACGATTAAAGGATTGGAGGAGGACCATTCAGGGAGTGGAAAAAGTTGGTGAACTCCAAAGATTATTGGCCGGCAAGATTTCATCGCGTAAATTGCCGAAAAACCTTATTATCCCTCCATTATGGAGAGAAGAAGCTGAAGACCATGGGACCTTTATGGTCATTCCTGCGGTACCGGCATTGATTCAGGCATTATTGGATGATGATGAAGAATTGCGAGTCATTGCTACCAAGTCCATACAAAGGATCGGTCGCTATGCTTTACCTTACCTAAAAGAGGCTCTGGAAGACGAGAAGTTAACGAACGCGCATCTCAAAATCAGGTTGATTGAAAAGCACATCATTTCATCGCTGATCCAGGACCTGCTGTCTGAAGACAAATGGACCCGAAGGATTGCCGTCAAAGACCTCCAAACCAACGGGCAGATGAGTTTGCCTTATTTAAAACAAGCCCTGCAAGACGAGCAATTATCGAAAGTCCATCCGCAAATCATGGAGATCATCAAGCATATAGAAGAGCAAGGCGGGCAGAAAAAGTAAGGCAAGGCGCTGCAGACCGGCTGAGCTGAAGCTTGGCAAAAGAGGCAAGGGTACGTCGCCCTTGCCTTTTCTTTTCGGCCTGTGGCCGTAGCCAACAGAAATAGTGTTGACATTGCAGTATGGAAGGGGTGTAATAAGGAAAGTGTAAATGGATGGCCTATCATAAAAAAAAAGCCGTAGCTTTTGGATTCAGACCCAGAGGCTACGCAGAAACATAAACAAATATGATAGCAAATACAACTTCATCATGCAACTCCTTTCCGCATTCCCAAAAAAATTTTGTTTCTGCTTCTATTTCTGCAGTAACCGCGGCCAGTGCCACAATCCCCATAAATCAAGGTTTTCAAGGGATGCTTAATGCGGGGTGGAATATTGCAACAATCGATGCATTATCGAATCTGGGGATTGAGGCACTGGTACTGAGTGAAGTCGTGGGAATACCTTCTTTTCGGTCGTATGTCGAGGCTCTGCTTGCTTTTGATGAATTTCCCCCGGAGGAGAAAAAGGAACGTATACTCAACCGATGCGAAAAATTATTGGCAGAAAAAGTAAAAAATCCAAAAATTTTTTTGCAGCCCGTCGTCGAAAAATTGCCGGAGAAGATGCCCGATGGGAAGGAATGGCCGGAGCCGTTAAAAACGGACGTGCTCTATCTGCTGGAGCTGGGCGTTGCCTAC
>JBFLXE010000151.1:0-4261 GCA_040757455.1 Nitrospirota bacterium
GATTTTGTAAAATCAGAGCGTGACTCGGTATAAAACTGCAGCGTATTCGTCTTCCATTGGCTCCGATCGACTCCAAAAATCTTTAAAATCCTCATGTATGAAAAATTTATGAATAATGTGGGCTAACAGGCCGGTGACAGATACCTCATGGGAGGCCTGCGGCCAGTGTCATAAAGAACAATACAACAGTTTCATGAAAGGTTCTTACCACAGACCCGCAAGAGATGAAAAATCCCAGCTTACAAACCGATCACCCAATCCTCTCTGGGACAAGCTTATGATGGGACACAGCTTCACTATAGAACATGCTTTAACCCGGCCACATCTGTGGATGCTTGTTGATCATCTTGCTGTTGACAGGGCATATGGCGGGCGTTTTCAGGGGGAAAAAGGATGGCAATATATTTTTGAAAAAGGCAAAGCCTGGGACGTACTCGTGGACAAATACCCTGATTCAAGTGAACATAAACCTTTCATTCCACAGAGTGCGGCGGCGGCAAATCCTATCTGTCTCCAGTGCAAGTCACAGGACCACATTCTTGATTGGGCATACATGGGAGACCCGGTAAAGGGTGCAAAATGGTCAAGGACATCGAACGTCGTTGAACTCGCGAGAACTTTGCAGCACGGGCTGAATTGTTTCGAATGTCACGACCCTCATGCTGCAAAGCCCAGAATTGTCAGGGACGCTTTGATAGACGCTTTGAATAGACCAGAACAAAATACACTCTGGCATAAGGATCCCAACAGAACCAGAATAACAATGATTGAAATGGGTATGCGGGGCTATGCGAGAAAGATAGCCCTCCTCGACAGATATGATACAAAGCTTCAATGCGGTCAATGTCATGTTGAATACACCTGCAATCCTGGATATGATCTAAAAAATCCTGATACGTCTAAATACACAGTAACCATGGAAGACAGAAGGACAAATCACATTCCCTATAAAGAGGTTTTTGACCTTTATGACCATTATGTAAATAAAATGAGTTTCCTCGACTTCAAGCACGCACTCACCGGAGGACTTCTCTGGAAAGCGCAACACTCAGAAGCCGAAACTTTTTACAATTCAAAACACTCCGGAGCAGGCGCCGGGTGCAATGACTGTCATGCGCCTAAGATAAAAGACGGAGAGACAGGGAAAGTGTATACGTCACACATTCCTTTAACGCCTAAAATCCAACTGAAAGAGACATGCCTGAAATGTCATTCGGAATGGACAGAAGAAATGGCTGTATATGCAATTGACTCCGTAAAGGCTTATACAAAAGGAAGGATGAGAAAAGCTGAATTCTGGCTTGCTGAGTTGATTGATAAAGTTGTTGAGGCAGAAAAGGCGGGTGTGGATGCCGAAACAATGAAGAAGGCTCGAAGGCAACATCTCAAGGCCCACATACTCTGGGAATGGTGGACTGCCGAAAATTCAGACGGCTTCCATAACCCTGAAGCAGCGCGGGAATCGCTCACGCGGTCTATTGATGAATCACGGAAAGGGATTGAAATTCTTGATGCTGCGACGGGAAAGAAAAAGTGAACAACAATAGTAAACATTGAAAGAAAGAGATTGATTGAATAGCGGCGCGAGGCGGGAGGTTAGGTAATGAAAATTATCGTTTTTGAGGCGGAGGAATGGGAGCGCCATGCTTTTGAACAACTGAAAACGGGGCATGAGATTGAATTTGTGAATGAGTTGCTTAACATGGATAATGTGAAGAAATATGCCGATGCAGAAGTGGTATCTCCTTTTATCTACTCGGACCTTTCCGCTGATGTGCTCAGACACCTTGGCCGTTTAAAACTGATCTCCACCCGCTCAACGGGTTTCGATCATATCGACCTTGAGTATTGCAAAGGGAACGGCATAACAGTATGCAGTTGTCCGATGTGCAGATCAAGGAATTAATTCAACAACAAAGGAGGACGCTCTTATGTTTTCATTAAAATCTCACGGACATACGTTAACGCTATATTTGATGATTCTTTCAATATTATTTTCCTCTGCAAATGCGCGGGCAGAGGCCGATGGAAAACTTTCATCTGGCGAAACGCTTTACGTTGCCGTCTATTCGAATGTCTATGCCGGGCCTAAAGCCGTCCCTCACGAACTGGCCACAATGCTGAGCATACATAATATAGACCCCAAAAATACGATAACAATATCAAGGGTCGATTATTATGACTCAAATGGTAAATTTATCGAAAGCTATATCAAAAAACCAATAAAACTCAAACCACTGGCTCATACCTTTTTCTACCTCAAAGAATATGATATCAGAGGAGGACCGGGAGCAAATTTTATTGTGAAATGGAGTGCGCAGAAAAAAGTCAACCAGCCAATTGTCGAGGCGCTAATGCTTGAGACGAGATCAGGCGTGTCTTTTTCATCTAAAGGTCAGATAATTACCGAACACGCAGAATAAGTTGTGATTGGTATTCCTATAATAGCGCTCCTGGCTTTTACAGCGGACAGTTCCTGTAGAATTCAAGAGTAAAAAATTCCATAAAAATGAATCATTTTAAAGTAGTTTAATATATCAATAATGGAATACAATTTCCTGGAATCTCTGGAGATCATACTTATAGCATCTGCATTGGTGGTATTGATACTTCACAGGGTGAAGGTTCCGTCACTCGTGGGCTTTCTTCTCGCAGGGGTCATCATAGGTCCTCATGGCATAGGCGTCATAAGAAATACCCATTCAGTAGAGTTGCTGGCAGAAGTGGGTGTTATTCTCCTCCTTTTTACAATAGGCATTGAATTCTCCATGGCGAAGCTGGTCAGGATAAAAAAAGCGGTTATGGGCGGCGGGGGAGCACAGGTGCTGCTCACTATAGCTCTATCCGCTCTTGTTGCTTATTTGTTTATTGATGACGTTGGTATGTCCGTATTCGTGAGCTTTCTGATAGCTTTGAGCAGTACCGCCATAGTGTTAAAAATGCTTTCTGAAAGCGGAGAGACTGACTCGCCCCACGGAAGAATGATGATAGGAATTCTGATCTTCCAGGATCTCTGCGTCGTGCCTCTCATGCTGATTACACCCGCGCTCTCAGGCGAGGGTGCCAATGTGTCAGAAATTCTGCTGAAAATGGGGAAGGCGCTGCTTATAATAGCTGCTGTGCTATTGAGTTCGCGATGGATAGTCCCGGGGCTTCTCCATCAGGTCGTTCACACAAGGAGCCGCGAACTCTTCACAATTACGATCATACTTCTGTGCCCGGGGATCGCAATCCTGACTTCAAAGTTCGGTCTTTCTCTATCTCTAGCTCTTGGGGCTTTTCTTGCAGGTCTTAAAGGCGGATAGGGACAACCCCCATATTTTTCTGTATCTTATATTGTGCCCATAGTGACTGAGTCTTTCTAATGTCCTGCGTTGGGTTCTAGCCTCTTCCCGGCAAGATGACCAACGTATTCCCGTAGAACAAAGGCAATTACTTTTTCAGGACATTATCGTATGGGCCAATGCGTAACGGTCATTTACTTCAGGGATAAAATATCCTTGCGACTGCAAATAGTGCACCGGCAGTTGCTCCCATAAGGAAAAAAACAAGCGTGCTTGCTACGACAGAGGCTATCGTATATCCAAGGGCTCTTTCCCCTGGTGTATCCATAAGGATTGGCAGCCCCAGGTAGAAGAGATAGATCCCATAGAATGAAGACAGTAAAACAAGGATTGAAAGGTGCGGGACAATATAAAGGATCTCTGCTATCCAGTAAGGAGTCCAGGAGTATACCACAGCCTTCATAGCATTGACCATATTTTTCTGAGAGCCAAATCTTGGAGCGAGGGCATTCGTGATGTACGCTATGATATAAATTCCGGCAAGAGATAAAATATAAGAGGACACAACGGCCCATAGAAAGTTCATCGAAAAAGGTCCATAACGAACTTCCTTTACTGGCATTTCGGAGAGACTTACCCCGATAAATCTGGAAATAGCAGGAATTGCTGCGAGGATCACTGCAACTGCATAGGAAATATAGAGGTTCTTTACTGTTGTCTGTTCAAGCTCGATTTCGGGCCAGGTTTCCTTGGGCTTCACAATTATATTTTTTGCTTTTTTCACCACGTTCATGTGGGTCCTCTTCTTCTCCTGAATAGTTTAGATAAGGCATATGTCCCAGGTCAATTCTTAACAGGCTGTTGCCCAAATAGGTTTTTTACAATCGAGATTTAGTTTGAATTTAATATGCATTAAGCTCTTTGAAAAACAATTCATAGTGAGAGTGCTGGCGCCCAAAAACATCACTTATTGCCTC
>JBFLXE010000152.1:0-4254 GCA_040757455.1 Nitrospirota bacterium
ATAGACTTTAGAGAAAAACGACGCATTACTTTTTTCCACGAAAAGGAGGAGTTATGAACAAAATGATGCCTATTGGCCCCTTAATGATCGAGCACAGATTAATCGAAAGAATGGTGGCCATGATGGGGAAGGAGCTTAACCGGCTCAGTAAAGATAGAAGGGGAAATCCCGAATTTATCGAGGCCGTTGCTGATTTCATATGCACTTATGCGGACCGCTGCCACCACGGAAAAGAAGAAGACATTCTCTTTCGTGAACTTAAAAGGAAATCCATCTCGGACGAGCATAGAAGAATTATGGACGAGTTAATAGAGGAGCATAAATTCGGACGGAGGGTCATCGGCGAAATGGCGGATGCCAATTCGCGTTACAGTAAAGGAGAAGGTGGAGCTTTATCAGAAATTATTGACTCTCTGAAGACTCTGGTCGAACTCTATCCTAATCACATAGACAAAGAAGACAACCATTTTTTCCTACCGGTGATGCAATATTTTAGCGAGGAAGAGAAAGATGTTATGCTAGCCGAAGAATACGATTTCGATAAGACACTCTTCCATGAATTATACAAGGAGCAGGTGGCACAATGGGAGAAACTATATACCTGAAAACTTCCCTTGATCCTGATTTCGGCTCTTTGAGCTGTCCAGAACAGGCATTCGAAAGATTGGCATTGCGGGATTGCCCCTGACTCGCCCATAGACTTTAAAAACCCTTTAGACTCAAAGAGATGTTCGCTGTCAAGCTGTCTTTCTCCGTGTTTTTTGGTATAGTGAATATTAGGAAGCAGTCGGATAGACGAAGAAAAAGACGGGAATACAGGATAAGTGACTGTCACTAAGAAAAGCTCATCTAAGAGTTTTGCCGCTGTTATCTTATTTCTTTTCCTGAATCTTCCCCTCTCTATTGGTGCAGCAGATCTCGATATATTTGCAGCAAAAAGGGACGTTCATCCAAAAATGGAAAGTGTCCTGTCCAAATTGGTAGAAGAACACACAGAGGCAGTAATCAGGGCTCAAAAATTTGCATCTCAACAAGTATTGCAGATTGAAGAGATTAATAGAATTACGGTATTTATATTTTTCAAGGACGCTGAATCAGTTGATTCGAAATCACTTGAAGCATACGGGGCGGAAATTATTAAAAGTGCCGGGAATGTGATTAAAGCAAAGGTTCCCATTTCGGCACTCAGATTAATAGCCGATGAAATAGAGGGCATATCCTTCATCAAGACACCGGATAAGGCAGCGCCTCAGGTGACACAGAGTGAAGGCACAGACCTTACAGGCGCTGTGACTTATCATTTGGCGGGATTTAGAGGTTCTGGCTCGAAGATAGCCGTTATCGATGTGGGGTTCGCGAATTTGTCTTCCGCGATAGCGGGCGGCGAATTGCCCCACACTCTCATCGCAGCAGATTGTACAGCATCCGGTTGTAGCGAAACGACCTTCCCACTCGAAACGGAACCCCATGGCACTGCCGTTGCCGAAATCATCCACGACATAGTGCCAGAAGCCCAACTGTATCTTCTGAAAATCAGTGATTCTCTGGATTTGCTTGACGCGAAAAATTATTGTGTCGCCAATGGAATCAAAATAATCAACCATTCACTAAATTTCTTTAACGCCAATTTCTACGACGGCATTTGTTACTACTGGAACCCCGTATGCACGGCGGATGATGCTTATTTGCAGGGAATTTTGTGGGTCAATTCCATCGGAAATTACGCACAACAACACTACGAAGACACATTTACGGATACCGACTCAAACGGCTGGCATAATGTATCAGCATCCAACGAGTTTATAAGCCTCATGGCATCTGCGGGCGATGAAATAAAGATATTTATGACGTGGAATGCCTGGCCTGTTACCGATCAAGATTACGATATGTGTCTTCTTGACGACACCTTGAATCTTGTCACGTGCAGTTTGAATCCCCAGAACGGCGCACAACCACCCATAGAAGCCATTTCTTACATTGCTCCGCGAAGCGGCCTTTACCACGTTGCATTGAATAAGTGGTCTGCCACAGCAGATCATCATATAGAGGTCTATAGCTGGAATCATGTCCTGACTCCTTCGGTTGCCTCAAGCAGTCTTCTGAATCCAGCCGATGCCATAGGTGTGTTCGCAGCCGGTGCAATCGATTACAGGAATTGGCTGACAGGTCCAATTACTGATTACAGCTCTCAGGGTCCCACCAACGACGGTAGAATTAAACCTGAGATCGTTGCGCCCGATTCTGTTTCAACGTATTCTTACGGAATAAACAATTTTCCTGGCACAAGTGCATCCGCTCCTCATGTGGCTGGTCTGGCAGCCTTAATCCTATCGGCTAACCCGACTTTTACTGTCTCGGATCTTTGGAATATGCTGACGGGTTCGGCGTTGGATATAGGCATTGCCGGCCAGGACAACGTATACGGTTTTGGCAGATTGAATATTCCTGAATTGTCTGGAAAAAGAATATTGGGAACAATAGGGACGCGGTTTACGATATCCGGCAGGGGATTTGGCACGCAAAAGCCCAGGGTTTATCTCGAAGACGTGGCGATGACAAGAAAAAATGCAAAAGTGGAAAGCTGGAGCGATACCTTTCTCACCTGCCTCTGGACAAAAAAGCTGCACGCAGGCACATATAATCTGATGGTTCAGCCGAGAGGCGACGCAAGTCCAATTTCCATCGGTCAATTCACCGTCCTGAATCCTTTGATTCAGAATGTTACACCGGAGACGGGAGCGCCCGGAGACGTCATCACGATCAGCGGAAAGTATTTTTCCTCGAATAAGCCGGGGATTTACATCGAAAACGCCGAAACTTTCGCCAGAAAGAAATGCAAAGTACTATCATCCACCATGGATGCTCAGTCCGGTGACAGTCTTTTGCAGTTCGTCATCCCCGATTTAAGCAGCGGTGTTTACAACATCCTGATCAAAAACAAAATAGGTGAGACAAGGACCGTATTCCACATTCAGGATTGAGGATTCAAAGGGTAGGATCTAATAAGAGTTTAACACCCTTTAACCCTTTAACCACGAATATCCTTCCTATTCAGGATGGGGTACTGAACCGGAGTAAAAGATCTCACATCTTTCGCCTGTAAGAAATTCCTTTGTCTTTTCTAATAATTTAAGGAATGGTCCGGTGATGGTTCTGAGCTTACTCACCTTTTCGATACGGGGTTTACGGAAGCTGCCATGGATCTTCTGGCTGAGCCTGGCACATCCCTTTCCATCAAGAACAGCAAGAGTGACGTCCTGGAAGCGGTTATTTATTAGATCAATTCTTCCTTTGAGGGCAAGCCTGGTCTTTTTAGTGGCAAGGGCTACATCCTCTGCTTCGGCAACGCCATCCCTGATTCTCCAGTCCGAAACAAGGTTCCGGATAGTTCCTTCTTTCCCTGAATCGATCATGACTGCAGCAAAACTATATCCTCTGGTTACGACGGTACCAAGGGGGCCCACAAGCAAGAAGGCCCCTAAATCCACGAGATTGAAGGTCTGGGTTTTTTCATAACGGGAAAGAAGCTGATCAAGGTCAAGATTGAGGAGAGTAAGATTAATACCCCTCAATGAAAAATCTCCGTTTAAGGTTTTGTACATTTCGACACGGCTTTTCCCTTTCATTGAAAGATCCGCTGAAATATTCAGATCTCCCCTCATCATCTTTTTGAGGGAAAGGGTTGCAAGGAATTTTTCAGCACTGAATTTAGAAGCAGTGAGATGTATATTGTAAACAGGAATCTTACCTGTCATATCGATCTGGATGTTCCCCTTTCCATTACCGCCGAAGATTTTCATTGTAGCAGGGCTCGCAGCATATAGACCTCTTTCTCCTTTTATATCTGATTTCAGGTCAGAAATTTCAAAACTTTTTGTCTCTATCTTTCTGCACCGGACATCCCCTGAAAATGAGATGTTTCTTAAAGGTTCTGACTCATTATTACGCAGTGAGACGCCCCTTATCTTAAGGTCAACCCCTCCAGCATAAATTTTTTCACCGGATTTCTTATCCAGATAGACAAGGGAACCCTTTGAGATGTTAAGATTCTTCATGCTCTCAAGGGCGGCAGGCATTCTTTTGGTTCTGTCTCTCCCTGGAGTTTCGAAATTAAACCGGCCTTCTTTATCCCGCTCAAGGTGAAACTTCGGCTTAATGAGATTAAATTCTTTGATCTGAATCTGACGTTTTATTAGAGGGAACAGTCTGAATCCTATTCTCAATGTCTCTGCATTGAGAAGTTCAGTCCCTCTG
>JBFLXE010000153.1:0-4079 GCA_040757455.1 Nitrospirota bacterium
CTTATCCGTGGGGATGCGGGATTTGCGGTACCTGAGCTGTATGAATACTGTGAAGAAGAAAGTCTCAAATATTTGATCGGTCTGATCCGGAATGATGTGCTTGAGCGGATGATCGAAGACCTTCTGCTGTTTTAATTCCCTGTCAGGGATATCACCAAAGAATTTTCTGAAGAAATCTCCAAAAGGGCCTTTCTCATCAGGTCCAAAGAAATGTTTGAAAGGATTGCCTGGAATCCTTACTGTTGTTACTGTACTGATATTAACCACTGCAGGCTTTACCTTTTCTGCAAGGTCGGCAAAAGACTGGGGAAAACCTATTATCTCGGTGCCACTCTGTTTACCCTTACACCCTCCCTGAGAAACAAGAAAGATTCCCAAAATAAGAATCAAGATTAACATTATTCCCTGTCTAATAATAATTTTCTTTTTCATGATTCTCCTCCTCTAACTCAACATATCTTGAATATGTAATTAAAATTAACGCATTAAGTAAAGTGTCATTGCGAGGAGTGAAACGGTTGCGAGGAGAAGCCGAAGCAAACTCAGAGATTCCTCGCTTCGCTCGGAACAGGCTCCGCAATCTCCTGTTTATCGAATGAGATTGCCACGCTCCCGTTGGTCGCTCGCAATGACAACGTAATAGCATCTAATGCGATTAATATTTTATTTGCTCTTCTCCCTTTCAGCAGGCTTATAAGGTACTGGTATGTACTGGACAGAGGGACGCTGCTGCATAGCCTGTGGAAAAAGATCCATAAGTTGATAAATTTCCTCGGGCAAGCCAGCGATTACGGGTAGATCAAGCTTTTTCGCCTCTTCAAAAGTTATAGGATAATCGTGTGTCCATCTACCCTCAGTAAGGGTATTAGATACCTTTTCAGCAATTTCCTCATCCATTCTTTCGAGTAGTAAATTTTTCACAAAACTCTTCATCTGATGCAGGGCCTTCTGGGCTACATCAGCAAGAATAAGAGTTTTGTCATCAATGTCTTTTGGCTCCTTCTCTTTTACAGTCTTTAAAATTGATACTGCTGGATATTCTCCTAACTGAGGGTCAATAGGCCCTAAGACGGCATTCTCATCCATTACTACCTCATCTGCAGCAAGGCATAAAAGCGTTCCACCAGACATTGCATAATGAGGAACAAAGATTGTTACCTTTGCCTTATGCCGTTTGAGGGCCAGGGCAATCTGCTCGGCAGATAGAACCAAGCCACCTGGTATATGAATAATAATATCAACTGGCATATCTTCAGGAGTAAGCCTTACAGCCCTGAGTATCTCCTCAGAATCATTTATGTCAATATATCTCATGATTGGAAAACCAAGGAATCTCATCGTCTCCTGGCGATGAATTAAGGTAATAACTCTTGAATTGCGCCTCTTTTCGAGTTTTCTGATTAATGCATAACGTTTTGCCTGCATCACTTTTTGCTGGAATATCGGCAAAACAGAGACAAGGATAATAAAAAGCCAGAAAAGTTCCAGATATTAGACATGTTTCCTCACCTCCTTTGGGGTTTCACTATAGTATATTACACCAGCTACAGACCAAACCTTCTGAACAAATAGTATTTGGGGAAATCAATGCAGAGTGTAAATAGTGCTGAAAACACCAGAACAGAAAAAACCAGATCGAGTGGAAGGGCTGGAACAAAGAATCCGTATACGCCTAACAATACAAAACCGATGAGTGTAGCTGAACTCATGATAAGTAATTCTCTTCCGGGGCGTGATGACCAGAAGTGTCTCCTTTCTCTTACAATCAACACTCTGAACTGGCTGTTAAATATGAGGTTCAACATTACAAGGGTGCGCAGTTTTTCCCATTCTAGATGAAAGTATTTCATACCAACTATAATCACGATCATGCCCTCCACAACGAGGAGCATACCCGGAATTAGAGATGCCAAGGTAATGTTTTTCACATTCCATTTGTTTGGATTACTGGTATGTCTTACATTGTCTGTTGCCAGGGACATTGTTACAAAATCATTCGCGAATACGAGTAATGACATGCCAATAAGAGAGAGCACAATATCATGGAATAAGAAGAAACTTACGGTCAGCAAACCAACAAATTCAATAACCTTCGTGACTTTATTAATGACCCAGGACAGCATTCGTTGATATGTCTGCCTGCTTATCCTTATAGCATCAATGATCACACTTATCCCCTGTTCGGTTAAGACTACACTCGCAGAAGCCTTTGCCACATCCGTAGAGTTGCTCACAGCTATTCCCATCTCTGCTTGTTTAAGCGCAGGTGCATCATTAACCCCGTCTCCTGTCATTCCTACTATATGTCCTCTGGATTGTAAAAGTTTCACAACTCTGTATTTGTCCTCTGGATATATCTCGGCGAGGCCATCACATTCTCCGACAACCTTTACCTGCTCATCCTCACTTAGACCTTTCATATCCTCCAAACGCATGATATTGCTTCCGATCCCTACCTGATGGGCTATTTCTTTTGCTATGGCGATATTGTCTCCTGTGAGCATCATGGGCTTTATTCCCAGTTTTCTTGCTTCCTGTATCATATTCTTAGAATCCTGTCTGGGCGGGTCTGCAAGCGGGAGGATTCCTGCGAGTTTAAGATTATCAATATCATCGTCTTCTGATCGTGCTACTGCTATCGTCCTGTATCCTTTCTGAGAAAACTCTCCTATTGTTTCTGTTGCTCTTTTCATGGTTTCTTGATCTATGTTCTGGCATAGAGACATGATTACCTGTGGTGCACCTTTCATAACCCTGAATCGTTTACCATCTATCTCAATAAATGCCTCTGTCCTCTTGATTGATGGATTAAACGGTGTGTATGAGGTCTGTTTGAATGCATGAAAATCTACCCCCTTACTCCTTGCATATTCAATAACTGCAAGGTCTATGATATCCATGCCTTCCTCTTGTGATGCTAAAACAGCAATCCTGGTTACATCCTCTTTTGAATATCCATTAAAAGGGATACTGTCGATAATGGATAACCTGTTCTGCGTTACTGTGCCTGTCTTATCAAGACAGAGAACATCTATTGAAGCCGCATCCTCTATTGAATCGAGTCTGGTCACTAACGCCCCTTTCCTGGCAAGTTCCACTGCACCCACAGCCTGTACAATGGTAAGCACAGCCGGAAGAGCCACAGGAACTGCACCCATAAGGAAGATTACTGCGAACGTAAGTATTAACAAGACTCCTTTATTCAGCGCCAAAGCATATATTGAGACTAGCACCGATGCACCAATACCCAGATACATCATATATTTAATGATTGCCAGCATCACTTCCTCTTGACGGGACTTTGGTTTAGCTATTTTGACAAGTTCTGCAGTTTTACCGAAGTATGTGTTTGCACCTGTATTTACCACCACACACCTAACTTCTCCCCTCTTCACTACTGAACCAGAGTAGAGAATTGAC
Organism: Nitrospirota bacterium; assembly: GCA_040757455.1. Lineage (GTDB taxonomy): Bacteria > Nitrospirota > Thermodesulfovibrionia > Thermodesulfovibrionales > SM23-35 > Kmv42. Next base: position 3,421 of record JBFLXE010000153.1, read on the forward strand.
TGTTTTGCTTTCTCTACAGGTAAAGATTCTCCCGTAAGGGCCGATTCATCAACAGAGAGTTCCCCATTCACGATCATGGCATCTGCTGGCACAATATCTCCAAGTTTTGTAACTATGACATCACCAGGAACAATCTCCTTTGCATCTCTTATTTCCCATCTTCCTTCACGTAACACTTTCGCCTTGATTGCCAACTTTTTCTTGAGAAGTTCTACTGCTTTTTGTGAACCCTTCGAGTGTATGTGGGCTATGATGGCATTTACTGTGAGCAGTACAAAGATTATTATCCCTTCAAGATAATGCCTCAGTATGAGTGAGAGGACCATTGCCAGTTCCAGCAGCCATGGCATAGGGCCCCAATAGTGCAATATGAACTCAAGGAAGGGATTCTTATTTTTCTCTCTTATTTCGTTATAGCCGAATATCCCAATGCGATTATTAGCATCAGATTCTGTGAGGCCACTTTCGGAGGTTTCCAGAATCCTGAATGCATCCTGGAGAGATAATTCTTTAAATGCAGAAGTATTTCTCAATTCAGACTTGTCCAAAATAAGTTTTAGATAAACTCCGATCTGGGTAATATAGTTATGCAATTAACAAAACCCAGACCGGAGGTGTATATGAATAAGTTTAGCAGCATTTTCAGCCAGATTCTATCA
>JBFLXE010000154.1:0-4059 GCA_040757455.1 Nitrospirota bacterium
GATAAGGTCTCCCGTCCGATGAAAGTCGGACCTAAAGGTCTGTGGTAGACCACCACGTTGATAGGCTGGAGGTGTAAGTGCAGTAATGCATTGAGCTGACCAGTACTAATAGACCGTGCGACTTGACTCTTTTCTTCCCTCCTGTTGTCAAGGGAATTCAAGGGCCTCAGAAGGCCCTAATTTTTGCGTTGTGAGGGAAAACAATTAATGAGAGAGAAGGACATTTTTGAGGAGATAATTGATATCGGCAAGAGACGTGGCGTGCTTACCTACGATGAGATAAATGATGCTCTTCCGTCAGAATTCTTTTCGCCTGATGAAATAGAAGATCTAATGGATATTCTTCAGGATATGGGAGTCAAAGTTGTGGATCACGAGGAAGCAATTCCACCCGAAGAGGAGATCGAGGAGGAGATTGAGGAGTATGAAAAAACTGAAGATCTCGTTCAGGCTTATTTCTACTCGATGGGTGATATTTCCATATTGACCAAGGATGAAGAAACCGAGCTTGCGAAGAGGCTTGAAGAAGGCAAGGCCATTATCAAGGAACTCATAAGTGTATTGCCTCTTTATAAGAAGCTCGAAGCGAGTACTAACGGAGATGAAGAGGAAGGTGCTGAGGAAGAGAGGGCTGATGAAGCCATCTCAAAAACGGTGGAGATTCTTGAACAGCTGATGAAAGAGGTCGAAGCGAAAGATAAAAAGATTGTTAAATACGGGTCATTGAAAGCCCTTAAAAATATTATCAGAGAAAAAAAGAAAAAAAATATTGATACAAGGAGGCTTGAGCTCCTAGCGAAAGAGGTCGAAAGAACTGATAAAAAAATTGAATCCGAAGTCGGAATTAAGGTGGATGATCTTAAAACAATGTGGGCGCGAATCCAGAAAGCTAAGATGCTCATCGAGACGGCAAAAAATGAGTTGATAACCCGGAACCTCAGGCTTGTCGTGAATATAGCAAAGAATTACGTGGGAAGAGGCTTGCCTCTTCTTGATCTTATACAAGAAGGCAATATTGGCCTTATGAAAGCCGTTGACAAGTTTAAATATGAAAAAGGCTTTAAATTCAGTACGTATGCGACGTGGTGGATACGTCAGGCGATTACAAGGGCTTTGATAGACCAGACAAAGACTATTAGGGTTCCGGTTCATATGATGGAATTTTACAACAGGGTGACGAAAGCTTCCCGCGAGCTGACGCAGCAACTTGGCAGAGAGCCGACTAATGAGGAGATTGCTCGAAAATTAATGGTTCAGACGCGGAAAGTTGAAGAAGTATTCAGGGCGATACAAGACCCGATTGCTCTTCAGACACCGGTCGGAGATGAGGATACGGAGCTTGAGGATTTTATTGGTGATAAGAATAGCCCGTCACCTTATAGTGATGCAGAAAAAGTTGAAACTTCGGAACAGATTCAGAAAGTATTGAAAACCTTGACTCCTAAGGAAGAAATGGTAATCAGAATGAGGTTTGGAATCGGAGCCGAAAGAGATCATACCCTTGAAGAAGTTGGAAGACACCTTTCGATAACAAGAGAAAGGGTTAGGCAGATAGAGGCTAAGGCTTTAAGAAAGCTTAAACACCCCAGCAGGCTTAAAGCATTGAAGAGACTTACGATTACTCCTGCATAGCGCCGATTACGCTGTCACCTCTCATTATTTCGCTTCTGGCTTTCCTAACAATCGCTGTAGACGTAGATTCCTTTGTGCTAATGACCTGTATCAGACCCATCGTGATCTCGTGACCATGTTGCGCAACGGCAAGCAAATCGCCGACCTGGATGCCATCATTTTTCCCTTTGTCGAGATAAACAATATCCCATGTCCCATTAACGACGTGTTGCTCTCGGGTAGCGATTACATAGCCGGAAATGTTTGGCTTTTTCGGATTATCGATTGCAAGGGGTGGAGTAATTTCACAGAAAGTGTCAAGGAGGCTTCCGACGGGAATCTCGAGAAAGGAGTCGGTTATGAGAATTTTCTCGTCGACGGGGTCAACTATTTCAGCAGTTCCAAGAATTTGAATGAGATAACCGATTTTATTTCCGCTAACCGGATGGTTAACCTTTTCAACCGAACGTGTGATATAAAATTTATCGCCTTTTTTGGCAGGATTTGCCACTTTTACATAACCTAAATCACCTTTGGAGAGCATGGATATTCCCTTTTCTGAATCAACTATTTTCCCCACTGAATGGACTGAATCTGCAATGTAACCGCTTGCTATGAGAAGATTTCTATCCACAAGGTATTCTTTTCTGACAGGCTGAATTATTCTCTCCGCCGGTTTTTCTATTTCTTTGACAGGTTTTTTCTCCACTTTTTTTTCAGGCTGTGGTTCTATAATTTCCTGCATGAAGTGCAGAGGAATTTTGATCTTCTGGTTAGGGAAAATCCTGTCAGGATTTTCTATTTGAGGGTTCTCCTTCCACACTTTAGGCCATAAAAAGGGATTTTTCAGCTCTTCTTGCGTGATTTCCCAGAGGGTGTCTCCTTTATTTACAGTATATTCTCTGTATTCCTGTGTCTGCGCCACTATGAAACAGGGAAGAAGAAAAAATAAGGCAAAACTTATTATCAATATTTTTTTGCACATTTGATGACTCCTTTTTATAATTTAGTCTACATAAACATAACGAAGATAAGAAAAACTGTCAAGTAATTATACGGTTTGATCACAACGGTTATCTTATTTCTGATATATTTATTTAATATGAAATTGCCGAGAGGTTTTTATATTTTCTTTTTCCTTTTAATACCGTTATCAGGATATGGTGCTGAAGTACACGAATATTCGCTGAAAAACGGACTCAAGGTGATTATCGTTGAAGAACATAAAGCACCAGTTGCCACATTTCAGGTTTGGTACCGCGTGGGCTCAAAGGATGAGCCTGCTGGCAAGTCCGGAATGAGTCATCTACTTGAACATATGATGTTCAAAGGTACTGCGGAATACGGTCCCTCGGAATTCTCAAAGATAGTCCAAAAAAACGGCGGAACAGATAATGCCTATACGACTAAGGACTACACAACCTATTTTGAAATTTTCTCTTCAGAGCGGGTGATGCTTTCGCTCGACCTGGAAAAAGACAGAATGCAGAACCTGACTTTAGACCCGAAAGAGACCTTTTCAGAGAGAAATGTCGTGATGGAAGAGCGAAGACTGAATTATGAGGATGATCCTGAGAGTTCTTTGTTCGAAGAGGTAGTTGCGATGGCTTTCAAGTCCCATCCTTACCAGCGGCCTGTAATTGGTTGGATGTCTGATCTACGGTCTATAGACAGGGAAGACTTATATGATTATTACAAGACGTATTACTCGCCTGCCAATGCGGTGATTGTTGTTGCGGGAGATGTGAACCCTGCCGAAATGATTGAGAAGATCAGGACTTCCTTTGGTGTAATCCCACCCGGACCATCTAAGAACCGCATCACAACCGCGGAATCCGAACAGAGAGGAGAAAGGAGGTTACTTCACAAGAAAGAAGCAAAACTTCCGCATGTTATTGCAGCTTTTCATACGCCCAGTTTCCCTCATGAGGACAGTTATGCACTTGAGGTTCTGAGCTTGATATTTTCTAATGGGAAGAGTTCAAGACTCTATAGATCTCTTGTCTACGAAAAAAAACTGTCTCTTGATGCATCTGCTTATTACGACAGTCTTAACAAAGATCCTTATCTTTTCTTTTTTTCATCCACTTCCGCTCCGGGCAGGGATATAAAAGATGTTGAGGAGGCCATTTACGCTGAAATTGAGAGACTTAAAAAAGCTCCGCCTTCAGAGGAAGAGGTGCAGAAGGCAAAAAATCAGATCGAGTCTTCATTTATAATGGATCAGGATTCTATTTTCATGCAAGCGATGAAATATGGAACCTTCGAGATGCTGGGCGATTGGAGACTAATCGACTCCTACCTTGAAGGGATCAAAAAAGTCACTCCTGCTGATGTAGCACGGGTTGTCCGCAAATATTTGAAAGAAGACAACAGAACCGTAGGAATATTGCTACCAACTGATGAGAGACAGGCAAACGGTGAAAAGAAAAATTTCTGAAATAAAAG
>JBFLXE010000155.1:0-3957 GCA_040757455.1 Nitrospirota bacterium
GATACACTCTGTCATATAGCCAACCATCCTTTCTTTGGTTTTGAGCCTTTGCAAACTTAATAATACCAAAGCTCTCAGGATTGTTGGCTATTTTTTTCAGCAGAATTTATGAATTATCTGGGTTAGATCATTTTAAGGCCGTCCGGGGCACTTTTATTGGAAGGGTCTATTTTTATGGCTTTCTCAAAGGCAGACTTCGCCCTCAATTTCAGATTCAGCTGGAGATAAAGGTGGCCGACTTCCGCAAGATATTCTGCGTTGAAAGGGTCGTATTTCAGAGCGGCATTGATGCTGTTTATGGCCTCGCGCGACTTCTTTTGTTTGGCGTATGCCAGACCCAGATGATAGTGGTAATCGGCTACTGAAGTGTCAAGATAAATAGCCTGTCCAAAAAGTGCAGCCGCTTCGGTATAAAGACCTTTTCTAAAAGCGAGCTGCCCTTCCTGAAATCTGCGTCGCGCCATTTCTTTCTTGTCCGGAGATTTTGCCGATTCTTTTGGTAATACTCTGTTGTATTTTGCCCTTTCCTCCGGGTTAGACAAGGCATTGTAAGCGTCACTCACGGCTGCAAAGATTGCGTTCAATTTTTCCTTTATAGTCTCGGAAGATAGGTACAGATGTTTGTCCGGATGGAATTCTTTTGCCCTTCCATAATATGCCTTTTTGATCTCATCATGGGATGCATTTTTCGCGATACCCAGAATAGTATAATAGTCGGACGACTCAAGCTTTGCGAACAAATCTTCAACCTTTTCCACAAAAGCCGGATCCGTTTTCGCGTGAGGCTCTTTTATTATTTTATCGACGCCCTTATCCGGAAGCACACCTTTCCCGACCGGCTCTATCATTCGAACGCCGACCAGGGCACAAAGAATCTTCATTGTCTGGATTTCGCCGAGTTGTGAAACGGATAGCATTTCTCCCACAGTGAGTCTGCTGTCAATAAGTGACAGAACATAACTGTCGGATTCGGTCAGGGTTATGTCCTGAAACAAATTCATCGGCTCCGCAGAATAATAAAGGATGATATCAGGAGGCGGACAGATGCTTTTAATGTAGTCAGGATTGTTAATTTTTTGGATGCCGCGGAAAATCAGGCTTGCGGCGCTGAGCTTGAGGGGAAGTACCTGGTCCGCAAAGGGACCTTCGATGAATTTCACTGTCCCATCTTGCCATGAAAAAAGGCTCAGAATGATCTCCTCGGCCTGGTGTTTGACCGCGCGCAAAAGCTCGTCATGTTTAAGATATCCCAATTCTATGAGTACCTTCACCTGGGGGTTGCCGGTTTTCTTCATCATATCGATGGACTGATAATATTGGTCGGTAGAAATCTTTCCTGTCCTAAGCAGAATCTCTTCGAGTTTATCTTCCTGATATGTCGACGAGGCGTATATCATTACACCATTTTTTATATATATCCTTTTGAATGCTGACTCTTTACTAATATCTAAGATACCTGTTACGTTGCTTCGCTGGAGATCAAGAAGGATATCAGACAACGGATAATGTTTCAGAAGTCCGGAGATGGACATCTTTTCAATGCCTGCTATAAGATTGGCATCAGTCTTTTTGCTCCACACGACCTTTCCTTGAATGTCAAGATCCATCTCGTCAATTTTTATGTCGATGAAGGAATTTGGAATGATCTGGGGCATTCCTTCAATGAATATGCAGAGACCGCTCAGAGAAAAATCTATCGTGGATGCCTTGTAATAGTTGCTGTCAATTACGACGAAAAATTCTGCCTTATGTTTATATCTCCTGAAGAGCCTTCTGTTCTTGAAATAGTCCATCGATTAAGTGTAGTAAACATTCTTGACTAAATCAATCTCTATTTCAAGTCCCATCGAATTAAGCAAAATGAGTCCAAATGATCACAGATACCTTTTAATGATGTCGATATCCAATTGTTGAAGGGCGGCCTCCTCTATAAGACCTCTGTCTATTTTATCAAGATGGGGGAAAGTTCCAATGAGTGGGATTGGACAGATACGCCTGATGATCCTGGCATTCGTATCCTCCGCAGGTGTATTTTCAGGTGGATAACTGTAATTGATTATGACTCCTGCCATGACAAGACCCTCTTTTAGCCCATACCGAACGGTCAGCATCGTATGATTAAGGGTTCCAAGACCGGGTTTTGCCGTGATTATGACGGGGAGACCGAAGTTTTTGGCAAGATCAAGCACGTAATAATCGTTTGTGATTGGTACAAGAAGTCCGCCGATGCCTTCTATAACCACCACATCACAATTGGTTTTCAGAGACGTGTATGCCTGCCATATCTTTTCAAAGTCAACCTGTCGACCTTCAATCTGAGAAGCAGCAAAAGGAGCCAGAGGGTTTTCAAAACAGCAAGGTGTTACAAACTCTATATCTTCTGACATATCTGCGAAGGTTCTGAGAAATGTTCCGTCAGAAGGTACGAGCGTGTTTTTATCCCGTATGCAGCCTGTCTCAATCGGTTTCATGCCGCAGACCTTGAGACTCAAACGCCGGAGGATTGAGATTAATGCTGCGGCGATGATGGTCTTTCCAACCCCTGTGTCAGTGCCTGTGACAAAGAAACCTTTTTCCATAATTCTCATACATCTATTGAACAAAAATCCTACCCGAAATCCCTCAAATCTGTTCTAATGCTCCCACCAGTCTTTGGATATCCTCATCGGTGTGAGCAGCGGTGATATTAATTCTGATCCGCGATTCCTTGACCGTGGGTGGTCTGATGGCCGGCGCATAGATGCTTTTCTCAAGAAGATGTGCTGAGACACGGAGCGTATTTTCAACGTCGCCTGTCCTGATTGGTATGATAGGCGTCTCACTTCCCATTATGTCGCAGCCGATCCCGAGCAAACCTTCTGCCAATTTTTGCCTGTTGAGCCAGAGCTTCTCTACCAGTGACCGATTATTTTCGACTAATTCAAGTGCCCCTAACGATGCTGCCGCAACGCAGGCGGGCAAGGCCGTCGAATAAATAAAGCTCCTCGCATTATTCAGAGTCCACTCCACTGCGTCCGAGCTTGCAGCGAGGAAAGCGCCCGTAGACCCGAGGGCCTTCGAGAATGTTCCCATCTGAATAATCCATGGCTCCGGCTTCATATCGAAATGGGAAAGAGAGCCTTTTCCTTCACCCAGTACTCCCGTGCTATGCGCCTCATCGAGATATAGAAACGCACCATGACTTCGACAAAGCTCAGCAAGTTCTCTTAGTGGTGCGATATCACCATCCATGCTAAAAATGGTATCGGTGACGACAATCTTCTGACTATGATTCGCCTTTTTCATTAACTCCTCGAGATGCGAGAGGTCTCTATGCCTGTAAACATAAGTCTTCGATCTGCTCAATCGGCAGCCATCGACGATGCTTGCATGGTTCAGTTCATCACTAAAAATGATCATATCTTCGTCCGAAATAGCAGGAATAATACCGGTATTGGCGGCATATCCCGAATTAAATGCAAGGGCAGACTCGGTTTCCTTGAATTGCGAAACCCTTTCCTCGAGCTCCCGATGTAATCGGGAGCCACCGCTCAGCAGCCGGGAAGCACCGGCGCCATACCCGCACTCATCAAGAGTTTTTTTCACTTTCTCAATCAGATGAGGATGGTTGGCCAGACCAAGATAGTCGTTGGATGAGAAATTAACAAATTCTCTTCCCCCGAATTTGATCTTCGTTCCCTGAAAGCAATCCCTGTCCTTTATGGTTCTGAAAAGCCCCTTTTCCTTCAATAATCTGACCTTTTCAGCGAACATGAATATATTTTATCAAATTACCGGAGAATGTCCGGCTCTTGTTAATAAATTTTCTAAATCTTTCATATTAATTGTTGATATGAGCCCTTCGAGAAATTCCCAACTGATTGATATAAGCCGATTGACAGGTGATGCAAAAAATAAAATCCCCCAAAAACAGTCGATAAAACCTTGATATAAAGCCTCACGGGAGCAAACATGTCA
>JBFLXE010000156.1:0-3928 GCA_040757455.1 Nitrospirota bacterium
CCCTTTTGCTATAAAAAAAGCCTTACCTTTATGCTGTGCCTGAAAAAATGCAGCCGGATTTCTTCTAAAATCATCTTCACTCCCCTGAATGTAATATTCTGGATGATCTTTTACCCAGGGATGATCTGGACCGGTATGATTCGGAACAAAATCCAAAACGAGTTTCATATTCCGTTTATGAAGTTCTTCCAGAACTCTGTCAAGATCTTGCCAGTCACCCATGATCGGATCGGGCTCATAAGAAGCAACGGAATATGGAGAACCAATAATATCCTCTTCTTTCCATCCAGGCAGAACAGTATCATATAGGGGTCTATACCGGGGATCGGTCTGAAAATATCTCCTGCCTTCTTGACTTCTCTTCCATATTCCCATGAGCCAAATATAATGGAAGCCTGACTCTTTCAGTCCATCCCATTCTTTAGACGGGACATTTCCTATGGAGAAACGATCACCGTATTTCTGAGATAACTCATAAAGCCAGGCGACCGTGTTTATTTCATATAATTTAGGATGTTTCATTCTCTTTCATTTGCAGATGTAGATAGAGAATCTTTTAATAAATACTATCATGAAATTCAATAATTCAACTATCTTGAAGTCTCTTGCCTTTCATTCCCCCTCAAAGGTTCGAAATTACTAATGAGTTCATTAGTAAAGTCTCGTAATCAGTCATTCACCCAAAAATACACACTCTTTGGCAAAGAGGGGCAAGGGTCGCCCCGGCGACTCGCTGAGGCGAGGAGATTTTATGATTAATATTTGGAAACATTTGTTCTTAAAATCCCCCTTCATCCCCCTTTTCCAAAGGGGGATTGAATGGTATTCTTAGGTTTGGTCCAGTACAATTTCTTATTTTGGACAGGTATGAATTTGATATATACTTATTGTTGAATCCGGTTGATTTAAGGCGAGGAGGAATCATGCTGTATAAGATAAACCCGGTCAAGACCACTGCATGGAAGAGACTGCAGGATCATTACGAGGTCATGAGAAACAAGCATATGAGAGAGATGTTCAGCACTGACCCCGGCAGGTTCAAAAAGTTCTCTATCAGATTTGAGGATATCCTTATTGACTATTCGAAAAATGTCATCAGCGAAGAGACCCTGAGGCTATTGCTGGAGTTAGCCGAAGAAACAAAGATTAAAGATTCCATCGAACAGATGTTTTCGGGCAGAAAGATCAATGAGACTGAAAATCGTGCGGTGCTCCACGTTGCTCTTCGGAACACGTCAAACGAGCCCATGTTTGTTGACGGCAAGGATATCATGCCCGAAGTCAGAAGAGTGCTGAGTCAGATGAAAGACTTTTCTCATAGGGTTATTTCCGGTCAGTGGAAGGGCTATACAGGCAAAACGATTACCGATATTGTCAATATTGGTATCGGTGGTTCTGACCTCGGTCCGGTGATGGTGACGGAGGCATTGAAGCGATACTGCAAGCCCCATATGCGCGTGCACTTTGTATCCAACATAGACGGGACACATATAGTCGAATCCTTGAAAAAAGTTTCACCGGAAACAACGCTATTTATGATCGCCTCGAAGACATTTACCACCCAGGAGACTATGACCAACGCCCAAACCGCCCGGAAATGGTTTCTGGATTCCGCAAAGGACGAAGCCCTGGTTCAGAAACATTTTATTGCCATCTCGACCAATGAGTTCGAAGTGAAAAAGTTCGGCATTGCACCTGAGAACATGTTCGTGTTCTGGGACTGGGTAGGTGGCAGATATTCCCTGTGGTCCGCAATCGGGCTCTCAATAGCCTGTTTTATCGGGTTCGAGAATTTTATGGAACTCCTTGAGGGCGCACACGCCATGGACAGGCACTTCAGGGAGACCTCCTTCGAAGCTAATATACCAGTTATTCTGGCTTTGATTAGCATCTGGTATAACAACTTCTTCGGCGCGCAGACCGAGGCTATCTTTCCCTATGACCAGTATATGCATCGGTTTCCCGCTTATTTGCAGCAGGCCTATATGGAGAGCAACGGGAAGCATGTCGACAGGAGCGGCAAAGAGGTCGATTATCAGACCGGTCAGATCATCTGGGGAGAAACCGGTACAAACGGTCAACATTCTTTTTATCAGCTCATACATCAGGGAACAAAAATTGTCCCTTGCGACTTTATTGCCCCTGCCATCAGCCACAATCCTGTTGACGACCACCATGCCATATTGCTCTCGAACTTCCTCGCCCAGACGGAAGCATTAATGCTGGGCAAGACAAGAGAGGAGGTTATTGAAGAACTCAGGGCATCAGGCATGTCTGCCGAATTGATCACCAGGCTTGCGCCATTCAAGGTATTCAAAGGTAACAGGCCGACCAATTCGATCCTCGTCAAAAAAATAACCCCGAGAACCCTCGGCAGTCTGATAGCGATGTACGAGCACAAGATTTTCGTCCAGGGCGTTATATGGAACATCTTCAGCTTCGACCAGTGGGGAGTAGAACTCGGAAAGCAACTCGCAAAGAAAATTCTCCCTGACCTGAAAGACGGTAAACTGGCGACGGAACATTGCTCTTCAACAAACGGTCTTATTAACACCCTGAAGGAGATGAGGAGAAATCCGTAAACACCAGGAAAGACCTTTTTGTGTTAAACTTTCTTATGGAGGAGCAAATGGAAAAAGATACTTCTGCGAAAAAACAGCCGGATCCCGCGAGAGTTCAGATAATCAAAATGCTGCCCAGGGAAGTTAAGGAATCATTGACAATTGAGGAGACTAATGCAATTCTTTACGATGACGTTTGGCCGGATTCCTTGCAGGAAAAGCTGAAAGATTATCTCGTCGATTGAGAAGCTACAATTCGTTCAATGCCTTTAGTGCTATGCCTGCCGCGACTTTTATCTGCTCTGCATATTCTGTCATAAACTTGTCTTCAAGTCGTTTGTCTATGACAGGACAAATGACCCCTGCCTTATAACCCAGAGCAGCCATGAAATACATGAAGAAGCTTGCTTCCATTTCCATGTTCTCGATTTTCAGTCCCTTAATGCCGGTATCAACGGATGCGAGTATTATGTCTATATCCGGAATTGTGAGCGGGATTCTCGAAATATCACGGCCCTGATTTGCAAAAAAACCCGAATTTGTTATGGTAACACCTTTCTTATATTTGATTCCGAGTTTCTGAGCCTCTTTCTCCATCGCATTGACAAGATCCTCGTGAGCTCTCGAAACATAGGGCTGGATTTTTCCTCTGAAATAGGAACTGCCCGGCATGGTCATATCCAGAGCATTTCTGATTTTCTCTTCAAGAACCTCGCAGTCCTTGGAATAGCAGGGGGCGTTATAGAATAAACCGGTATTATCGAGGCCGACTGCATAATCGGTTATTATTAGCGTTCCCAGGTCTGTTTCTGCCTGAACTCCTCCTGATGTGCCGACGCGGATAGCGGTTATCATCTCGCACTCACTTTTTCCTGTTCCTGAGAGAAGATCTATCTCGTTTAAAGCAACAATCTCGTTGAGCACAATTTCAAGGGAGGGCGTGCCCATTCCAGAGGTAATCACCGAAACTCTCTGACCCGTTTCCTTTACATAACCAGTTACGGTTCTAAGACCTCTGTGCGATCTGTCGACCTCTTTTCTTTCCATGAATGTATCGGCAATAAATGGAACCCGCTCCGGGTCTCCGACAATGATAATCTTCTTTGCCAGTTCTTCGGGTTCCAGATCGAGGTGGTAAACGCGACCTCCGACTGTCGGCAAATCCGCATGTCTGAAAGAGCCATCTTTCTTCATGACAGAATCTCGCTTATTTTAAGTTGAAAATTTCCTATTATGAATTACTGTGTCAGCTACCTTAGACTCAACAAACGGGATAACGACCCTTGCTTAGCTCAATACAGAATTTATTTATGGCCGAAAGTTCTTTCTCGAAAATTTCCTCTAATCTCTTCGCCACCGCCCTGATG
>JBFLXE010000157.1:0-3883 GCA_040757455.1 Nitrospirota bacterium
ATTGGTTAGAACCGACAATAAACCTGTTTTAAAATTCCCAGCCAATTGCCTGTATAAAGAGAGCATAGAGTATGCTTTAAAACAGATAGAAAAGGTAAAACTATGATGTTTTCACGCAGGATTCAGGATTAAAATAATTGCTTAAATGAAAAATTTCGTCAATCAGCCTTCGTAGATATTTCTTTAGTAAATCAGCTAAAATTATGTTTGTCTTTTAAGAAATGATAAAAGTTCATGTAAAAAATATTCGAGAGATAGATTGTCCCTGCGATGTCCTGATCCTGACTATGACAGAGGGAGGTCGAGTGCCCTATGAGCGTCTTGGCTCGCAAGTATCTCACCTCCTGAAAAGGATTTATGGAAGGGAATTCAAGGGTACGTTAGATGAGGTCCTCCTTGTTCACGCGCCCGAAAGTATAAAGCCGGAAAGATTGTTGTTGGTCGGTTTAGGGAAAAAAAAGGATTATTCTCACGAAAATTTAAGGAGGGCAGGCGGGAGGGCATCGGGCTTTTTGCGCGATAAGGGGCTGAAAAAAATCGCGATATCCACAGAGTACATATCCTCTTTAAAATCCTCTCCAGCCTATTTCCTCGAGGGATTTCTTCTCGGAGCCTATACCTTCAAGAAGTATCGCAGCGGAAGACAGGATGGCATGGATAGCTTGACGGTGCTATCGCAAAATACGCGAAGATTTAAAAAGGAACTTGATCAAGTCAAAGTAGTCGCATCTTCCGTATGGTTTGCCAGGGATCTCGTAAACACCCCGGCAAATGATATGACTCCCTCGAATCTGGCAGACGCTGCCCGATCTTTAAGGAAAAATGGTAGTCTGGTTGTGAAAGTGTTTGACAAAAAAGATATGCAGAAATCGGGCATGGGAGCCTATCTCTCAGTCGCAAAAGGGACAAAGGAGCCTCCTAAATTCATCATCATCGAGTATAAGGGCGCAAAAAAAAGCCCCCTTGTCCTCATCGGCAAATCCGTTACTTTTGACAGCGGAGGCTTATCATTAAAGCCTGCAGAAGGCATGGAGAAGATGAAATATGACATGGCAGGCGGAGCGGCAGTTTTGGGCATAATGAAAGCCTCATCGGAATTGAAATTTCCTGTCCATCTCGTGGGTCTTCTTCCGGCAACAGAAAACATGCCCGGGGGTTCGGCGACAAGGCCGGGTGACATCGTGAAGGCCAGTAACGAAAAAACAATAGAGATAATCAGTACAGATGCCGAGGGCAGGATGGCTCTTGTCGATGCTATCACATATTCCAGACGTTACCGACCACAGGCAATAATAGATATAGCGACACTCACGGGCGCATGTTCCATTGCGTTAGGGGGTGAAGCAATCGCGATGATGGGAAATGACCCTAAATTTATGGATAATATAAGAAAGGCTGCTGAGCGTACCGGGGAAAGAGTATGGGAAATGCCTTTGTTTAAGGAATATGGAGAATATTTGAAAAGCGACATAGCTGATATAAAAAACTACGGCGGTAAAAACGGTGCCCTCGTGACATCCGCATATTTTTTGTATGATTTTGCTGGAACGACGCCGTGGGTCCATCTTGACATTGCAGGCACGGCATGGCTGGAAAAGGAGAAGCCTTATATTCCTAAGGGGGCCTCCGGTATCGGCGTAAGACTTGTATTAGACTTAATCAAAAACTTGAAATGAAATTATTTAAAATATTTATATTTATATATTTTTTGCTTGTTCCTTCAGTTGTGTTTGCGTGGGGTCCCCTCACGCATATCTACCTCGGTAATGAGCTTTTAACTCTCGGCCCCCTTTTGCCAGCAGGACTATTTGAGATCATAAGGAGGTACAGGAAGGATTTTCTTTACGGTAATATCATGGCTGATATTATCGTAGGCAAAAAGTATTTACCGGACCACAAAAATTCCCACAACTGGAATGTGGGCTTTCAACTGTTAAAGTCGGCAGAGACAAGGCAGCAGAAGGCTTTTGTGTATGGATATATGTGTCATCTTGCTGCCGACACCGTTGCACATAACGTTTACACTGCGGACAGAAAGAACATCGGGCACACATTATTTGAATTAAAGGCTGACTGCATTATTGATAAGAAGTTCTGGTTCCAGATAATCGAGATGGACCGAACTATCCAGAAAAGAAATGATGCTTTTCTCGAAAGCTCCCTCGACCGGTTTATCTTCTCTTTCAAAACTAACAAGAGGATATTGAAAAGCATGGTGTTTCTCTCAGTCTTTAATAGAAAGAAGTTAGGTGATTTTATCGACAGAAATCTCATAACACCACTTCCTACGAGAAAAACTATCGAACGACTGCAGGATGAGTCTCTGGACAGGATTCTGGATCTTTTCAAAAAATGGGAGAAATCCGACGCCGTGAAGGAAAATCCTAATGGTATTAATCACAATGGCGGGCTGTTACACAAGGATTTGATTGCTTTTCTCATAAAGCAGGACAAAACAGGACTTCAGAAATAAGTTAGCCTTAAGATGTTACTCAAGACATTACTTGTTCTCATTTTTACAGGAATGTTTCTTTCAGATGCTCTATCCGCTGATTCCCCTCAAGACATCATCAAAAAGCGCTGCGGCGGATGTCATATGGTGTCGATTATCTATCGCATGAAGAAAAGCCACCCGGAGTGGGAAAGAACAGTGGATCGGATGGTGCGTTACGGCGTCAGGATGACCCAGGATGAGAGAGAATCCATCATCTCATATTTGTCCGGTAGGAACTGACGGATTAATTTATTACTTCCGAAATCACCGAATGGATGTTCTCGTTATATCAATCAGCAAATCCTCTGAACTCTGCAATGGGCCAAGCGGATTCTTTGTTTCTCTTAATTCGTCAATCACGGGGTTGCCACCAGAGAGTTTGTACACTACGACATCATTTACGAGCACGATGAGAGCCTCAAATCTCCAGCCGGACTCCTTTGTATTCCTCTTGAAATTCAGAAGATCCAACCATAAATTTCCTAACCTCTTGCTCGTAATCACACCTGGCCTGACCTCATATGCATAGCAATGTGTCTTTGCATCAATGCAGCGTTGTACTCCCTCATCAAGATCTTCCTTCTCAATCGTGGGATTAAACATAAACCTCTGGATAACGTCTTGATAAGTGAGAATCCTGATATTTGGGGTAAAATAAGGATCAAAACCGAGTCCTTTGAGCTCATCGGCTGTCGTGCTGTTTATCACTATCCTGTCATATGCCGCTCTTGACTCATCAAAAGTCTTCCATGGTGATTTAACCGTCTGTCGCGCGCTGGGAAGCAGCGACCTGCACCCTGCCAGCAAAACGATAAGAAGCATCGCAACGGACAAGGCAAATAATATTTTCTTCTCTTTTCTAAAAACTGAATTATTCACTTTCTCTGGTAAAATTATATTTGTTTAAGACTCTCTTTTCAAGAAACTGCAATCAGAAATTCAGACCGGACACGAATAAAGCCCGATCGTTGACAAAATGACGATTTAGGGCGCTTTATTTACAAAAACTCAGGAAACTCCGGTTGTAAATTAAGCTGGCTAAATCATCTTGAAAGAAGCAGCATCGATATTAACGCCATAATAATTCCGACTCCTTGCTTAACAGTAATAGTTTCCCTGAGAACCAGGAAGGAGAGAATAATAGTGATGACCGGATAGAGCGCCGTCATTGTGATCACAACCGATGCCTTCCCTTTGCTCACGGAGTAAAGGAAAAACAAGCCGCCGGCTGAACCGGAAAGGCCGGCAAGCAGCGCAAACAATACTCCCTTTGCATTTCCTTCAAGTGAGAATTTCAGGGAAATTAGTGTTAAAAAGACCACCAGCAAGGAGCCGAGAATGGAGAAGACAAAGACCACTCGCGGAGGCATATATGTGGTTGCTAATTTC
>JBFLXE010000158.1:0-3876 GCA_040757455.1 Nitrospirota bacterium
TTTATAAAAATGCTTATTTTCTGTGAGATAATTATGTAATGTAACTGCTGCTTTCATATCGTTTGCTTTTATTCTTTTTTGCGTTGTCCCTTATTCCTAAAAATATTGTCTGTTATTGAACAGCCTTCTAAAGAGATTAATTTATTTCCCGATAAATTATCGTATGCTTTATTATTATCGGGAGCTTATATCCCATATGTAGTGTATCCATTTATAATATTTAGCAAAATTTGTACCATATAGCGTTTGACGCTATATTTAGTTCCCCCACGAAGAAATTTTTAAATTTAGCAATTAATTTAATATAACTATATTTTGCCAGTCGTTGTCAAGCTTTTTTTAATCAAATGCTATTTAATTCTTTATGCCACGCAACTATTTGATTTTTCCGATTTTTTTAATATTCAATTTGAAGGCTTTTGGGTATCTTTAAGGGTAAGCGGGGCAAAAATTTTAGAAAAATCAGGAAAAAAATTCAGAGCGTTCTCATTTTGATACAAAGTGTCTCTTTCTGTATCACATCTTCTAAATTTACTATGCATCACACTTGATCAAAATAAGGTGTAATGCATTGATACTATAGAATTTTTTAAAACAGATTGCCGCGTCGTCCCGATTTGATCGGGACTCCTCGCAATGACCCCCTTTAATTCCCCCCTTACCAAGAGCGGACTGAGGAGTTTGCGTTGTCTTTGTCATTGCGAGCGATCCGCCCAGGCGGAGTGGCAATCATTTATTTTTGACTATGTATTCATCTTCACAGTTTTGGAGAGAAAATTACATATCTGTCTGGAGTTGATGTTTCCCCCGCAATATCCTGGTATTAACCGCCCTTTCTCGTGTGGCAGGTAAGGCAGCCCTGCCGGCCCGGCAGTCCTGATCCCGCAGCCATCCGAGAGTAATCCCATCTGAGGATATCCGGATATTGACCTGCATGTGCCCGGTGGCAGGAAAGACACATCACGATACTTTGTGAATTGACCTCAGTTTCTCTGCCGGTAGGCCTACTAAAGGCAACTGGAACTTCAAGGCTGTATTGAATATAGCCCTGATATTCAGAGCCCGCAAAGCCGCTACGGACGCCGTCAAAGGAAATATCCGTGGGATGTCTGTGCCATAAAGAACCATATGCCTGACCGACTTCATTGAGACCCCCGAGATTTGGATGGGGGTGGAACCTGGCGTGGCATTCGCCGCAGAGATAGCTTATGGTATTCATCGTTGCATGGCTGTCGTCACCCTGATACCCATTGTGATCGTCGACAGTGGCTTGATATTCCCAGTCAGCGTGCTCCTTTCCGGTGATTCCATATAGGAAGCGATAACTGCTGCTCACAGTGACACCGTCGATATCCCTATCATCGCCATGGTGAGCGCCGTGCAAGGCACGGTAAGGGTCTTCAACCGTCCGGTCCCCGTGACAGCCCCACGTGCCAGAACAAGTCAATTGCCTCTGAGGCGGCCAATATACTGGACCGGTGCCACCTGGGATTATTACACTTTGGATGAATGCGGGAGGCGTGTCCATTGGAGGGTTTTCCCGGACAGAAACATTCAGGATATTATGACCTTTTGCATAGTCAGGGTTGTATCCATCCGCTACATAGTAGAAATTACCTCCAGCGAGATCGGCATTTTCCTTATGGTGAAGTATCTGGGGGATTCTGGTTTTTCCGCTGACAATAATGTTTTCTGTCCCGCTGGGGTTCTGACCGTGACATCCCAGACAACCACCCCTGGTGAGAACAGCAAAAGGACCGGGACGGTTTCCGTATGTCACCTCTTCACCCTCATAACTGTAATGCATGGTATGACAATCTTTACATTTACCTTTTACGCGGGCGTCAACGGTAATAGCAAAGAGCAAAGAGCAAAGAGCAAAGAGCAAACAGCATAGACCCAACGGGAAAGAATAAACAGGATGTGGTTTATTAACTCTTGATTTCATTTCTTTTCTCGTTTTCTTTTACTTTTTACTCTTAGCTCCTTGTCCTTTGCTTATTTCCCCGTATGACATATCGTACATCCACCCATACCTTCTTCATCTGTATAAATATTGTCATAATCCCATCTGAGGATAGAATCATACGGACTTGAATGTGCAACATGACAGGAAAGGCAGATTACATAATCTTCGCCGGGTTTGACGAGGTCACTCGATGTTTGAGGAACTTTGGGACGAGCTAAAGGAGCCTCAGGATTGAATATTCTCGCTTCGGTTCCATCTTCTGGCGAAGGTATATCAGGATTATAACTGGCATACTCGCCTGTTTCGGGCAGCACTATCCCTGTCGGATGCCTGAACCACGGACCTATCTTTTCCATCTCTTCTTTTCTGTGAAACTGAGCATGGCAACTTGCGCAAAACATGTCCATCGAAATCGAATATTCATTATGTTTTTTTGGAGAACTTCTCCTCCCCCACTCATCATCTTCGAGACCCGTAACGCCCTTCACTTCTTCCGTATTCTTCAAAAATCTGTAACTTTTTGCAGTCGTACTCCCGTCTACGGGCTTGTCAACCGCATGATGGCTTCCTGTTATCGAATCAAAAGGGTCTTCAATATTCCTGTTTCCATGGCAACCGTTGGAGCCCGCACATTTCAAAGTGTTCTTATCAACATACCCTTTTAGAGATGGATCAATGTCCCTGTCATAGCCCGGCGGGTGTCCTCTGAATTTCTGATCTAAGGAAGTTATACCGTCCACGTTGTGTCCTTTCCTATCCCCGCCATATTGACTGACATAAAAAAAATTTCCGCCCGCCAGACTTTGCTCCGGCTCCGCGGTGTTGAAGACCACAGGGACTCTGCTCCTACCCAGAATTTTGACTGTAATTGCCGAATCACTTGAATGGCAGATTACACAGAGCGTATTTGTAGAGACGTATTTTTCGCGTAGAGTCTTGTCTAACAATCCCGGAAATAAGCTGTGGCAGTCTTCGCAGTCGCCTGAAACCACGGCACTGCCAAATCCGGGGAAAAAAGAGATCAATACCGCGCAGAACAAGAAAAGAAATAATAGTGATGTGCTTTTCATGTCAATCGGAAAAGCATAATTGATGCCAGTTCTTGAGAAAAATATCCAAAATAGTCGGATTTTTCAGAAATTTCTCGTCAACCGGCATCAGTATCTGCCCTTTCTCCTATCTTAATTAATATAGCTATAGCTTAATTTATCAAATCGCTTATCCCAAGTCAACAAAGTTTCAGTCTTGGGGGTTTTCTATTTGGCTGAAACGGATGGTTCTTTGGAGGGATTTATTACCCAGATATTTCCGAATTCCCTTTCCTGATAGGCCCTGACAAGGCCCAGCCTGATAAGCTCAAGGAGGGCAATGAAAGTGATCACCATCTGGATCTTTGTCATCTTGCTCTTAAAAAACTCTTCGAATCTGACAGCCTCCTGACCTTCCAGAATCTCCATTATATGAGTCATCTTGTCTTTCACAGTAAGTATCTCCCGGGTGATCGAAATAACCTCTGGGGGAGCCTTTTCAAGAATTTTTTTGAATGCGCCGAGAAGATCGAAAAGACTCACATCGAGAAGATCGAGTTCATCTTCCTCCCCGCCTGATATAACCTCCCTGCAATAGACTCTCATCCGGTCTTCTTCTTTCTGTCTAAGTTCCGTTGCAGCGTCCTTGAACTTCTGGTATTCCAGAAGCCTTTTGACAAGTACCTCCCGCGGATCTTCAAGCTCTTCGGAAGTTATCTCTTCATCCGGAGGAAGAAGCATCCGTGATTTGATATGAATGAGAGTAGCTGCCATGACGAGAAATTCACCGGCTATTTCCAGGTTGAGCTCTTTCATCATTTCGATGTATTGAAGATATTGGCCTGTAATCAAGGCAATAGGTATGTCATAGATATCGAT
>JBFLXE010000159.1:0-3745 GCA_040757455.1 Nitrospirota bacterium
GTGATAGAATCTGGCTGAAAATGCTGCTAAACTTATTCATATACACCTCCGGTCTGGGTTTTGTTAATTGCATAACTATATTACCCAGATCGGAGTTTATCTAAAACTTATTTTGGACAAGTCTGTTGTAAATTAAAATATTACGTTTGAGAAAAAACCTTGAAAGCCATCGTCAACATTTCAGCATCTATTTTGATTATCTTATTTTGGACCTCTGTCGATATTTATGCAACTGACAGAGAACTTGACCAGTTTGACCGGGGGTACCAGTACTATCTTTCCTATCAGCCTGAAAGAGCAGCGGAATCCCTCCGCGCATTCCTCGAAGAGTTTCCCGACAGTTCCATCAAGGACGCCGCACTGTTCTGGCTCGCAAAATCGCTGCTACAGACAGAGTCTTACGAAGAGGCTCGAAAAACTTTTTTGGAACTCAAGCAGCAATTTGCCGGCAGCCCCTATATCCCTCATGTAGATAGGGAATTGCAGTTGATGAGCGAACTCGAAAAAGAAAGGGCGCAAAAGGCGGAGAATAAGCCCGGGATATCAGGGCATGCCTCAGAGTTAATCCATGAGAGAGAGAAATTAACAGCGCTTCTGGAAGAGACTCTGAAAAGGATAGAGGAGTTGAGGGAGGAGAGGGCTAAACTCGAAGCCAAAGAGGCTGAGGTGAAAGCGCTTCTGGAGAAATTTGAGGTGGAGCAGAGGAATTGGGAAGAAGTCAATCGAGATCTTGCACTATTGAAAGATGAGTATAAAAGGCTCGATTCTGAAGTTCAGAAACTCAGAGGCAAACGGATGGAGAGAGCTGTGACGCTGCCCCCTGTTGCTAAAGCAGAAACTCCAACAGCATCCGGGCAGGGTCACATTCACACGCTTGAAATGACCGCCAGGGAAGCGACATGGATTCTCGCAATAATAGATGATGAAGAGACAAAGGAAGTGCTCATGAACCCGAGCGATTACATTAAATGGAGTGCAAGAACCGGCTTCTCTTTGAAAATCGGTAATGCAGCGGGGGTAGACTTGATTTTTGACGGAAAGGCAATCGGTCCCCTGGGACAGGCGGGACAGGTTGTGAGATTGAAGCTGCCGTATTCCAAGGACTCACGATAGAAAAAGGAAAATCTATTTCTCTGTTGATTTCCTCGTCATCTTTTCTCTGAACCACCTGATAATGTCATCATAAGAAGGAGGAGTTATCAAGAAAACCTCAATATCTCCAGGAAACTGAAGCTTTGCCCGATCTTCATCCTTCATTATGAGCAACGCTGACTCTGCCTCAGACACGTTGCAGTCTATGACTTCCAGAATATGCTGAAGCCTCTTGTTTGACCATTCTGTATAATATTCGAGAACCTTCTTAAATACCTCTTCTGTAAAAACTACCCTCAGGCAGTTGCTCCAATCCGTATAAGGACCTATTATCTCTTCACTCTCGAGAGGAAAAAGAATGCCTCCCTCTTCCTGCTTCTTCATTATGATCTCCAGGATTCGCTTGTTGATCTGCGATAATAATTCTAACGCCTCATCTCCAGTCTGAGAAATAATCTCGCAGAATATCTTCCTTATTTTTCCCGCTGCTTCGATTTTATTTATCTGCTGAACCACCTCATCCCAGTATTTGTTAACAAGCAGTTTAAAGTCTTCCGGTGCCCCTTCGAAGGCATAAATATTTGCCACACAATATAGTTTTCTCTTGTTGGCATAAATTTCGACATCAGGTTTTTCGATCCGTCCCAGTTCAACCATAAATTCACTCCTTAAAGTCTATATTTATCGACTAACACGTCATTGAATCTTTAACAGCAGATTGTCGAGTCTCTTTTTTGCTTCACTATTGTCGGGATCAATATCCAATACTCGCTTATATTGCTCGATAGCTATTCCTTTTCTATCAAGCTTCTCGTATAAGCCTGCTATATTCATTCTCAGTCCAGCATCCTCCGGAAGAAAATCTATTCCTTTCTTCATGATCTCTAGAGCATTCTCGTAATTGCCTCTCTCAACGTAAAACCTGCAGATCTCATGAAAAAATGACGGTTCGATCTTCTCCTCATTTTTCAAATACCCTATTGCTTTGAGATAGAACTCTTCAGCCATCACGTCCCTGCCTGTTTTATCAAGATAATCAGCAAAAATGAGATGTGGCTTCACTCTTTCTGGTAATAGCATTGATATCTCATCATCACTTAGACCGCTCAAGACCATCAGCGTCAGGTATTCTCGTATCTTTTCCGGTTCCTCGGAAATCGCCTCTCTCATGATTTCCACCCCGTCTTCCTTTCTCCCGATGGATATCAGCCATAAGGCGTACCGTTTGTACCTTGAAGTATTCTTGACGTCGTATTTGATTCCTGCCTGAAGAAGCCTGTCTGCCAGTTCATACATGCCCGATTCTGACATGACAATGCCCAGCCTCTGAAGATATTCTCCGTTAACAGGGTTGAGGCGCACCGCCTGTTTATAAAAATAGGCCGCGTCTGTGTTGTTCGATAGCATTTTCTCTGTATTAGCGATCGCGTATCTGTACTTCGCTTCGAGAGGGTCATACGCAGCTGCGCTATATGCCTTATCCCTAAAACTCTGGAGACTCTCTACAGAGGATTTCTCGTTCATCTTTGTTTCCTTTACGGATGAGAAATACGATGCGCCCAGAACAATACCAACATTAAAAACAAGACTCAGGAATAGCAATGCTATCGCTATCCCTGCCAAGAGTTTTACAGGACTTCTCATTTTTTTCAAATAAGTCTCGTTGAGTCCCTCCCTCAATCGCGTATTTGCAGCCGAGACAGCAAGACCTGACATAAAGAAGAAATAAAGTCCGTTGGCGCCAATATGAAGATTAAAATCAGTAATACCATGGATAAGTATTGATATCAATCCAGTGATACTTCCTATAAAAACATAAATCGAAAAGATTTCTCGCCTTCTGAGAAACGACCTGAAGGCTTTATATATGAGCGTGAGCAGAAAACAAGTCAAAAGGATAAAGGATATGATTCCCCCTTCCGAGATAAGCTCGATATAGTCGTTATGGGCGTGGTCTAATGTGGCCTCTCCGGGGACCGCCGTCTTGTACCGGGGATAGATATTGACAAAGCTTCCGAATCCCGTGCCTGTTATAGCAAAATTTCTTATAATGTCTTTACTGTCCTGCCAGACTGCGAGTCTCAGTTCTGATATATTACCCTCGGCATTCCTTACCTTTTCAAACCTCTCAAAAATCGGCTCCCATCCGAACCATCCGACAGAGAGAATGATAAGCATGAATATGACAATAATGATCACGCCTCTTTTTTTGTCAGTTCCTCTTGAAAGAAACAAAAGGCCAAAAAATATCATCGACAGAGAAAGACTTACTATGCCGCTTCTTGAGAGAGTGAGAAAAATCGTCGTAGCGATAAGAATGGCAGAAAATCCAAGAAGAATATAAATGTTGGTTTTCTGGAGACCGAACATCCTGGCGATCTTTTCGCGAATGGCTTTATTCATAACTTGAGGCTTATGGAAAAGGAAGAGGCTCAAAACCAGAGGAAAAATCATGTCCATGAAGCCAGCGTAGTGATTCCGATTTACGTACGGACCAAAGGGGGTTCCGCCTTGAGTCAATTTCCGGAACCAGTAGATCTTGTTATTCGACATGATGTGCTGGAGGATGCTCAGGAGAGAAACTATCGAGACAAAAAGCGCGATAGACCAAACCGCCTTCCTTAAAGTTCTTCTATCCGTCAAAAGTTGCACC
>JBFLXE010000160.1:0-3724 GCA_040757455.1 Nitrospirota bacterium
TTTTGTAAAATCAGAGCGTGACTCGGTATAAAACTGCAGCGTATTCGTCTTCCATTGGCTCCGATCGACTCCAAAAATCTTTAAAATCCTCATGTATGAAAAATTTATGAATAATGTGGGTTAGATCCGAAAAACAGCCAGGCTTTTGCGCTCCAATCGGTTATAGCTGTGGCGCAAAACGAAAAAGAAAAGGCACTCGATCTCGCGAAGAAGGCTGTTGAAGCAGATACTAATTCAGCTCCAGCAAGGATAGCATTGTCTTATGCAGAACAGGCCAATTTTAATCTTGAGGAAGCCCTGAACAACCTCAAGGAAGCAGTTAAACTGGAGCCTGAGAATGCTCTTGCCTGGGCCAGGCTGGCTGAACTCCAACTTTCATTCGGCAGGCTCAACGAAGCTCTTGAGGCCGCCCAGAAAGCTGTAGCCATAGAACCAAATCTTTCGCGGACGCAAACAGTTCTGGGATTTGCCTATCTGACAAAGGTTAAGACGAAAGATTCAAAAGAAGCTTTCGAAAAGGCGATTGCGCTGGATCAGGCTGACCCTCTTCCCAGGCTGGGTCTTGGGTTGGCAAAAATCCGCGAAAGTGATCTCCGGGAGGGAAGAAGGGATCTCGAGGTTGCACTAAGCCTTGATCCCAACAATGCACTGGTCCGCAGTTATTTAGGCAAGGCTTATTTTGAGGAGAAAAAGGACAATCTGGCAGCCGACCAGTTCAATACGGCCAAAGATTTTGATCCCTTAGACCCGACTCCTTTTTTCTACGATGCTATTCATAAGCAGACAACAAACAGGCCGGTAGAGGCATTGCATGACTTACAAAAGGCAATAGAGTTAAATGACAACCGTGCCGTCTACCGTTCAAAACTCCTGCTCGATTCAGACCTGGCCGCGCGCAGCGCAAGCCTTGGCCGAATCTATAGTGATCTTGGCTTCCAGCAGCTTGCTCTTATTGAGGGATGGAAATCAGTTAATGCAGACCCATCCGACTTTTCCGGCCACAGGTTTCTATCTGACTCTTATTCTGTTTTGCCACGCCATGAGATTGCAAGGGTGAGTGAATTGTTACAGTCACAGCTACTCCAGCCGATTAACATTACTCCGATTCAGCCTCGCCTTGAAGAGAGCGACCTGTTCCTCATCAGCGCCGGGGGTCCTGCGGCTGTCTCCTTTAATGAGTTCAATCCCCTGTTTTATCGGAACCGGATTGCACTTCAGACAAGCGGCATTGTAGGTGAAAACGGGACATGGGGCGGTGAGGGTGTAGTCTCGGGCATCTACAAGAAATTCTCCTTCAGCGCTGGCTACACTCACTTTGAAACAGATGGGTGGCGAAAAAACGCTGACCAGGACGATGACATCGCCAACATCTTTTTGCAGTTTGAACTCTCGCCAAAAACGAGCATTCAGGCTGAATACAGGTATAGAGATCTCGAAAGAGGAGACCCGCAACTCAGATTTTTCCCGGAAGACGTCTTTTTCGGCCAAACGAATACAGAAGAGTGGGATACTTACCGCCTCGGCGTGCGGCATTCTTTTTCGCCGTCTTCTGTCATCCTCGGCTCACTTATATATACAGATGCGGAGTTCGGTGTAAGAGATGAAGAGCCTGTTGTTGCGCCGGGTGTTGTTACCCTGCTCGATATCAAAAATCCTCAAGATGCCGTTAGCGGAGAGGTTCAACACCTGTATCGTTCGCGATATGTGAACCTTACGAGCGGCGCGGGCTACGTTGACTCAGATGGAATAATTGATATTACTACAGTGTTAAATCCGATTATTGTTCCCCTTCCTGATAACAAAACGCAGGTCCGTGTGGATGGAGATGTCAAGCACGCAAATGTTTACGCGTATTCGAACATCAAACCCCTGGACAATCTGACTTTCACTGTTGGAGCAAGCGGCGATTTCACTGATGCCGACAGTCCGGACATCGGGAATAAAAGCCAGTTTAACCCAAAATTGGGGATTGTCTGGTCGCCTTTTCCGGATACTACAGTGCGCGCTGCCGCATTCAGGGTCTTGAAAAGAATACTGATTACCGACCAGACCCTTGAGCCCACACAGGTGGCAGGTTTTAACCAATTCTTTGATGATTTTAATGGAACAGAGGCATGGCGTTACGGAGGCGCGATAGATCAGAAATTCGCAAGAGACATATCCGGTGGTGTAGAACTTTCCAAGAGGGACCTTGAAACTCCATGGCTCGACCAATTTGGTAATTCCTCGGAAGTAGATTGGGAGGAATCTCTGATCCGCGCTTACCTTTTCTGGACGCCACATGCATGGCTGGCACTCAAAGCGGAATATCAATATGAACGAGTTGAAAGAGAAGAGGAGTTGACTGATGGAGTGAAAGAGATGGATACGCATCGTGTTCCTCTGGGGATTAATTTTTTCCATCCTTGTGGATTGAGTGCCTCGGTGACCACTACTTATTACAATCAAGACGGCGAGTTCGAGAGAATTATCGGCGGCGGAGGTGTTTTTCAGACCGGCAAGGATGACTTCTGGCTGGTCGATGCAGCAATCAATTACCGCCTGCCGAAGCGTTATGGATTCATTACGATTGGGGCGAGGAATTTGTTTGACGAGGAATTCAAGTATTATGATTTAGACTGGGAAAACCCGAGTATACAGCCAGAGAGGTTCTTCTTTGCGAGACTCACACTGGCGCTTCCATGAGGGGTTTGTAACCCATACGAGTTTAGGAGGTGATTATTATGTAGGATTGAGGATTTGGCACAGGATTGGTACAGGTGTCTGCGTGAAGGGGGATATAAATCAGCCCAACACACTGTAGGCATAGGTCGTATTCAATGAAATCAAAAGGGGGAGGTTCTGATGTTTAAGAAAATTATGATAGGTCTCCTGGGCATGTGCCTGATGGCTCTGTTGGTGACAGAGGCCAATAGTGCCGTATGCATAGCCAAGGTGGGAGGAAGATGCGTTGCGTGGTCAGGCACTATTGAATGTGGTATCGACGCATCCGGACTTGGAAACTGCATCGATAATCCAGTGTTCTTAGGGTGCATTGCACACGGAAATAGTAATTGGGTGGTTGCTTGCGGAAATCCGGGGTCCAACAACTGGACCGCGCCCGGAATAAACGTATTTTATTTTGACGGAACACTGTCAGGCCAGATATTGGTGGACCCGTCAATGTGCGACAAGAACGGAAATGCCTTTGCAACTGTTTATGCAGAAGCAAGCCAGTCTTTCTTAGACGGTTTGGTGCTAGCAGGCGCTTGTCCGAATCCGAATTGGATAGCACGTGATGCAGTCCCGTGCGCTATGACGCTGACGGATCAGGAAATAGATGAGAACGGATGCGTAGTGGCCGACGCAACATTCGATTGTACACTTCCAAACTGTGAGACTCTGGGGTGGGATGTCGACACGCAAAAATTTGAACGACGCCAGTATGACTGCGTACGGACGCAATATAACAGATATAAGGAGCCCGTGTGCCCTGCACAGTAGGAGTGCTCTGATCAGAGGAATGGCAGGGGACCTCGGGGTGTCCGGGGTCGCCTGCACTACTGGCTGAAAGGGAGATTAAAGCTTTTAGCGAGGATGCAACCAAAAAAAGGAAATATCTAACCCAGATAATTCATAAATTCTGCTGAAAAAAATAGCCAACAATCCTGAGAGCTTTGGTATTATTAAGTTTGCAAAGGCTCAAAACCAAAGAAAGGATGGTTGGCTATATGACAGAGTGTAT
>JBFLXE010000161.1:0-3691 GCA_040757455.1 Nitrospirota bacterium
TGTCCAGCCCATATATATTTCTCGTCCGGCTCCTTCGATGAAGCCGATCCTCGCTGCCAGAATTGAACTTCAATGTGCCATAGCACATTCGCATTTTAATTATTTAATGCTATAATTCTGATAATGAAGCAAAAGCTAATAACGTTACTTGTCAATCAGAAATGTTAAGAATGAAAAAATACATTTTAGTTTCTGAACAGGATAAAGATATCCTGAATTTTTTGGGATCATTCTTTAAAGAAAGTGACGATTATACTCCTCGTTTTATAAAAATAGACAGGCAGATTATACATAAGGAGCTTTCCGAAAGAATACCTGCTGCTCTTATTATTAATAGTCCCCAAGGGCTTGAACTCTTGGAACCTTCAGAAATTAAATGTCCGCTTATAGCAATCATAGCAGCCACAAATGTGACAAGCGGTATCCTTTCTGTGGTCAAATCCGGTGTAGAACATTATCTATTGAGCCCCTTCTTTAAAGAGGACCTGGAATACAAGCTTAAGGTCTCCATAGAACGTAAGAACTGGTTTGAAAACCTGTGTGCGAAAGAAAAAGACCTTGAGACCCTTCTCGAATTTATCTGTCTTATTACATCAACCCTTAATCCGAAGGAATCGCTATATCTTATTGTCAAAAAGCTCTCAGACATTATCAATGTTGCGAAGTGCTCAATGATCAGTATCGATATAAAAGATTTATCTTCGGCCTATGTGATATCGACGTATGAAGACCCGGAAATTACAAATATAAGGCTTGACCTCAAAAATTACCCAGAAATAAGAGAAGCCATAGCACTTAAAAAACCAATCATAATAAAAGATGCAACAAAAGACCCTTTAATGGAGAGCGTGAGGAATGTAATAGAACCAATAGGGATTCATTCCATAGCAGTGTTTCCTGTGATCTTTCATGATGAGGTTATTGGCACATTACTCCTTAAAGCTATAAAAAAAGACCATGCTTTTTCCGAAAGAGAAATGAAATTGTGTTCGGCTATTGCCGATGCATCTGCGAATGCATTATATAATGCCTATTTATATGATAGGCTTGAAAAAGAGAAAATCAAGCTCGAAAGACTTGCTGTCACTGATTTTATGACCGGAATTTACAATATTCGGTATTTTTATAACAGACTTGAAGAGGAATTCAGCAGAGCCCGGAGACATAACATGCCATTAAGTTGCGTTATGTTTGATATAGATTATTTTAAAAGAATAAACGACAAATATGGACACAGGATTGGCGACATTGTACTGAGAGAATTGGCACAGTTAATAAGAGGATGTATGAGGAGGTCTGATATTTTTGCTCGATATGGAGGTGAAGAATTCATAACGCTTTTACCTCAGACACCAAAGGAAGATGCTGTGATTAAAGCTGAGCAGATAAGGAAAACGATAGAAGAATATCAGTTCATGGGGTTGGATGAAAATGAAAAAATTACCGTTAGTGTCGGTATAGCTTGTCTTTGTGGCGAGAATGTCAGCTGTTCCGATGACCTTATAACTTTCGCCGATCATGCTTTATTCACCGCCAAAAATAGTGGACGTAATCAGATAGTTGCATATCATTGCGCTTGATCAAGGTTGATGCATAATTTGTAGTTGCTACTACTTGACCCGACAGTCAGTTATGATCCGATAAAGCTGCATAATTATTTTCATCATTCTCCGACGTGGAGACTGTGTCGCGATATCCATGTAATGTGCCTAATCATAGGAAGCCGCACGAAAATACGTCATTCCTTGGTTGCTTCAGTTGCTGCCGTTGGTTAGTTATGGTTATATTTTTGAATAACGCTATGCGCTTTATTAAAACGCATTCCATTTTTTGATATAATTTCCTAAAGATTCTGAATTTTTTCAGGAATTTGGAGGGTGAAATGAAAGCTATAGAAATAAAACCTGATCTTTACTGGGTTGGCGCGATAGATTGGGCTGTGAGGGATTTTCATGGTTACGTAACGCCTAACGGGACGACTTATAATAATTATTTGATTCTCGATAGCCAGATAACACTGCTTGATACGGTAAAAAAGGATTTTTCGCATGTCACCATCGAAAATATCAGGAGCCTCACTGATCCCTCTTCTATCAAGCATGTTGTGATAAACCACATCGAGAACGACCACTCAACCAGTCTGGATCAGATAATGGCTCTCGCGCCAGAGGCTACTATTTACCTTACACAAAAGGGGAAGCAGGGCCTTGACAGATTTTTCGATACATCCCGCTGGAAAACGAAGATTGTAAAAACCGGTGATACCCTGAATATCGGAAAAAGGACATTGGTGTTTATTGAAACTCCGATGCTTCATTGGCCCGACTCGATGATGACGTACATAAAAGAGGACAAAATCCTGATCAGCCAAGATGCCTTCGGACAGCATCTCGCGTCTTCCGCACGATTTGATGATGAGTTTATAGAGCACGCTTCACTTGAAGAATTAGAAGATTCTGTGATCGATTATTATGCAAACATTCTCATGCCCTTCGGACAACTCATCAAAAACAAGCTGTCTGACATAGGAAAGATGGGCATTGAAATTGACATGATAGCGCCTGATCACGGAATCATATGGAGAAAAGATCCCTCAAAGGTTGTCACCATGTATCGCAACATGGCTGACGGAAAGGCAGACTTAAGTGTCGCAATCATATATGACACCATGTGGCAGAGCACATCCCAGATGATTCTTCCGATTATGGAAGGTATCAGGGATCAGAAGATAAAGGTGAAGATTATAAAACTGAGAGCAACACCTTTAAGCGTTGCGGTTAAAGAATTATGGAGATCGAGAGGCTTCCTTGTTGGTACCCCGACACTGAACAACACCATTTTTCACACTGTCGCAGGTTTTCTGGCATATTTAAGGGGGCTGAAACCGAGAAACCGGATCGCGGCCGCCTTTGGAAGTTATGGCTGGGCAGGCGGGGCTGTGAAAGAAGTCTATGAGGAATTTAAAAAAATGGGAGTGGAAACTTTTGAACCCGGCCTTCAAGTAATATACGCACCCTCTGATGATGATAAAAAGAGGTGCTATGAATTCGGGAAGGAATTTGCGAATAAGGTAAAAGAATATCACGGGAAATTCCAGTAGGAAATCAGGCTTGTCACATAAAAGAAAAGCTGATATGCTGAATATCTCGTGTGATGTTTTTCTTATAAACAAACAAAACGGGAGAAAAATTATGCAATTACCAAAACAGTATCAGAGCGTTAGAAAAAGATTCAAAAAATTCATGAGGGCCGTCGACAACCTTGGAAGGGCTACACGAGACTCAGGCCCCATTAACGAAAAAACAGGCCACCTTATACAGATGGCGGCTGCAGCCGCCATACGATCAGAGGGAGGTGTCCATTCCCATGCCAGGAGAGCTCTTGAATTGGGAGTCAAACCAGCGGAGATTTATCACGCCATAATCCTGCTTGCCAGCACAATAGGATTTCCGACGGTATCGGCTGCGCTGAGCTGGGTCGATGACATTATACTAAAGAAACAATAACAATAACTACATCAAAAGCTTTCAGGGGAGAGACGGCCATGAGTTATATTCATAAGTCTCAGGGTGTTACGTTTATCTTTGCGATAATGATGTTCTGTCTGATGCTCCTTGCAGGGGCAGCGGCAGCTTCGGAAAAAGATATGGCCTCTACCGGTCCTTTAAGCCCGCACACTCAGACGTGCATA
>JBFLXE010000162.1:0-3664 GCA_040757455.1 Nitrospirota bacterium
GCGGATTAGCGAATAGTTTAAACCCCACCCAACTGGTGATCCTATGAAATATGCACGGAAGTAGTTTAATTTTGCCGAAAGACAGACTCTCCATTTCCAGACTGAGAAAGATGATTACGGATTATGGTTCTCGGCTCGCTTCTTGGACTTTTGGGAGAAAATAATTTGCTCTAAGTCAGAAAGAAAATCGACCTGGCCAGGGCTTATCTTCTCTTTTGCTTTCCTGATGTCAAACCATGCCGCACGGTCGATTTCCGGAAAAATCTGTATCTTACCTGAATGGGGAGGCCATTCAATCCTAAAGGTGTTACTCTTAAGAGCGGCTGGATCGCAATCGCCCTCAAAGGCCCATGCAGCAATAATCTTTCCACTGCGCTGCCTTGCGGGCTTCAATGGGATGAAATGACCTCCGGGCTTGAAACCCGTTTCTTCCTCGAACTCCCGTTGTGCGGCAGAAAGCGGATCTTCATCCGGCTCATATTCGCCTTTGGGTATGGACCATGCACCCTTTTCCTTTCCAGCCCAATAAGGGCCACCCAAATGCACGAGGAGCACCTGAAGGACTCCATCCCTGTAGCGGTACATCAGCAGCCCGGCACTCTTTCTGGCCATTTCTGAATTATAACAGAATCGATATATGAGCCTTTGAACCAGCATGATAACGGGATAGCATCAAAGTCACATCAATTTTCTTATTTTGGACACGCCTGAATTAGTGCTAATATTGATGACAAAACATTATATAGCGGATTCTCGAAATGAAGAGTGAGATAGCATTGAAGAAAAAAAACCTCTGGCACGAGATCAGGCGAAAAACAGAGATTGCTTTACAAAGAGGTGCTCTGCTTCCCATCCCGACAGATTATGAATTCATTGAGGAGTGCGGAGTACGCTTCATTGTACGGATTCTGGCAAGTCTGGGCCTGAAGGACGAGGTGAGAGAGAAGGAGAGGCGAGATGCTAAATCAGGCATCCTCCTGAGTCCCTTTTTCCCATATGATGAGAACCTTTTTGTCGCCGACATCTCGAAGACGCATATTGCTCTTCTCAATAAATTCAATGTAATGGAATATCATCTGCTAATTGTAACCCGGGTTTTCGAAGACCAGGAGACACTTCTCACGCTGCAGGATTTTGAGGCTCTCTGGGCATGCATGGCACAATACAAAGCACTCGCTTTTTATAACGGTGGGGAAGCCGCTGGCGCAAGCCAACGACATAAGCATCTTCAGATGGTTCCCCTTCCTCTCGCCCCCGTGGGTCCCGAGGTTCCTATAGAACCTTTGCTTTCAGGCGTGCGCTTCGAAAACGGCATCGGTCTCATCCCTGCTTTTCCCTTTCTTCACGCCTTCGCACTGATAAGAGCAGATATCTCTTCTCCTTTAAAGGTTGCAAAAGAAACATCAGATCTTTACCTGGCCATGCTCAATAAGATAGGTCTTAAGCCGACCGGTGCGAAAAGTTTGAAAAAACAATCAGCACCTTATTGCCTTTTACTGACGCGGAAGTGGATGCTCCTCGTGCCGAGATCCCGCGAATTTTTTGACTCCATTTCAATAAATTCCCTCGGCTTCGCCGGAGCTTTCCTAGTGCGCAATAGAACGCAGATGAATTTGCTGAAAAAGCGGGGTCCCATGGCGGCCTTAAAACATGTGAGCATTTGCTGACTTTTTTAAGTTGACCCTCGAATCAGATTATGCAGTATATGTTTTTCTACTATCGGGGTTGCCATTGTGAAGGGGAATACTCACTGTCAAAGTGGTCCCCTTTCCTGAAATCCCCCTAATTTCTACTTTTCCGCCCAGAAGAAATGCACGTTCCCTTATGCCAGTTAGACCATATGATCTGGCATTTGAAATTTGGTCCTCGGTAATTCCCCTCCCGTTATCACTTACCTCCAGCACTATATTATCTTTTTCTTTCCTTAAACTGATTTTCATTTCGGTGGCCCCGGCATGTCTCACTATATTAGTAAGTGCCTCCTGAAAAATGCGGTAAACGGACGTAGAGACATCCTGATCCACCACAAGCTCCTCCGAAAGATTAAGGTTAAGTTCGCATCTGATTCCTGTCCTTTTCCAGAATTCACATGTCTGCCATTCGATAGCCGCGGTAAGCCCGAGATCATCTAACAGCCCGGGCCTTAATTCAGCTGAAATCTTCTGGACCGTTTTAACTGCTATGTCAATTAATCCTGCCATGGACATTATCTTTCTCTGAAGCGATTTCTGGCTCTTGTGTATTTTGTTATTCAACCAGAACAAATCTATCTTTAAGGCCGTCAACAACTGCCCCAGCTCATCATGTATGTCCCGTGCGATATACATCCTTTCTTTCTCTATCGCAGAGTGCAGATGTGCTGAAAGATAACGTAACTGTTCCCGTGAGCATTTCAATTCTCCTTCCGCCCGCTTTCGCTCTGTAATGTCCTCATACACAACGACAATCTTGTTTTCCTTTAATTCATTGCCTATCACCGAGGCACTTACCATGCAAAGTATGTCACGTCCGTCCTTGCGGCGATAAGGGAACTCCGCTGCATATCTTTTCTGTTTCTCGATCATGGGATAGAAATGCTTGCCAATCTCTTCGTATTCCTGATCAGTTCTGTACAACATTCTCGCGCTCTTACCGATTAATTCCTCAGGTTCCCAGCCGAAGACGGTCTTCACCGCCTCATTAGCAAAGAAAATAGTACGTTCGTGAAGACCGACGACGGCATGAGGGATGGCGCTCAAAATAGAGGATTTCAGAGCTTCAAGCTTCCGTAATGCCATTTCTGCGGACTCTCGTTCTGAAATCTCCCTGGATATACTGGCGATTGTTTCGTTCGTCACATTCTTCAAAGATTCAATGAGTTCAATCTGGGAACCACTTGCCACTCTTGCACTCAAGTCGCCCCTCGACACCCTGTGTAAAACATCAAAAAGCTCCGCGATACTTATAGCAATCTCATGAGATTGATCAACGATCTCCCCGATATTTTCAGCCGTCAGGTTGGTCATGTGTTTTAACTTTGCAATCAATTCTATATCCGATGTCTCAGGAATTCTGACCGCAGGGTCTCCTGCTGAAATCTTTTTCAATGCCTCAAAGACCTCGGATAAAGCCAGCGCAAGTTCCAGGCTCATATTTTCAAGTTCCCGGTCCCTGTCCCTGACAATCCTTCTATATTCCTTCAGCTGTCCGTTGAAGACCTTGCAAGTCTCGATCATTGCGTTCACATCCATATTTTTCCTGAAGACCTCACATTCAAGACACATCTCCACCTTGTCCAGAAATTTGCCTTGTATTTCATTGCGGCAGTGTGTTCCGGTGAAAAGCCAGCACTTCAAATTTTGAGAATGAAAAGCAGGACAATCTCTTTTTTTACATATAAAAACTTCCCAACATTTGACTTTTGTCTTCTCGAATCCATCCGTGCCCGTCTTATTCACGATCCAATGAACTCCGTGGCATTTATTACAGATTTATCAATGAAACAAATTCTTATTATTAATATAGCAGATGATTAATTTTAAAACCAACTCAAAGACACCTAACCCAGATAATTCATAAATTCTGCTGAAAAAAATAGCCAACAATCCTGAGAGCTTTGGTATTATTAAGTTTGCAAAGGCTCAAAACCAAAGAAAGGATGGTTGGCTATATGACAGAGTGTATC
>JBFLXE010000163.1:0-3581 GCA_040757455.1 Nitrospirota bacterium
CCGGAAGGATTGGCAGGGACAAGAGAGATTATGCGGTTTATTGCAAAAGAGATTTCACCAAATACCTATGTGAATATTATGGATCAATACCGGCCATGCGGCAATGCATATAAATATCCGCCTCTTAATCGGAGCATTACCAATAATGAATATGAGGAGGCACTGAAGGCAGCCCGTGAGGAAGGCATTACCAGGCTCGATAATCGGGAGAGAAGGATCAGGATCGTCCGCTGGCCATGGTGAA
Source organism: Nitrospirota bacterium (assembly GCA_040757455.1). Taxonomy (GTDB): domain Bacteria; phylum Nitrospirota; class Thermodesulfovibrionia; order Thermodesulfovibrionales; family SM23-35; genus Kmv42. The sequence continues at coordinate 245 of JBFLXE010000163.1, forward strand.
AAAGGTGGAAAGGATTAAAGGGGTGAGTTTATATGGTTGAGTTAGGAAAGATTGACAGGCCGGATGCAGAAACTTTTACCGGTAAAAGAAAGCTTTACTGTGTAGCAAATATTTATCCCATCGAAGAAGCGCCTGATGACTATAAAGAACTTTTTAATAAATACTGGGATGAGGTTGCTCAGCAGATAGAAAAGATGGAGGCTGCCGGTAAGATAAAAAAGATATTCTGTGAAATTATTCACCTCACAGGTGATGAGGCGCTAAATATATTGGCTAAGATCAACGAGCGAGTTCCACAGATTATTAAAAAGAAGTTAGATGAAGGCGGCACTCTGTTCCCTCTGGAAAGTGAAGAAATATTCGGGCCGCTCACGGATTGGGGCAACTGTCTCAGGGTTATTTACACAAAAGAGGTGTTTACAAAGGTCTTTGAGTTTTACACAGAATTTTCAAATAAAAGGTTTCAGCACATCCTGAGTACAATAGACAGCAACCTCTCGGGGGCAGAAGCAGGCCTTCTTATAATGAAAGATGAAGACAGGGCGAAACTCCAGTTTCCCAGTGACATAGAGGTGTTTTTAGTAACACCCCCGTCCTATGATGACATTATCAAATGGTTTAGAGAAAAACTGAACAAAAAATTGAGAGGATAGAAATGATAAGGGGCGAATTTATCACAGGGTGATATAAAATTCAAGAACTTTTTCACCGAAAAGAAACTTTTTTCTTAAAACCTTAACATTTATTTTTTCTCCCTGTTTTTTATCAAATAATGCAATTTTTATATCATCAATAGCCTCTATCTTCCAGTCGTCTATTGAGACGATTACATCATCTTCTTTAAGCCCTGCCTTAAATGCAACGCTTTCAGGATCGAAATCCGTTATCTTCATCCTTCCGTCATCTTTCGTCAGAAAGACCCCGAGTTTCGGTGAGGCAGGCGTCTTGATCGGTCTTGGGAAAAGCACATAGTCCCCGATATCCTTCTCAAGGTCTTCCTCGCATCCGTTTATCAGCGTGGCAAAGTCTTTCCCATTTAGCCTGAATGTTCTTTTAGGGATCCCTGACCCGAACATAATGTGTTGCACGCCCGCAAGCACAACCATCTGATAGCCCGGATTATCCCTCATGAATTGCGCAATTGAGTGGGCCATGGTCTCATCCCAGAGTATCTGAGACTGAGAAAAATAGTTAAAATTACTGCTGTCGGAATGGAGTTTGAATATCTCACTCAGCCTCTCTCTGTAATCCTCATCCGACATATTCATATCCTGAGGGATTTCTTTCCTTTCCTCTTCAGTGAGGGCATCAAGCCCTCCTGCCGAGACCTTCTTGATAATCTCTTCCCTTAGGTTGAGGGCCGCCACATGAATACCTTTTGCCTTTGCAAAATCTACAATTTCTCGATAGAGATGATAATCATACTTCCACCTTTTAAAATATTCAGAGGCCTTTAGAAAATCCTTTTCACTTATGGCGCCGGAGAGGTAATCATCAATCGCCTTCTGGAACGGTCGCTGAAACATCTCCATGCCAACGGCAAATTTTTTTCCTCTTTTATAAAGCTCCATAATGATTTCGAGCTGAACCATGTGATCCTCATAATTTGTATGCCTTTCTCCAATGTAGATGATGGGTTTATCAATTACAGCGTTGATTATCTCTTTGAGATTTGCTGTCTTTTCCGGCTCAACGCCCAGCACAGGTTCGTAGAGATTAAGGCTGATTCCCTTCCCGGTCTCTTCTATTTCTTTTTCTGTATTTTGTCCGCCCTGGAATTTTATGAGTGAGTATTTACCATAGCGGAATATCTTTTTTACTACAGGGTCTACCTCTTCTTTTGAATCACCATCGGCATAGGCTACCACCTTTGTTGTGTTGAGTGGGTTTCGTTTTACAATTAAATTAAACCCAGCCTCAGATTTTCTTATTTGCCCGAAGAGTCTCTTGAGAACCGGGCTTTCAAGACCCATGACCAGAAGGGACGAAGTTTTGATATCTTCGTCCTTCACTTCTTGTTCCTCTTTGGTTTCAAACCCTTCTTTCTGAAAGACCTTGATTAATTCCGAGTATTTTTCCTTTTCCTTTTCAGGATAAACAACAAGCCTCTTCTCATCTCCCAAGAGATGTGCAATCACCGGAGGAAGCTCTTCATCGGCGAGTACCCGCATAAGGTCGTAGTCTTCATCAAAGACTATTTTCATTGGCTTATCTTCCACCGGGATATCAAAGACCTGACTTTCCTTTTCAATACGAAGTGTCTCCTTTATTTCACCTTTTTCAGTAATAACCCTCAGAGGTAAAGCAAACTTATATGGCTGCCCCTTTTGATAAATCTCAAAAGAGATAGTCGGAACTCCTTTAAGCACAGTAAGGGTGATATCTTTCACTTCAAATGAGGGAATATCCTTTCTCGTGAGCCACTGACTGAAAAACCATTCAAGGTCTTTACCCGATGCCTTTTCAAATGTGCTCTCGACATCCAGCCATGAGGCCTTTGAGAATTTCTTCTCTTCAATAAGTCCCCGAAGTGCGTTGTAAAATGTGCTTTCTCCGATAAGATCCTTGAGCATGTGAAACAGCATTGCACATTTTCCATAGCCGATGGCTGCTGATGCAAAATCCTTCCTTTCAATAAATTCCTTAAGAGGAAATTCTTTGGAGGTAGTGACATAGCCCTGGTAGCCTGTAAGAATCTTCTTCCTGTACTGCCATCCGCTGCCTTTTTTCTCCTCATAGAGATGGTCTGAGAGATAGGTGGTGAGACCCTCAAGCCAGTTACCGCTCTCATAGTCAGCATATACATAATTTCCAAACCATTGATGGAGTATCTCATGTCCGAGAGATGTTTCGGTAATAAAGGGAAGACGCACAACATCCTTACCCAGCAGGGTGAATGTCGGCATTGAATAGCCTGTGGGTAAGATATTTTCTACAACGGAGAACCGTTTATATGGGTAGGGGACCAAAAGTCCTTCATAAAGAGTAAGATATTTTTTTGTATATTCTACATAAGTATCAGCAAGGGAAATATCATCAGAGAAAAAATATGCATAAATCTCAATACCGTTGTGGCTTTCGCGGCGTTGCATATAGGGGCCTGCTACGAGGTTGATTCCTTGAAGGGGATGCGGAAAATGAAATGAATACTCAGCGCCGTGAGCAGTGTCCATTACGTTGATTTCATCTGCCTCGGATATGGCTGTGAGACCTTGAGGAATAAGTGCCTTAAGTCGCCAGTAACTCATGCTTCCTATTGAAGGATACCATCCGGCCGTCAGGGAGATTCCCCTGTCGCTTATGATATTCTTTGTAACAACTCCGGCATTCTCAAGGT
>JBFLXE010000164.1:0-3562 GCA_040757455.1 Nitrospirota bacterium
GGTTCGATTTTGTAAAATCAGAGCGTGACTCGGTATAAAACTGCAGCGTATTCGTCTTCCATTGGCTCCGATCGACTCCAAAAATCTTTAAAATCCTCATGTATGAAAAATTTATGAATAATGTGGGATAGGAGAAGATCATAATGATTGTCAAAAAATGTCAGGATGGCATCAATTCCGTCATTCACCAGATCAACCGCATATTTTTCTTCTTCGAGCTCCTTCTTAATGATGACGCCAAAATTTTTATCGTCCTCTGCCAGCAATATTCTCAAGATTCTTCCTTCTCGCGTAATTCCTTCGTGTCCTGTCCCGGAGATTAAGACTTTTCCGAAGCAGATTGAGCAGCCTGATTCGCTCAACAGCCTTCATTCCTGACATTTGGGCACAGATCGTGAAGCCTTCGCCGCCAAAAAAGGTTCTGGAATCGTTTCTGTGCTTATCATCCCACAGATCCTCAATAGATTGGAGAATTATGGCCTGTGCAAGGTTCGATAAGCCCTTTCCGTTATGTTCCTTAAGCCTGCTTTGAGTGCCCGAGTTATTACTGTTCACACAACACCTCATGCCATTTTAATAGCAAAATCTTTGCCAGATAATGAAGACTGTTGGTATTTCTAATGATCGATATGACGGGTGGGATCACACTTGAGGCAAAAATCCCATTTGAGTGGCATATTGCCCGAAGATTACACCGGGAGCGTTATCTTGAAAGTTGTTCCTTTGCCTTTCTCCGAGAAAACTTCTATGTCACCTTTGTTATCCGTGATGATCTTCTTCGATATCGCAAGGCCGAGGCCTGTCCCTCCCTTCTCAGACCTGGTTGTAAAAAATGGATCGAAGATTTTGGTGAGATGATCCGCAGATATACCCGATCCCGTATCACTTATCTTAATGACCGCATGTTCATGTTCAATGCCACTCTCCAGGATGAGAGTGCCTTTGTCCTCCATGGCGTCAAGTGCATTCATAATAATAGAAAGGAGAATCTGTCTTAGCTCACCCTCGCTAGCGTTGATAATCAATTGACCTTCGTAATTCTTTACTACTTCCACGTCTTTTAATCTTCCCTGAAACTCTATAAGTTCAAGCGTCTTATCGAGTATGGCGTTGAGATCGATATCCCTCTTTTCATAACTTGTCTTTCTGACGAAGGAGAGCATATTGGTTGTGATTCCCTTGCACCGAATCACTTCTTCATTAATGATCTTTAGATAATTTTCGAAAAGCTCAGGGTCGAACTTGTTTCTTCTCAGTCTGCCGAGAAGGCCCTCGGCAGAGGCCGAGATAGTGGCAAGGGGATTATTTATCTCATGGGCTATACCCGAAGCCATTTGTCCGAGAGACACCAGCTTTTCACTCAAGATAAGGCGGATTTCGTTCTCCTTTTTCTCTGTAATATCCTGCATCATGATCATTCTCGAAATGCTCCCGTCCTGATTGTAAATAGGTGATTTAATAACGTAATACCACCTGTTGTCTTCAGAATTATGGAACTCTCCTCTTATTATTTGCTCTTTGACCTGTCCTTTTTCCAACCACGAACACAGCTTTTCGAACTCGCGCAGGGCTGTGTAACATTTCTCTCCCGTCGCATCACGTCCTATCTTTCCTTTTAAACGTCCATTCATGAATTCTAAAACGTCTTCCTCGGAGCATATATAAATAAAACCGTCGAAGCCCTCGACAATAGCTGCATATTTCGCTCTCGAATCCTGTAGTGCCCTTTCTGCTTCCTTTCTTTCCGTAATGTTCTCTATTAAACCGTCATATCTTACGAGTTTTTGCGCCTGATCGTAGTGGGGAACTATAGTATTACGTACCCAGACAGTCGTACCGTCCCGTCGGATAAGACGGTGCTCTATAGGTGCTATTTTCTTACCCGACATAATATCCTTGATTGAACCCTCGACAACTTTGCGATCAACGGGATAGATCATCGAATACCATAGATGCGGGTCTGCTTCATAATCGTAGGGGGAGTAACCGGTAATCGCCAGACACCCCATGCTATGTCTGGTGGAAATGACACGCTCTTCTTCCAACTCTACAGAATAGGTATAAGATGTAATCGCGTTTATCATACGCTGGTATCGCTCATTACTTTGCCTGAGCTCTTCCTCGACCATCTTCTGCTCGGTTATGTCCTGGACTGTTCCAAACATTCTGACCGGTTCGCCGCTCTCCCCGAAAGTGACTTTTCCCTGCTCATGAACAAATCTGACGGTTCCGTCGGGCAAGACTATGCGGTGGCTGATATTATATTGTTTACCGTATAAAGCTTCATTGACAGCCCTTTCTACCAATTCTCTGTCGTCCGGATGCACCGAGTTGAGAAAAGCTTCATAAGTTGCTCCAAATCCTTGTGGTGACAACCCGAAAATTCGGTAGATCTCGTCAGACCAGTAAAGCTCGTTACTTCCGATATGCCACTCCCAGTTACCTATGTGAGCAATTCTCTGAGCCTCTGCAAGACTCGCCTCACTCCGTCGAAGCACCTCCGCCGCTTTTATGCGTTCGCTGAGGTCGCGAACAATAGTCTGAAGCCTTCCGTCCTCGATCATCTTGGCACTAAGTTCTACGTATACGTATGAGCGGTTCTTGTGAAGAAGCCTTCTTTCAATAACAATCTTTTCGCCGGAAAGTACCTCATTAATGCGGAGAGGAACCGCGAGAAGGTCCTTCTCTGGAATGATATCCCTGAGGTTGAAACGTAGAAGCTCATCTCTTGTGAAGCCCAGCATCTGGCACAGTGTAGAATTGACATCCGTTATGTTGCCATCAGCGTCACAAATAAAAATGCCGTCAGAGGCTTGCTCTATTAGCATCCGATACTTTCTCTCACTCTTCTGTAAAGCGCGATTTGCCTCCAGAAGTTCAGCCGTTCTTTCCTGAACGCGCAACTCCAGTTCATCATAGGCATTTCGAAGTAATTCCTCAGACTGTTTTCGTTCAATCGCATAGCGTATTGAGCGGATGAGCATATCACTATCCACGCGCCCTTTCAGTAAGTAGTCCTGTGCACCTTCTTTCACCGCATTCAAAGCCAACTCTTCATCACCGAGCCCGCTTAATATTACTATCGGGATATCCGGAAAAGCTGTGCACATCTGAGTAAGGGTTTCAAGGCCGGATCCGTCCGGAAGTGATAAATCTAACAGGAGGATATCGTAATGATCCCGGGCTAAAGACTGAGCCTTCGCAAGTGTATCGACGTGAGTGACATCTATCGAAACGGAGCTTGATTCGTTCAGCATTGCCTGGATTAAAAGGGCATCTGCCCGATTGTCCTCAATCAGCAACATCTTAATGGATTTGTCACGTGGCGCGAGAATTCTTGTGTCTTGCTTCACTTCTGCCCTACCAGCATGCTCCGAATAAAAAAATTATACCACAACGTTGATAGGAGCAAAATTGAACAATATATAGGCTATATTATCGCAGCATGCAATTATTATGAACCCTATCTCTCAAGACTTCTTGCTGGTTTTTGTATAAAAAGAAGTAAGCTTCCTTATGATATTTTCGCTTTTGCAATTCGGACATTTAATTTTGGGACCGG
>JBFLXE010000165.1:0-3545 GCA_040757455.1 Nitrospirota bacterium
GGTATCAAGCAGACGGACGAGAAAGCGGCAAGCGGCGAGGTGAAGGAAGGCGGAGCCGTCCTGCGGCTGGGCGGCCTGCGCTGCGACAGCAAATTGGAGGAATGCAGGATCAGCAATGTCGTGCGGAGCACGTTCGGCGGTAGCCAAGCCGTCAAGGAGACCGTGCTCCGCTCGGTCTTCTGGAAGGGATGGCAGGTGGTGGAAGAACGGGAACGCACTGCCGAGTTTGGTCAGCCGTTGGGTGAGGAGAAGGTGGCCAAGCAGTTTGTGGACGGTGGGGGCATCGACGAACACCTCAGCGTTGATATGTACGGGCAGGATGGGGCGAGCGTAGAGAAGACGTATTGGTTCCACCAGAATGCCAGATGGGATACCGTGGCTTTGACCGATGAGACCGGCTCCGTCGTCAAGCGTTACGCCTACTCAGCTTATGGCCAAGCCTTCGAAGTGGATGATAACGGTAATCTGTCGCCTGTCGAGGATCTTACATTTTTGATTTACGGATTCCAAGGCTTGGCAATCGATGAGGAAACCGGATATTTGTACGTCAGAAATCGTTATTATGATACTCAACAAGGCCGGTGGCTGATGAGAGATCCAAAAGGATATGCCGGAGGGGGAATGGGTCTATATGAGTTTTCTATGGGGTCTCCGGAAGATTTTACTGATCCTTTTGGATTGGAAGGGGAACAGAGACTAACATTTGAAGAATGGTTAAAAGTGCTAAGTACAAGAGAAACTAGGCGCATAACAAGTCTAAAGGATTTTTCAAGACCCGGAGGAGGAACTTTTAGTTTTGGGATAGCAGAATCTACCAGATTGAGCACATTAGAGAAAGGGTCTGCATATGAGAGAATGATGGCAGTGCTATACCAATCTAATAAACAGGTTCCAGAAGTTGGGTTAATACAGTTTATAAGACGAGATCCAGTATCAGACGACCAATGTCAAAATCAGCTAGTTGCTGAGAGAGTAATAGAGTGGGGACCATATAAAGGTTTTGGTATAGATAGGGGGTATAGTCCCCAATTCGTAAATCAACTTCCTATTTTCGGTTTTGACTCTTATCGAGAGTATCAACAGTTGATATTTCCTCTTAAGCTCCGAGGTGCTCAAATAGGCACCAATGGAAATAGTAATTACCCTGCAGTCATCGCGGATCCTTTTCACATACCCAAAATGGAAACATCTTCAAAGCTTGGAATTGAGTTTATGATTTTTGCTGTTGGCATACATAAAGTAACCGAAGAACAATTAACTATCAGAGCAAGTGATGTTTTAGATTTAATGAAATTAAAATTTACTTTGGTTGGCCAACAAATCAAGGCAGATACACCAATAGTGTGCCCTCCTGATCCCGACGCATTATGGGCGTTGGGTGAGGGAATCTCGTTATGGAATGAACAAGTAGAGAAGGGTCTTATGAAGGTAGCTTTTGAAGATGAATAATTAACAGAGATGTTGAATTTAGCAAAAATGTTATGAAATCCAGTAATATAGAGGCTGATAGAGTTTTGTCACTTTTGATGGATGCTTGCAACCTCTCATAAATACTGGGTTAATTTGTTTCAAAAGTGCATGTTTTTCAAAGTCCCGTAATTATTGGGGTATAACGGCCTTATTTTATTATATTCATATCTCTTTTAAATACAATATTTTATAGCGCAAAATAAATTTACAAATAGGGATTTTGGTTAAAATTAATTGAAAAAAACATGCACTTTTGAAAATGAAAAATCGAATATTTACAAGGGTTAGAGAGCTTTAGGTGAAACATTAAAAACATCTGCATAGCTTGGAAAATATGGGTAACAAACGATTTTTCCCTTAATTGTTTTCTCGTAAACCACCACCTCTGGTGGTGGTCCACTTTTGTGCTAAAACTGGCTATGCCCCAATTATTAAAGTCATTCCTTTAAGAAGCCCCCACTTTTAGTGGGGGAGTCTTCACTCAACGTTTCCGTTAAAAAAAACAGGAAGTAAGTAAAAAGATATGAAGAAAATATTGGTGTTTATCGCTCTATTTATAATAGCAACGATCGCCTTGACACATGCCGATTCTTCTCCGGAGAGCATCTCTCGTTTAGTAACCTACCACATTGAGGGGGATTTTGAACCCGGACTTATAGAGCCGGATTCCATTACTCTAAATGGCATACGTGTCGATGGGAAAACTCCTTTTCTTCCTGGAAAGTATATCCTTGAGATTTCAAGAAAAGGTTATAAAACAATAAGGACTCCAATCATTATCCCAAATGAAAATAGACCTTATGTTATTCAAGCAAAGATGGAGACACTTCCCAGGTTCATAGAATTTTGCTTGTCCTCACCTTTAGACTTCGAACCATTCTATCCGGAGGTAATTAAATTCAATGGTAAAGAACTAGATGATAAGGAACTAACGAATGGGCTTAAGCCTGGGAAGTACGAGCTTCTATTGCAACACTCTGGTTTCTTTGATATTCGAGAGAATATTATTATTACTCCCGATGAAACATCTTATGAGATTAATAGATTCATGCGTCCTAAACCAGTCCTCATCAGACAAAAAATTACTTTTGATATTCCACCCGGTGAAGAACTGGGCCAGAATTATAGACTAACACTGGCTCCTTTCGCAAAACTTGATGCTCAAAAAGAAATTCACGATGGAGAAGAGGTATCGCCTGATGCTTATAAGCTTCGCATTATAAAAGAAGGCTATCACGAGTATTATGAAGAAAAAATTTTTATTTTTAGACCTTTAACAATAGAGCAAAAGCTGCTTGCTAAGCCGGTCTCTATTTTATTTGATATTACACATGATGTGCTTCCCTCTGCAAACCATCCTTCTTATCAGGTGACCTTGATTGCTGGGGGTTATCCTCTGGATATCACAAACACCAAGCAGATCAAGCCGGGAAGATATTGCTTAGATATAAGACAGGCCGGCTATAAATTCAATAAGAAGGAAATTTATATTGCGCCCAGTACCCATCCCTTTAAAATTAAGGAAAAGCTGATCGCCACGGATGATAAAAGATCGGAATTGGCAGGACGGGACTTATCGTTGCACCTGGAACATCAAGATATCGTATACGTTCCTTACGAAGTGCTCGTTAATGGAAAGAAACTCTCTTGGGCTGATACATTTCAACCTGGCAGTGAACTGGATATGGTATTCAAATTTGAAAGATTTGAGACTAGAAAGGAAAAGGTAAAAATCCTTCCAGGTGTTGACCGGCAAGTTGTTTGTGTGCCTCTTGTCCCATTGGTTAAATATGAAATTCGAGTCGCAAGAAAGAACGAACTCGATGGTATTAAATATGAATATCTATTTTTTAGTGATAACCAACCCATTGATCCTCATTTGATCCAAATAAAATTTAGTCTTCCTTCTCAATTTCGCTGTTCTGTAATGGTTCGTAATGAGTCAAAAGCTTTTAAAGTTTTATATGGATATCTCTATGCAGAAATACCATTTTGGCAGGATAGGGGTCTCTATTTGAGAGATATTAGCATTGCCAAATTTGTTGAACATCTGGAAGAAGTAAGGAAACGAAGGG
>JBFLXE010000166.1:0-3434 GCA_040757455.1 Nitrospirota bacterium
TGTTCCTTATCCCCTTCTCTATCTTCAATAAATGTCCGTAATATGTCCTGTATCCGTTCGGATGTCTTATGATCACCAGATTCCCGTTTCCCCCCTTGTATCCTGCAAATGTCACCCTCCCATCGCCAATCGCTGAAACAGGGGTTCCCGAAGGCGCCACATAGTCTACTCCCAAATGGGGCCTGTATATCTTCAGTACAGGATGGAATCTCCTGTGGCTGAAACCAGAGCTTATCCCCCTGAAACTCAAAGGCGCTTTCAAAAACGACCTCCTTAAAGATTCCCCCTCTTCATCATAGTAGTCAGCTTTACCGCCGTGTTCGAACCTGTATGCCCGGTATGTCTGTCCGTCGTTTATGAATTCCGCCGACAATATCTCACCGTATTTCCTGAACTCCCCTTTATGGTAAAGCCCTTCCACAACTACTCTGTATACATCACCCCTTCTAAGATCCGTCGTAAAATCTATATCCCAGGCAAATATATCGGATAACTGGTATGCCATAACGATATTTTCCCTTTCGACGCCCACTGAGCTCATAAGATTATCTTCTATTCTTCCGCTCACATAGAGTATCCTTTTCTCGTATTCAACTTTCTTTTTTTCAGCACAGAAACCATCATCGGTGCGGGTGATATTCAATATATTGTCGTCATCAATCCAGTAGTGAAATTCACTTATTCTCGACGTATCATCGATGATTATCTTGTATGGCTGACCTGGGCAGAGCCGGCCGAGTCTGTGAACATTCGCGGAAGCCTCCTTCAACGCCAAGAGTTCCGCAAGATTCAGCTCATACCTTTTAAATATGTGATAGAGGGTCTCCCCTTTTTTAATGGTATCGCGTATTTCCTGACAGCACTCCTGCCCCTGCTTCTGAATATCGATGGTCGGATTTTCTTTATTCTCATGCTTGGTGATATCAAATGCTACAAATGTTATTGAGAGGAATACCAACAGTATAATTAATCTTTTCACGCAATCCCCTTTCAATACCTTGTTTGTAATTTATGGATCCGTTAAACTTGCACATCATCTTAAAAGCGAAAATTTCTAAGTCCTCCTGATCAATTCACTCATTCCGAAAAATTATTTGTTATCCTCTTCAACAGCATCCTTGATTCTTTCAAGTATGTCCGGAATTGCAGATGTCACTCTGTCCCAACTAGCGATCAGAGGAACACCGAGTGGATCTTCAGTTATGATCTCTGCTGCCCTCTTTATCGCGCTCGTGAATGTCTCCACTGCCAGGCTTTCTTCATGCCTGTCAAAGATCAGCCCGTTCACTGCTGCATCATCCTCGTATCTCTTCACCATGTCCTGAGCAGTCCTCACATATGTAGCGACGAGGGTCTTAAAGAATCCTTCTGAAAAAACTATGCCTTCTGATGCCAGAGTCCTGAAAAGTGTCTTACAGATGTCAACGCACATCTTGTGAAGACCTTTCGTTGCATCCGCCGGAGACAATTCCTGGTGTTTATGTTCATAATTCTCTGCAATATCTACCTGACAGACCCGCCTCGTTGAGGTATTCCTGTACACCTCTGCCAGAACACCGATCTCCAAGCCCCAATCACCCGGAATCCGATTCACCCGTGCAAGGTCTATATCCATCGAGAATTCGCCAGCAAGAGGATACCTGAAGCTATCAAAGAAAATCAGTATCGGTAAATAACCAAGTATCTTTTGAAGGGATCTTATCAGCGGTGTGACGAGAAGCCTTGTCACCCTGCCGTGCATTTTGTCTGTCACTCTGCTATAAAACCCTTTGCAGAATTCATAATCGAGATTTGGATTCACAACGGGATAGCATAACCTGGCAAGCAGATCTCTGTTATATGTCACGATATCACAATCGTGAAGTGCAATCGCATGGAATTCTTGCCGCGAGAGCACATATCCGTAAGCCATCCAGGCCGACCTGCCTTTTCCGGATTCGCCAATGGGTAGATCCGCTGCCTTAATAGACTTATAAATTTTTCTCAGCCTCGGACCTGTATTCCAGACTATTCTCGTTCTCTGAGGCAGCACAGAGAAAAATCGTCTCGCAAATTTAAACTCCTTGTCGCTGGCAGGACCCAGTGTTATGATGATTTCTTCTATATATCTGACCTCCTTCAATTCGCGTAATATTCCCTTTAACGCATCCCCTTCAAGTTCCCGGAAAAGAGAGGGCAAGATAAGGACGATGCGGCGGTCTTTCGAGTACAGGGAGAGTTCGGATTCGATCTTCTCGAGATCAAACACCCCGAGCCGGTGAAAGGTTGCGATCACACCCGTTTGATAAAAATCACCCATTCAGCATCTCCTTTGAGAACAGATCTGCTTGCTCAAGCCGTTTAATCAGCAATGTATTTTTTAAATGAATTCTGCATGATTAATGTCCTCCGTCCGCCCCCGCTAACCCTCTCCCATCGAGGGGGAGTAATGGGTGGGGGTATCATAAATTAATGCGTCACTATTAAATTAGGACTGATCAGGAAAAATATGCGAATTTTATGAGATTCTGTTTGGCCGAGAGTCTATTTTTCGCAGACTCTTTTTGTTCGAGCATGGCAGTAAGTTTTTCTTTCTGTGATTTCAACTCTTCAGTGAGCGTTATAATCTGATCATTGGCCTGACGTATTTTCTGAGCCTCCAGCTGTTCTTTGGCGCTAACCATATCGACATCGAATTTTCCGATTAACCCCAGGATTTCTTCCTTATCAGTGACTGCCTTTTTCTTGATCGCTTGTGTAGCAAGGCTTTTCACTTCATCCATCAATACTTGAGCATCCTGGATCATCGTCTCTGTCTCTTCCTTCATCTTCTGTTTGTTCGGTTCAACCATCGAAATCGCCTGCTGAGCGAGGACTGAAGCCTCTTGCGTCGCAGCCTTTGCTTCCTTATACTTTTTTGCTGCAACCAGATGATTCGCCTCTTCAAGTTTACTCTCCGCCTGCACGTAAAGATCAGGTGAATAAAGGTCAGCTTCTTTCTGTTTTGCATCCGCCAGGTTTTTCTCCGCGATCTTGATTTCCTGCGTCGGCGGTTTCGCACATCCCGCGAAGAGATAAAAGGCGAGAAATATTACGATTAGAAAAATCGGGAGATTATCTCTCTTCAGCATATCCACCTCCTCCCGGTTCTCAAAATTTATAAATTATAGAGTAAAAGCATCCGCAGACTCAAGTATTTTGCAGGAATCGTTAAGTGAACAACGTTAGGCGTCATAGACTAAGCAGGTATTGGCCATATAATTTCGGGATTTTGAGGCCGGAAAAAGATAAATAATTGATTTGAAGTTTTGATCAAATATATGTCATGGGGTCAGGTCTACACAGGCTGTTGCCCAAATAGGTTTTTTACAATCGAGATTTAGTTTGAATTTAATATGCATTAAGCTCTTTGAAAAACAATTCATAGTGAGAGTGCTGGCGCCCAAAAACATCAC
>JBFLXE010000167.1:0-3399 GCA_040757455.1 Nitrospirota bacterium
AGTGATAGAATCTGGCTGAAAATGCTGCTAAACTTATTCATATACACCTCCGGTCTGGGTTTTGTTAATTGCATAACTATATTACCCAGATCGGAGTTTATCTAAAACTTATTTTGGACAAGTCTGTTATAAATCCAAAATAAATTCCGATATATTTTTTCGCAGAAGTAAAGTTTCGTGTTCCTGCATAGATCTGTGACTAATCTGTGACTTTCTCTATGATATAAATTGCGTACACCTTTGTCCAAAGCTATAACTCTGGGCTTGCTGACAGGCATTGCGGGAATAATGTTAGGCATTCTTCCATTTGGGCTTCGTATCGAGGAAAATTCGGGTCTGGATTTATTGTTCAAAATAAGGGGAGAGAAGAAAGTTCCATCTGATGCCGTAGTAGTAAGCATAGACAAAGAATCCTCTGAACATCTCAGTTTGCCTGATAACCCCGATAAATGGCCGCGTTCTCTTCATGCGCGACTGGTGGAAAATTTGTCCAAGGAAGGCGTCAGAGTCATTGCGTTCGACGTGCATTTCATAGAACACCGCTCTCCGGAGGAGGATGGTTTATTTGCGCGAATAATAGACGAGGCTGGCAACGTTGTATTGTGCGAACCTCTCAAAACCAAAGAGGTTCCGATTAGTGACGACCCAGATGCGCAAAACCATAACATCATAAAATTGGTCAAACCAATTGATCCGCTATCGCATACAGCAGCTGCAACTGCACCTTTTGTTTTACCCAGGATTCCCTTCAAGGTAAACCGGTACTGGACATTTCAGGCGGGAGCAGGAGATTCGCCAACTCTGCCGGTAGTGGTATTCCAACTTTATACTATGCCTTTATATGAAAATTTTATTGATCTGATGTACAAAGTAAGTCCTCATGAGGCGGAAAAATTACCGCCGGACGGGGATACAGCGATGAAAACAATGAATATAAAAGGGCTGATTATGGACATAAGAGGGGTTTTTGAGAGTGAGCCTTTGCTTGCGGCACGAATGTCTGAGGAGCTGGAGAATTCAGAGACATTAGCTGCCGATGCAGAGGAGACCGGGAAGCTCAAATCGCTTATAAAGATGTACGCGGGTTCGAACAACCGGTATATCAATTTTTACGGACCACCCGGCACTATTACGACCATACCCTATTATCAGGCTCTTCAAATTCGCAATGGTGCAGTTGGCAACAGACAGATAGACCTTAAGAATAAGGTGGTCTTTGTTGGTCTCTCGGAAGTATTACTCGCCGAGAGAAAAGACAGCTTTTATACTGTTTTTTCGCAAGCAAACGGAGTATTTATCAGCGGGGTAGAAATTGCTGCAACGGCATTCTCAAATCTCATAGAAGACAGGCCGGTGAAACCTCTCGGCTCATATTTCTTCATTCTCGTGCTTCTTTTTTGGGGTATCGCGCTGGGCATGATCTGCCGTATGTCTTCTATCCTGGTGGCCTTATTGAGTGTGGTCGGACTGAGCATCGCTTATCTCGTCCTTGCTGCATATCAATTCAAAATGAACGATGTTCTGTATCCTGTCGTAATTCCCTTGGTTCTTCAGGGTCCTTTTGCCTTCTTTGGTTCGGTATTATGGAATTATATCGATGTTAATAAGGAACGTCAGAATATTAGAAAGGCTTTCGAACACTATCTTCCAAAAGAAGTCGTTGACCAGCTGGCAAAGGATGTTGCTCATATCAAGACGGGAAGCCGCGTTGTCTACGGAATTTGTCTGTTTACAGATGCGCAGCAGTATACATCTTTATCCGAGACTATGGAGCCGCACGAGCTGGGCAAGTTCATGAACAAATATTATGAAGCGATGTTTAATCCGGTGAAGAAACACGGTGGATTCGTCTCGGGCGTGATAGGTGATTCCATGTTGGCTTTGTGGGTGTCGGCCAGCTCTGATGCAGCTCTTAGAGATAAGGCATGTTTGGCGGCAATCGATATCGCAAAGGAATTGGAAAAGTTCGATCAATCATCTGACGGCGCGAAGTTGAAGACACGAATCGGCCTGCATTGCGGTCAAATTCTGCTCGGGCATATCGGCGCTTTAGACCATTATGAGTATACGCCCATGGGTGATATCGTGAATACAGCATCGAGGATAGAAGGCCTGAACAAGCACGTGGGTACTACGTAATGGTTTCTGAAGAGATGGTCAGTAATCTTCGAGGATGCGCGATTAGAGAAATTGGAAAATTTAAACTTGCTGGAAAGATTAAGCCTGTCAAAGTTTATGAATTATTGGGACGCATTGAAGAGTGTGACGGAACAAAGAAAGACGCCTGTGCGATCTTTGCCCAGGCGCTGGATGCTTTCAGGAGGCGATCCTGGGACGAGGCGATAGAAAAATTTTCTCAGGTAATTGAGAAATTCGGGGAGGACAGTCCCTCGCGTTTTTATGTCAAGCTTTGTGAAGAGTATAAACAGAATCCACCGGATGAACAATGGGATGAAGTGGTACGTATGGATAAGAAATAGAAAAGTCTTCTGGGCTCTTATAAACATATAAAAATTAATGGAAGGGGGAGAGAAAATGAAGCAGAAAAGTTCGTATTTGTTATGCCTTCTTATATTCACGAGTATTCTTGTTGCTTTGTTACCTTGCATTTCTTTTGCAGAGACGTGTGAGAAGTGGGCCGGAAAAGTGGTTTCCGTGCAGGGGAGTGTGCAGGCAAAAAGGGTGGGTGAGACACAGTGGCAAAATGTCAATTTGAATGACACATTCTGCCCTGGTGACATAATCAGGGTTCAAGACAAAAGCCGGGCAGCAGTCGCACTGATTAATCAACCCGGTCCTCCGGCTTGATGAGAATAGCACTATTACCCTTGGAGGATTGAAAGAAGAACGCACCTCGGTGATAGAGATGTTCAAGGGAGCTGCGCATTTTTTCAGCCGTGTTGCCCGTAACCTGGAAGTGCGTACGGCATTTGTTAATGCTGGTGTGGAAGGCACAGAGTTTTTCATAAGAGTTGAGGAAAATAAAGCCCATATATCAATATTTGAAGGGAAAGTGTTAGCCTCGAATGAGGCCGGCAGTCTCACCATTACCAGTGGTCAATCTGCAGTAGCGGAAGCAGGGAAAGCACCTGTATCGGTCGTTGTAGTGCGTCCAAGGGATGCCGTTCAATGGACTCTTTATTATCCAACGGTAATTTATCGCTACGAAGAATTTAAAGAGGACGATCCACGTTTTTATACCCAGCGTGCTTCCTCACTTCTTTCTGTAGGCCGTGTTGCAGACGCTGAAGTTGAGATCAAGAAGGCGTTAGATTTAGCCCAGATAATTCATAAATTCTGCTGAAAAAAATAGCCAACAATCCTGAGAGCTTTGGTATTATTAAGTTTGCAAAGGCTCAAAACCAAAGAAAGGATGGTTGGCTATATGACAGAGTGTAT
>JBFLXE010000168.1:0-3378 GCA_040757455.1 Nitrospirota bacterium
TTATAAAAATGCTTATTTTCTGTGAGATAATTATGTAATGTAACTGCTGCTTTCATATCGTTTGCTTTTATTCTTTTTTGCGTTGTCCCTTATTCCTAAAAATATTGTCTGTTATTGAACAGCCTTATTATAATTAAACTTGATTAGACTTATTGTCTTGATTCTATGCTGCGGGATGATATCTTTTTACGGAGGTTTCGGATTGGATAAACTTGTAATTCACGGCGGTAGAAGATTAAAAGGCGAAGTGTATATAAGCGGAGCAAAGAATGCGGCCCTTCCGATAATTGCAGCATCGATACTTTCCTCAGGGCCCGCGATTATAAGAGAGGTTCCTGACCTGAAGGATATCGTTACTCTCGGGAAATTATTTTCGCATTTTGGTGCAGAATTTCATTACGAAGACAGATGTGTGAGTGTGAATGCCGCAAGAATCAAAGTTCTGCAGGCACCGTATGACCTTGTCAGAACCATGCGCGCCTCTATTCTTGTTCTCGGCCCGTTACTTGCCAGATATGGCAGGGCGGAGGTTTCCCTTCCGGGAGGTTGCGCAATCGGAGCACGACCGATTGACCTGCACCTGATGGGCCTTGAGAAGATGGGAGCCGCTATTGAACTTAGTTCCGGTTATATCATAGCAAGGGCAAAAAGGCTTAAAGGCGCGTCACTATATCTTGATATCCCGACCGTTACCGGAACGGAAAATCTGATGATGGCCGCAACACTGGCGCGGGGAATAACTGTAATAGAAAATGCTGCGCGAGAGCCAGAAGTTGTTGATCTGGCAAATGCCCTGCTGTCGATGGGAGCGCGGATAAAGGGAGCGGGTGAAAGCGTGATAGAGATAGAGGGAGTAGATGAGTTAGAACCTCTAAAGCATGTCATCATACCTGATAGAATAGAAGCAGGGACATTTATGACAATGGCGGGTATTACCGGAAGTGAGATTACTATTAAAAAATGCAGGTTGGATCACCTTGATGCGACGATAGCTAAGCTCAAGGAGGTTGGTCTTATGTTTGAACCCGTTTCTGACGGCATCCGCGTCATCGGGCCGTCCAGACCCGCAGCCACCGATATCAAGACAATGCCTTACCCGGGCTTTCCGACAGACATGCAGGCACAGTTTATGGCGCTCATGTGCGTGGCTGATGGGACAAGTCTGATAAAAGAGACAATATTTGAAAACAGGTTTATGCACGTCGCTGAACTCAAAAGGATGGGAGCCGATATATCAGTGGAGGATGGAATCGCTACTATAAAAGGTGTCGGAAGACTCAAGAGCGCACCTTTGATGGCGACAGATTTGAGAGCAAGCGCTTCACTTGTCATAGCAGCTCTCGCGGCAAAAGGAGAAACGGTTATTCACAGGGTTTACCATCTGGACAGAGGTTACGAAAAGATGGAAGAGAAGCTCAGGAAGTTAGGGGCTGATGTGCGACGCTTGAAGGAATAGGACTTAGGACTCAGGATTTAGGATTTCTACCGTATGTATGCCTCGGTGACATATCGTCTCATCATGCGGTGACTGTTGAAGTAATAAGCATTTTTTCCGATAGCATTCTGCATCATTCTGATCCATTTATTTCTGTCATTATAAAACAGGGGAATAATGATATTTTCAAGTTTATTGTACAGGTCATCGGCATCGGATGCATTCATTTTATCAATCGATAATGTTTCTGTAGAGGCTGGACCTATAGACCAACCGGTAAATCCTTCTATATGACCTTCTATCCACCATCCATCAAGAACACTGAAGTTTATTACTCCATTGTGTGCTGCTTTCATACCGCTTGTCCCTGAAGCCTCTCTTGGCCTCAGAGGGGTGTTAAGCCACAAATCAACGCCAGATACCATCTTGAGAGCGATATCCATATCATAATTTTTTAAATAAGCCATTGTAATCTTACCCTTCAGCCTCTCTTTGATAGAAAATAAATTTTCGATTAACCTCTTGCCTAATTCATCTTTGGGATGAGCTTTTCCCGCGAAAATAAGCTGTATTCTTCCTGTACCTATCCTCTCAAGCCCGGTTAAATCACTGAATATAAGATCGGCCCTCTTATAAGCCGTTGCTCTCCTTGCAAACCCTATTGTCAAAATATCCGGCTCCATCTTCACCCCGGTTTTCTTTTCCACATAGTCCAAGAGAATTCTTTTAGCCTCTACATGCGTATTCCATATTTCTTCATCAGGGATACGGCCTATCCTTACAAATAATTCCGGTTCATTGGCCCATCCAGGAAGATATTTGTCATACAGCTTTTTAAAACTGTCGCACGTCCATGTGAATGAATGAACACCATTCGTAATTGCACTGATCTCATATCCTGGAAATAAATTTCTTGAAATTTCACCATGTTTTTTCGCAACTCCATTGATAAACTCACTGAGGTTGAGACCAAGGCGGGTCAAGTTAAGATTATCCTGTCCCCCAAGCTCTTTCAAAACTTCTAAAGATACGGGTTCTCCCAAGACCCTACGTACAAGTTCATAGGGAAATTTGTCATGGCCTGCTTCAATAGGCGTATGGGTCGTGAAAACACAGAGGTCTTTAACTTTCTCTATATTCCAGACAA
This sequence comes from Nitrospirota bacterium, assembly GCA_040757455.1. Taxonomy (GTDB): domain Bacteria; phylum Nitrospirota; class Thermodesulfovibrionia; order Thermodesulfovibrionales; family SM23-35; genus Kmv42. The sequence continues at coordinate 2,583 of JBFLXE010000168.1, forward strand.
GTTTTTCATCCCATACATCTTCTATAGGTCTCTTGAATCTGTTGAGGAGTTCAATCGTGAGAAGGCTCGAATGTCCTTCGTTCATGTGATACTTCTTGATCTCAAAGCCCAGTTCGTGCAACATCCTTACGCCACCTATACCGAGAACTATCTCTTGCTTGAGTCTATAAGCCATGTCCCCGCCGTAAAGATAATATGTGATCTCTCTGTCCTCAGGAATGTTCTCGTCAACGTCTGTATCAAGAAAGAAGACCGGGATATAGCCACTTGTGAGGCTCTTCACATTGTATTGCCATGCCTGAATGACCACCTCCCGCCCCTCGATTTGGACAGCGATTTTGGTCGGGAGCAGAGTCATAAATTGTGAGCAATCCCATGTAACATCTAATTCTGTCTGCCTGCCCTGTTCGTCAAGTTCCTGCCTGAAATATCCTCTTTTGCTTATAAGAGTGACGCCAACCATAGGGAGTTTAAGGTCAGCCGCAGTTCTCACGGTGTCACCAGCGAGGACGCCGAGTCCCCCGCTATAGGTGGGGATATCGTTCTCTATCCCTATTTCCATAGAAAAATAGGCGATCTTCGGTTCCTTCGTTAATTCAATAGGGCACACAGTTTTCATAAGCCTATATTTTATGTTAATCAAACGAGTATAGACAAGAGCTAAAAAGTATAAGGGATTCGAGAAATAACTTTTTTCAAGCTGCGATTTCAAGAGGTAAGCCGCCACCAGAATAGAAAAATGTTTTTCCTTGCACGTCACTGTCATTTTTGTCTCACTATAAGCCCTTCTACACCT
>JBFLXE010000169.1:0-3374 GCA_040757455.1 Nitrospirota bacterium
TAAGTCTAAACCCTCACCTTTACCATTTTTAAAAAATATCCAGGCATTGAAATGAAATTCTTAATTAATAACATAAGGATCGACTCAAAAATTATTGATATTGTAACCAGAGTTTCAGAAGGTTATTTTCTTACAAGGGATGAGATTATTCGTCTTCTTAAAGTTGGTCCTCATTCTATGGATGCAGGATACATTATGGCTTCTGCGGATATTTTAAATCGTGAAGCATCGAATGGAAAAGCGGAAGTGCATGCACAAATAGGTCTTAATTTGGCTCCGTGCCCAAATAATTGTTCATTCTGCTCGTTTGCTGCAAAAAATAAAGTTTTTACAAAAAGATATGATCTCGATATCGAAGATATCATCAGATTTTCTTTGAAGGCAGAGAGTGATGGGGCAAATGCAGTATTCTTCATGTCTACAGGAGATTATCCTTTTGGTAAATTCGCCGAAATATCGCACGAAGTCAGGAGAAAACTCAAATCTGATACCGTAATGATTGCTAATATAGGAGATTTTGGATATAAAGAGGGTAAACGGTTAAAAGAAGCTGGCTACGCGGGCATTTATCATGCAATCAGAATGGGTGAAGGAAAAGATACTACGATTGACCCTAAAACTCGGTTTGATACTATAGAAGCTGCTCGTGAAGCTGGATTAATAATCGGGACATGTGTTGAGCCTGTAGGTCCGGAACATTCGATCGACGAAATTGCGGAAAAAATTTTAATAGGTAGAGATATAAAACCCTGCTACAGTGGAGCCATGCGAAGAATCAGTATACCGAATTCACTAATGGAAAAATATGGGATGATAAGCGAGTATCAGTTAGCTTTTTTGGTTGCAGTAGTCAGATTGGCTATGGGAAGAGAACTTATCGGAAATTGTACTCATGAACCCAATATATTAGGTGCTACGGCAGGTGCCAATCTCTTCTGGGCTGAAGCAGGTTCTAATCCACGTGACACAGAATCTGATACGTCTAAAGGGAGAGGATTTGATATAAAAACCTGTATTAAAATATTTCAGGAAGCTGATTTTGATGTTCTCAGCGGGCCATCGATAATTTATAATAATCAAATGAAAAGGTAGCCGGCTGCGGTCGAATTATTTATAAGAGCTTAAATAGAAGAAAATGATGACAGTTCTATGGGGAAATCAAAATCTCAGGAAAACCGGAATTAAAATCGTCCAGATAAATTTAGGAAACAAGTGCAATCAGAAATGTTCCCATTGCCATATCGGCGCCTCACCAAACGGCAAAAAAAATATGGAAGAATCCGTAGCCAGAAAAATTATAGCAAAGCTTCTGGATATGAATACTGGTGTCGTTGAGTTTACAGGGGGAGCGCCGGAACTTAATCCAAATCTTGATCTGTTTCTTACCGAGCTCGGAAAACACGGAAGGCAAACCGTAGTAAGAACGAATCTTACTGTACTTGACACACCTGAATATTCTTCTTATATAGACTTATACAGACGTAACAATGTGAAGTTAATAGCCTCCCTTCCAAGCTGCTTTAGGGATATTACAGATCATCAGAGAGGCAAAGGGGTTTTCGATAAAAGCACAAAGGTCCTTCAGAAACTCAATTCGATCGGATATGGGTCCGGAGATTTGAGCTTGGACCTTGTTTACAATCCCGAAGGAATGTATCTACCCCCCTCCGAGAAAGAACTGGAAAAGGATTACAGAAAGCTCCTGAATGAAACGTACGGTATCACTTTTAACCGGCTCGTAACTATTGCAAACTCACCCATAGGCGGTTTCAGGAGATACCTTCTGAACCAGAACAAATTCGATGACTACATGAAAATGCTCGTGAATAATTTCAATCCCGAGACTTTGAATAACATCATGTGCAGACGTCTGCTCTCCATAGATTATCAAGGCGATGTATACGACTGCGACTTTAACCTTGCCCTCGGAATAAGGGTTAAAGGCTATGAAGACAAGAGGTTCTGGGAGATAGATTTTGACAACTTCAGTCCGGAGATAACCTGCGGAGAGCACTGCTATGCCTGTACTGTAAACCAGGGAAGCAGTTGCCACGGAGCATTGATAAAGGATCAGATGGATATAGACGTAAAGGCGACGGTGAAACAGTATTATGGTCACGAGCTGAAAAGCACATCAGATCTGAAGACAGGCGCATGCTGTACGACAGACGCACTTCCCTCTCATATAAAGGAAGTAATGCCTTACATAGCTGAAGAAATTAAGGAACGATACTATGGCTGCGGTTCTCCTGTTCCGCTGGTGCTTAATGGTTTGAGGGTCCTTGACATTGGGTCCGGTACTGGAAGAGACTGCTATATTTTTTCAAAGCTGGTAGGAGAAGAAGGGTTTGTCCATGGGATAGATATGACTGAAAATCAGATAGAAGTCGCCATAAGGTATCAAAATGAACAGGCAGCACGATTCGGTTACACAAAACCGAACACATGCTTCATTCATGACTACATCGAAAACCTTGGAAAGCATTTCTCTGAAAATTCTCTTGACCTGATTGTGTCAAATTGCGTGGTAAATCTCATTGAAGACAAAGAACAGCTAATGCACCAGATCTTCAGGATTCTGAAAGACGGCGGAGAATTCTACTTTTCGGATATCTATGCCGACAGGAGAGCACCGGAGCATATCAGGAAAAACCCTGTGCTCTATGGTGAATGTCTGGGAGGCGCCCTTTATTGGAAGGATTTCGAAAGGATCGCAAGGAAAGCAGGGTTTATAGATCCCCGAGTAGTCTCGAAAAGAGTTGTCGATATATCGAATGAAGAAATAATAAAACTTATAGGGAATATCACTTTCTACTCCATTACTTACAGGCTCTGGAAAATAGAAGGGCTCGAAGACGCCTGTGAGGATTACGGTCATGTTGCCATCTATTCCGGGGGAATTGTTGAATCGCCTTTTTACTTTCAACTCGATAGTACACATATTTTTGAGAAAGATAAACCTGAAAGAGTATGCGGTAATACAGCGCTCATGCTTTCGAAAACGAGATTCTCAGACTATTTCCGCATTATTGGTTCCTTTGAAAATCATTTCGGGGAATTTAAGAATTGTGCAACTGCGAGAAGTCAGGATTACAGCGCTGATGATAATCTAAATAATTGTGCATGTACTTAAAAGTAGATCCATCCAGTTGAATATAACCCAATTCCAGCAATAATTTGTCCTAATGGAACCATAATACCGTGGTTAGCAGTTAAGCAATCACGGCAGATTATATAGAATATATCTATACTCAGACTTGTCCAAAATAAGTTTTAGATAAACTCCGATCTGGGTAATATAGTTATGCAATTAACAAAACCCAGACCGGAGGTGTATATGAATAAGTTTAGCAGCATTTTCAGCCAGATTCTAT
>JBFLXE010000170.1:0-3366 GCA_040757455.1 Nitrospirota bacterium
CCGAGATGTATAAATCTCTCTGTTCTGCTATATAGCCTTTTATGTCAACCGCTACTATCTTCTGAACAAAGAACCTGTCATAAACGAGGATAGAGGCCAGGGACATCAGAAGGCTTATTAACAGAGTTAGAAGCCAATTAAAGTGTCTTTCTTTTTTTTCTGTTTCTTCTGACATAGATATCCTTTTTAAATGTAATACTTATTTGACTTTGCTTATCTTGAAGAAATTGAAGCTGTATACTTGAGAAACAGGAGTAACTTGAAAGCACATCAGCTTTACCTGGTGGCTTTCTATTTCGTTGAGGCAAATTCTCTGTTATAATGTTAAAGAAATACCAAGAAATGGAGGAAATATGAATCCGCGTATTGTATCCGATCCTAATATCTGTGGTGGCGAGCCATCTATAAAAGGAACACGTATTCCTGTTCACATAATCCTTAGTCATCTTGCAGCAGGTGAGGATCACGAAACAATCCTTAAACATTTTCCAAGACTGACTAAAGAAGATATTCTTGCATGTCTTGAATACGCATCTTTCCTTGCCACAGAAAAGATTGCAGCTGTATGAAAATTGTTGTGGATGAAAGTGTCAGTTATGGTTTAGCTGTAACTTTGAGAGAAAACACAGGAGGCTAAAAATGCCAAAAGAAAGTACATTGGAGAAGATTGAAAAAGAGATAGAGAGGCTCACGCCTCAGGAAAAGTTGAAATTAGTAGAAAGGCTTGCTCATCAATTAAGAAAAACAGGCATTGTAGTGAAAAAGGAGCTTGACTGGAATAAGCTTTATGGTCTCGGAAAGGGTCTCTGGAAAGGCGAGGATGCCCAAGAGTATCTAAATGGCCTGAGAGAAGAACGATTAAAAAGGGCAACTTTTTAGATATAATATGCAGGAGATAATATTATCAGGGCATACCCGCGATATGCTCAAAGAACGGAATATCCCTGAGGAATGGGTAATGCGAACCATTAATGAACATGATTGGGAATATACTGGTGAGGACAAGAATATCCATTATTTCAAAAGTATTCCTGAATATGGAGGACGTATTCTCCATGTTATTATCAATCCTTATGGTTCACCCCAAAAGGTAGTGACAGTTTTCTTTGACAGAAGAGCAAGGAGGAAAGAATGAGATTAAAGGTTGATAAGGAAAATGATGCGCTCTATTTCCGGCTGGATGAATCATCCATCGTAGAATCAGAGGAAGTGCAGCCAGGAGTGGTGTTGGATTTTAATACTGAGGGCAAGGTGGTAGGAATCGAAATACTCAATCTGAGCCAAAGGATGACTTTAGATCAGCTAAAAGTCCTTCAATACGAAACTGTATAGGTTTTATTGTTGTATATGATTTGTGCATTTTAGTTTCTCGTTCAATGTCCTCATCAAGGTAAAGCTTAATCGCTTGTGCCACGGACTGTTTCTTCCGTGTTTTCTAAGATATCCTGTTCGATTTCCGAGCGGTTGTCATAATAATAACAAGGGCATCGTAAATCGTCCCCTCTATTACTGGGCTACCACCACAAACATCGGGAGTTTTACTTATATGAGGATGCACTATAGTTTATCTTATTACTCCTTCGCGGTACCCTCTACCTTCAATGCGATCTCCTCATAGAATAAATCAAAATATTTGTTGGATTTTTCTATAATGCCCTCGTTACTTTTTGAATTTGAAATAATTTTGTTTACTTCGTCCTGGACTTTATAACTCTCAGGAAAAACCTTCTTCTCCCATATGTTTACTTCTATATCATGAATAATTTTGCCTATATAGATAAGTTTTGGGTCCTGCAGATTGTAATGTTTCAATATAGACTCAAATGTTGACATATTGTGATATCTTCTCAACTTTGCATCCGGGGTGTCAAAGGGAATTCCCTCTTTTATGATCTCTCCCTTGGGGAAAAATTTTATAACTGCATTTTTATCGATGAATCGTTTTATGAGCCAGATAGAGGCACACTTATCTACCTCAAAACCCTCCCATGTGGAAAAGACCAATGACCCTTGTTCTGCTAAGACATTCGAAGGCATTTCACAATCAATAAAAATGCATAATTGCAAAAAAATGAAAAAGGGCAAATATACTCGCTTTACGGTCTTCATATAAAACTATCTAATTTTTAAGAGACGGCGTACAAACTCATTTTTAGGATTATTAAGAATGCCGTTTTTATTATCTATTTGTTCAAGTCTTCCCATATTCATTATAGCTACCCTGTTGGCAAGTGCAAAGGCTTCCTCAACATTATGGGTAACGTATAAAATACCCATCTGGAAACTATTCTTAAGCCTAATAATTAGCTCTTGCAGTTCCTCTTTTAAAAATGAATCGAGATTACTAAAGGGCTCGTCCATAAGTAAATATGTCGGATTCGAAGACAAAGCCCTAGCAATAGCGAGCCGTTGTTTCTCGCCTCCTGAAAGTTCATGAGGATAACGGTTATCGTAGCCATTTAAATTGACATCCCTTAGAAGCTCTTCAATCTTTGATTTGATAACATCTTTGGAAGGCTTGTCTTTCTTGAGAACGAAGTCGATATGTTCCCTTACCGTCATGTGAGGCCAGAGGGCAAGGTCTTGAAAGATCATTGATAATCTCCTCTCATTAGGTGCTATCAATTTCGATGGCGTACTGACCTCATTCCCATCAATCAGAACCCTTCCATCATCAGGACTGTCTAACCCAGCTATGATCCTCAAAAGAGTGGTTTTGCCACAGCCAGAGGGTCCTATTATTGCCAGTATTTCATTGAAAGAGAGAGAAAGTGATACCGACTTCAATGCTTCTACCTTTTCATAGTTTTTGCTGAGATTTTCTACACTGAGCATTTATATATTCTTTCCAAATTTTTTATGAATTACCAGGAATAATCCAGATAAAACCAGAATTACCACAATTAATATAAGACAGAGGGCGGCGACCATCTGGTCTGCTCCATAGTGCATCAGGTTGTAAATCTTGATAGGGATAGTTTCTCTACCCGGTGGAATAACTAACAATGTTGTTCCAAGTTCACCAATTGAAAGAATAAAAGTAATAAAGAACCCTGCCATCAGACTGGGCTTTAAAAGGGGGACAACAATCTTTCTTACAACCTTTGCCCAGTTTCCTGTGTTTAGGAAAGCAACTTCCTCCATAGAAGGTGATACCTGCCTTATACCAGAAGAAGTAGTCCTTATTACAAAAGGGATAGAACGCACCATACAGCCTAAGATGATAATAAAAGGAGATGAAATCCATTGCTGTCCAAAATAATCTGAATTTATAAAATGCCCTCGCATGAAATAAGGCTTTTAGACAAGAAAAAGTGCATTTTCAAAACCAGGTTCCCTTTTCTGTACATGAGATGCTGTCCAATT
>JBFLXE010000171.1:0-3366 GCA_040757455.1 Nitrospirota bacterium
AAAAAACATAGACATTTCCAATATCCTTTTTGTCTTACATAATTTTCACACTCGCAACATGGCAGGAACAGAACTTTATACTTATAACCTTGCAAAAAGTCTGCATAAGAAAGGATTTGCAGTTACTATATTGTATCCGGAATTTGATATAACAAAACCTTCGGCCGATGTTAAAATCTAGAAAATTGATGGAATTCATATTGCGCGAATAAATTTACGCGCCCCGAGAAATCTCTTTGAACAATTCAAAAACGAGCAGGCAGGTGATGCCTTCAGGAAATTTATTTCGGAATTGAAGCCGGACATTGTACATTTCTATCATTTCTTGGGGTTTTCTATTTCTCCACTTCAGATATGTGCAGAACTCGGGTTACCCATTTGTGTCACGTTGCAGGACGAATGGATTCTCTGTGAGCAATTGTTTTATCTGCAGCCAGATGGCAGTTTCTGCAGTGGGCCGGAGAACATTGAAAAGTGTGTGAGGTGTTTTGAGGGGCGTCATCCGGAAACGCAACTGCATAAGAATCAGGACTATATAACACAGGTTTTTAGTTTGCGTCGTAAGGTGCTTCAAGAAGCTGTCAGTTTTGTAGACAAACTTTTTGTGCCGTCAAGGTTTTTATATGATGAACTGCAAAGGCATGGGTTTAGCAATCCAAACACAACTGTTATGCCGCTCGGTCTGAACGCCTTTAAACCGATGAAACGGGAATCACAGACTGGATTAACACGCATTTCTTATCTCGGCAATATCAATGCCCTAAAAGGGCTTGACATTGTTATTCAGGCTTTAAACATAATTAATGCTCAAAATATCCAGTTAAACATCTTTGGGAATGTACAGGATCAGAACTATTTTAACCAGGTAATGCAGAATAATTTAAAACCCCAGCAGGTTCGTTATTGTGGGCAATATACACCTGAAGATTTACCCTCCATTCTCTCCAAAACGGATGTGGCAGTCGTCCCATCTCGTTCAGAAAGTTACTCCTTTGTTGTTAGAGAGTGTTTTCATGCCGGCGTTCCGGTTATTGCTTCTAATGTTGGGGGCATTCCGGAAGTCATTAAAACCAACGAAAATGGTCTGCTCTTTGAACCGGGCAATTACCAGGACCTCGCAACAAAGCTTATGCTTGTCCTTCAGAACCCAAAGATGCTGATGAAATTCAGGAAGAATATCAAGCCAATGCGGACTATTGCCGAAGATGCTGAACAACTGGAAGTTATATATAGGAAGATTTTAGCCGAATCAAAATTTAAATGAATTCAATAGTGTCCAAAATAAGAGATTGCCACTCCCGAATGCTTTCAGGATCGCAATGACAAAGACAACAGGCCCCCTCCTCAGTCCCCCTTGGTAGGGAAATTAAAGGGGGTCATTTGCGATCTGCCAAAGGCGGAGTCCGATCAAATCAATCGGAGATGTTTACCTTGGAAAAATGAAATGAGTTATAATAAAAAAAGTTGGTAATATATGAAAATCTATTTTGCTCAGGCAGATTTTGGCGGATGCGGGTTCTATCGGATACTTCAGCCTGCGGCATTTCTAAAATTCGTAATGCAGCATGAAGTTAAGATCGGATTCCGGTTTCAGCTCCCGGAACTGCTTGAGTATGACCTGATCGTTTTCCAGCGGCAGTATCTCCCGCAGGTGCTCGAATCAGTAAACATCCTGCGTCAATATAATAAGAAAACAATTTATGAAATCGACGATGACCTCTGGCATGTGCCTCCGCAAAATGAATCGAGCAAATACTGGGAGGGTGACAGGATAGCCGCAGCAGAAGCGATCATGCATGCGTGTGATGCAGTTACGACATCGACCGAACCTCTGGCCGACCTTATCAGACCTCATAACAAGAATGTGCATGTAATCCCCAACTTTATTCCCGAGGTGATACCGCTGGAAAAATTCAATTCTATTATCAGGGTCGGATGGACGGGAAGCATATCTCATATCGTAGATTTCAGCGATGAGATTATAAGGGCGTTGAAGGACATCAAGAAAAAGTACAAAGAGCGTGTTGAGCTCGTTTTCTGCGGATGGATTCCGGAGGGATTGGTAGGGCAAGTAACTTATTATGAGCCTGTTCCGCCCATGCATTATCTTTATTTTCTAAACGAGCTGCGTCTGCATATCGGGATTATGCCATGCGCTGATATTAAGTTCAATCAATGTAAGTCAAATCTGAAATTCCTTGAATACTCCATTACAAAGACAGCATCCATCGCTTCAGCCATATATCCGTACGTCACTACGATGACCGAGGATACAGGCATTCTGATAAAGCAGGGAACCTATGACGAGTGGTATGAAGCAATCGACCATCTTGTTCAGGATGCTGATCTCAGAAAACGGCTCTCGAATTCAGCTTACGAGACTGTAAGGAGCAAATATCTGATCATGAATCAGATTGCGAACATAGACAAGGTATATAGAGAGATCTGCGGATTATGAGGCGGATTTACAAACGCATAATGTATGTTAGAATTTAATTTAATTATTAAAAGCCGGCGATAAATCTGTCGTAATGAAGCACTAATGTCATGGTGAGCCGGTCGAACCATGACATTAGTGTCACCCTTCGACAGGCTCAGGATGACACAATAGCAACGGCTTGCAGGTTTATCGCTGATTAGTAGTATAGACAATTGCATATTACCAGGAGGAAATAGAGAGAATGAAGAGAATTTTTGACCTTTTTTCGAAATCGGAAGTTGTGGCTGTTTTGATTGCCGCAATTTTTATTATAAATATCAAAACATCAAGCGCCAGCGATCTATGTGCTTCCTTTGATTTTGCTGCCAATACTCTCCACGTGCCTTGCTTTAATCTGGACGGCACATCCTTCTGGCTCGACTTAGGTCTCGTTTCCTCGGATTCGATCATGCTCGGCATTAAAAATTTTGGTGTCAATGGCACGCCTGTTGCTGCGGGATGCGCGACTTTTGATTTTCCCACAGCGGTGCTTCAAATCCCCTGTTTTTATTTTGAAGGAATAAACTTCTGCCTCGATCTCAGCCTCGTCTCGGGCGAACCCATATTGCTTGGACTTGCGGGATTTGACCAGACCGGAGTAAACAGGGTGGGTGGAACATGGTTTGGCAGCTATTCGTCAAACCTCATTCCCTGGGCAGAAACAGAATTCGGTCTTACACAGTCCTGTACATTTTTCACCGGCTTATACATGACAATTTCGGATTCGTATTTTGGTGTCATAGAGGAAAATGACGGCGTGGTTTATGGTATGATCGCCGGAAGGGCGATGGGGAAAAATGTCAGTTTCACATTAAACCAAACCATATCGGGATGTGCCGGGGTTTTTAATAGTACCGGGTCTGTAAACGGCGACAACATGCAATTTA
>JBFLXE010000172.1:0-3279 GCA_040757455.1 Nitrospirota bacterium
TTCCTCCTCTTTGGTCTTAATTTATAACCGTCAAGCCAATTAGGAGGAATATATTACTTAATACTTTAAGGTCAAACCTTTGATAGTCTCACTGGTAAAACCAGTGGCTTACCTATCAAGGAGTTATTTTAAAGAATAAAAAAATAGAATACGTTAAGTGCCGTGATATCTTCGGTTGCGAGAAGAAAGAATGTCCTGCATACAAGTCACCGAACCTCAAATGTTGGCTGATCTCAGGGACGCACTGTCGCAACGAAATCCAGGGAAAATTCTTAGAGAAAATGGAGATGTGTCTCGGCTGTAAAGCTTTTAAGGCAAATACAGACATCGCCTCTATGAATGCTTCTCTCAAAATCGTTCAGAAGCAATTCAAGGAGTTTACCAGGATTATCGGGGATAGGGACAAGGAGCTTGAGGCAATGAGTATGGAATTAGCCATAAGCTTGTCAGAAGTATTTGAGGCCCTCAGAAAGATTTCTTCAGGTGATCCGACAGTCAGGATAATTGAAACGTCTGACATCGAATTGATAAGAAAATTAAAACACATTGTTAATCTCACCGCGCAAGAAATCAATGAGATTGTGGATCAATCTCACGAGTTTGCCATAGCTCTTGCGGAACATTTTGACGTCCTGCACAAAGTCTCTAAGGGTAACATGAATGCGAGGGTATCAGGCATCTCACGAGTCGAATTGTTGGAATCCCTGAAGAAGGTCACAAACGACATGATCGAAAACATCTCCAGAGAAATTAACAAGCGCAAATATGCGGAATCTGCATTGAAGAAAGCCCGCGACAGACTCGAACAACGTGTGGAAGAGCGCACAGCGGAACTCAGAATAGCAAATGAGAAACTGAGAAACGAAATTGAGGAACGAAGACGTGTAGAAGAGGACCTGCGTGAAGCAGAATTGCGCTATCGTACAGTGGCAGATTTTACGCATGACTGGGAGTACTGGGAAACTCCTGACAGAAAACTTCGCTACGTATCCCCCTCATGCGAACGCATTACGGGCTTAAAACCAGAAGAATTCATCGACGATCCTGGCCTCATTTATGAGATTACCATTCCCGAAGATAGGGAAATTTGGGCAAACCATCACCATGATGCCCATCACATGACCGGCCCGCGGGGTATCACTTTCCGCATACAAAGACGGGACGGCGAGATACGCTGGGTGGAGCATGTCTGTCAGCCAATAAGTGATAATCAAGGACAGTTTTTGGGAGTCCGCGCCAGTAACCGCGACATCACCCTGCGTAAGCGAGCAGAGGATGCCCTCCGCGACTCAGAACAACTGCTCCTTCAAGCGCATAAGATGCAGGCAATCGGCCGCCTCGCTGCTGGCGTCGCGCACGAAATCAACAACCCCCTTGCGATCATCAACGAAAAGGCAGGGTTGATGCTGGATCTTCTGGAGCTGTCCGGCGATATGGAAACGAATAACGATAAGTTTATCGGCTTTATCCGCGTCATCCTCGAGAATGTAAAACGTTGCCAGGCAATTACTCATCGCCTTCTTGGATTCTCAAGGCGAATAGATGTTGCTCAGCAGGTCATGAACTTAAATGAAATAGTTAATGAGGTCATGGAGTTTCTGGAGAAAGAGATTTTGTTTAAAAATATTCATTTGGTGCTGAATCTTAAAGAGGACATGCCGGATGTCATAAGCGACAAAGGACAGCTCCAGCAGGTGCTATTGAACATTGTGAACAATGCGATCGATGCAGTCGAAAAGGGAGGTCTCATCAAAATTGCTACCGCTGTCAAAGATGAGAGTACGGTCCTCGTATCAATTACAGACAACGGTCACGGAATTCCTAAGAACATACTAAAACATATCTTCGAACCATTTTTTACTACGAAAAAAAAGGGGAAAGGCACAGGTCTCGGACTTTCAATCTCTTATGGCATTATCAGAAAGCTTGGAGGGACAATTCTGGTCGAGAGCGAAGTGAATAAAGGAACGACCTTCACCATTGAGATACCGAGAAAAAATGGAACCGCCTGAGTAAAAGTCTGAGCTTCCAGGTCATGTAAATATCACTATTCCAAGATAATTTCATATTCACTTTTCCTAGCAACTCCTTATTGGCGAACTCAACCGGCCCAGCAGGGTTTTTCTTTTGTTTTCAGGCAGCCGCTTCGCGCCTTCTCTAAGGGTGAGACCCGATGCTCTGTCTTTAACTTTCATGAGTGGAGTACCAGAGTCTTTTTGCAAGCTCAAACACAAATCCTTTATCTATATCCTTGTTTGCCCTTTTAAAGTCCCTCGCCATCTTTTCGATAAAAGGCAGGGTAACGCCGAAGAACTTAAAGGGACTTTTAAGGTAGGACTTCTCCTTCGCAGCCCTTTTGGGGTCTGAGTTTTCATTCAGCATATTTCTGAAAGCGGAAAGGTATTTATTAATATCGACAAACTCGTTCATTACAATAGTCCATTATATCAGAACACTCAATGCGTCTTATCCATCATCCATCGGCACGTTTATCCTGGTTTATAAAGATTGTCAAAGATTTTATTCAAAAAAACATCGCCTGATTTTCTCCGTTTTTCAGTTTTGACTTTGTTTGATACAATTTAAATAAATTTCTGCCAATGAAATACCTGATCATCATTTTTATTATCATAATAATCATCGGCCTTCTTGCCAACCGTGAGCTCAGCCGTGATAAAAAGAGAATTAAACGCATGTTGAGGGAATACTCATTCAAAACATACTCTCCTGAAAATACAGAGGAAAGTCATCCTGAAAAAGAGGCAAAGGAAAAGAAATAACCCGTATGAGGATAAAGAAAAATTTTTTCAAATCTGTTCAGCTGGGATGTTTTCGGGCCGGTAGCCTGTAATATAGCTTACCTTTAATCTCTTCAGCCTATCCTCAACAGATGGATAAAGGATAAGCTCCTCTTTCTCAAAATCCTCAAATGCAGGGTTTAATGCCTTTAATCTCTTTCTCAAGGATCTGATATTTTCAGCCGGGCTAAAACTAATCATACACGCTGGATGGACGTTTACCTTATATTTCATGAGATTTTCGAGGGCCTTGATCTGCAATTCAAATCCCTCAGGTAATGCACCTGTCAGCCTTGAAAACTCCTCCTCAGAGGTACCCTTCAGGCTCACTCTCACATAGAGATTGGGAAACTTTTGTAGATCGTAAAATACAATTGACCCCTATCGGCATTTAAATTTGACCCCCTAAAAACCTATAATCTCCTTTCAAAACGGGAAGGAGGAATAAAAGGGGGTGTTAAGCATGTACAAATGGCAGCAG
>JBFLXE010000173.1:0-3276 GCA_040757455.1 Nitrospirota bacterium
CATCGCCTCTTTGAAAAGCATTTTACCGAGTATCAGTATAATCACATCAGGAGAAAAACCATGTTTAAATGCGGTGAAGGTAGATCTCAGATTGTATTTGTAGAATAGAAGTAAAAATATAACAACAGCAATCAATGCATAATGCAGTTCTATGTGAAATATAACTACAAGCAGAAGGACACTGATTATTGGCGCGAAACTCCACATGCCTTTTTTTGAAAGCCTATCCTCTGTTTTTACTAATCCCCTGATACCATGCATGGCGAAGGTAAAACCTGTTATCAATATAAGGGCTGCATATGTGAGATTCACAATGATAAGGTTGTGAAGTTCTATCTTAGAAATAGCCGATGCGAGGAGAATCCCCGGATATAGCGGCAGTATATATTCCCACGGATGTCTAAACCAGTAGTTGATAAATCCCTTTTCCTCAGGACTCATCTTGATGTCGCTGGTTGTCTCGGCTACCATAGGAGCGGAAAAATATGCGCCTCCAATCGATGGCACAAGGCCTATCAGGAGAGGCATAGATACTATGACCATCTTTCTGTTTTTGAGTATCGCCTTTACAGCGATCATCATCTCTGTAAGAACAGCGTGTTCCCTTAGTATCATCTCGAATATCCTGATAAAAGATAATGCAAGGATTAGTTTAATAGTCACATCGTTAACAATGGCGCCCTTGCATGTAGTCCATATAGAGATGAAAGACATCCGGTAAAGCAGGAATAACACAGATGAGGCGATCAGCATTACAAGGCCGATGTTCAGCTTCTTCCTCAGCAAAAGCAATATCAATGCGAAGATAAGCGAGATCTTAAGTAAATCGGACATTTAACATTTTAGCATATCTACAGGGTTGTCTCTTGAAGGATGTCTAAAGTCTAAGACTAATCGATTGTCTTTATGGCTTCTTCTAAAAGCCTGTTAAGTTTCTTCGTCTCAGCGGAAAGCCTGCCTAAAATCTCAGACAGTGCTTTATTACCAAGAGACGATGTCTTCTCTGCCCAATCTCTGTACACCTCTGCATGTTCATTATTATGCTCCATCCAGTAATGAAGTAGCCTTTTCAGCTTTTCGAGATCTTCCATGTTCTCCATATCAGCTCCTTTAAAATAAAGATAAAAAGCCATGAAAGCCCACCATCATGATGCTTAGCCTTTATGACCCCTGCTGAATAGTTTCTTTTTATGCTCTTCAGCCAATCAAGAACTTAGGTTAGTTAGAGCACATCACTCTTAGATAGCTGTAATCTTACTATTCTTTAACACATAAATCTTATCCACTGTATCTTTTAAAAATTCGCGGTCATGAGTGATTATGGCATATGTGTCTGCATGCTCTTTAAGGTATTTTAAAAATCTCTCCGTAGTCGTCTCATCGAGTCCTGTTACAGGTTCATCTAATAAAAAACATTCGGGTTGCATTGCTACAACAGTGGCAAGGGCAACAAGTCTCTTTTCTCCTCCCGAGAGACGATGGGTAATCTTTTTTTCATAGCCTTTCAGCCCTAATTGTTCACAGGTGTACCTTACGATAGCTTTTGTTTCTTCATGTGATTTACCAAGATTCAAGGGTCCGAAGGCAATATCTTCTTCAACAGTAGGACTGAAGAGTTGATCATCAGAGTCTTGAAAAAGGAGGCCAATTTTTTTTCTTACCTCTGAGAAATCTTTTTCATAATTTCTCGGTTTACCAAATACTCTTATTTCTCCGGAATCAGGATATAAAAGACCCATGACAAGATGAAACAAAGTGGTTTTTCCAGCGCCATTTGGTCCTGTGATGCCAACTCTTTCCCCCTTATTGAGCGAGAATGAGAGATCATCCAAAACCTTTCTGCCATTCTGGTAAGAAAAATTAAGATTTTTTATCTCAACGATGTTCCCCATATGTGAAGTTGTCATAGCAGAATAAGAATATAAATGAAGATTATTGTAAACATCACGATTCCAAACATGATATCGTATTTGTGCAGATGGAAGTGATCTGTTACCGGAAACATTCCATTAAAACCCCTGCATAGCATAGCCTTATAAATCCTTTGTGAACGTTCATAGCTCCTTACTAATAGCATCCCTATCAGATAGGCATAAGTTCTATATGTATGCATGTCTGTTTTAGGCCTGAAGTATCTTATTGTCATTGCCTTTTTCAGCCTTGTAAATTCTTCATGAAGAACACTGATGTATCGGTAAAAGAAAAAGAAGAGATGAACAAGTTTGTCCGGCATCTTCAGGTGAACAAGTGCATGGGCAAGGTAAAAGACCTCTGATGTGCCAAGGATTGCTATCGTTGCAAGCACAATGGCATTTGCCTTCAATGTAATGGAAAGAACATACAGAAAACCCTCAAGTGTAGCTTTTAGAAAACCTATGTGAAAGACTGTATCTCCCGGGTAACTAAAGGGGATGAATATCCACAGAATCAATATAAAGGTATTTACAACAATCAACCTTCCGATAAGCTTCTTAAAGCTTATGCGGCTAAAGACTACCATTAAAAGGGAAATCATCAAGGCTGAAAAAGGACCTTTTGTCCCTTGCATAACAGCGATAACGAAGATATACGGGATGACGGTTATAAACTTAACCCTTGGGTCAAGCCTGTGAAAGAAAGAGTTTCCTTCTGCAAATTCCTCAAGGTGCATATCAGTTTTTCTTTATTCTTTTGGCTTTGAAATACGCTATGATTCCCAAAATACCTGTAATATAACCAATTCCGCCAGCTATTTCGGTAAACCCCGGCTTCCCACTGGTTTCCTGTAGCTTGAAAAGCATCCTTATCACAGGCTGAAGTTTTTTATCTAAAACCCTCTCTATGGTTGCCTCGATTTCGGTATTCGTGGTTCTAAGTTCTTGAGTAATCCCCCCCCCTTTTTTTTTAGTAAAGGGGGATAAGGGGGGATTTGGCCTCTGACTGCGGACTTCTGACTTCCTACTTTTAATACCCATTGCCTCTCTCACCTCATCTTCGCCAAGGGTAAATTCGGCCTGATGTCCCATGCTCGCATGAAGTACGAGTTTTATAGATGTAACCTTAGGGATTTTAAAAGAAAACTTTCCTTCTTCATCAGTTTTGCCTTCAAGGAGCTTGGTTTTGTCTCTTTCATCAAAAACCTCTAAAACGGAATTTTTACACTTTGTGCCGTCGACAAAATAACCTTTTGAGTGAACCAACCCATTCTCAGCATAGGCATAGATATTTACTTTATGGGCATCAACATTAGAGACAAAAAGTAGAAAGCAATTAGTATAAAGCAAACAAAAAATAAGA
>JBFLXE010000174.1:0-3271 GCA_040757455.1 Nitrospirota bacterium
CTAATTAAAAAGTAGGTTATCGGGATTATAGCAAAATAGGAAACATTACGCCTAAATTTTGCATATCCGTTAGAATTCCTTAAGTTTTGTGCTATCATATTTTAAATATCCACGCAGGATTCAGGTTAATATGAGCAATGTAAATTCCTTTTTTACAAAGAAAAAACTCCAGCGCGTCCACGGATATGGAATGTCTTTCGTAGAAGGAAACAAGGTGACTCTTCTATGGAAAGGCCCCGAATCTTTCAGAACCATATTTGATTCCTTAAGAAAAGCTAAGGAGTTGATCTGCCTTGAATTCTACATATTCAGAAGTGATGACACCGGCCGGGAGTTAGCAGAAATTTTGAAACAAAAGGCGTCTGAAGGCGTCAAGATTTATGTTCTCTATGACCACTTCGGGTCTTTCGGCACGTCCAGGAAATTCTGGAATGACTTAAAACATGTAAAAATTCATGTAAGAGCGTCACGGCTATTCAAATGGAAAGACCCTTTTCACTACATTCATCGGGACCACAAGAAAATGATCATCATCGACGGAAATATCGCCTTTACAGGCGGACTCAACATCGCCAACGAATACAGGGGATATCATCGGATCAAGAGTGTAAAAAGTTGGAGGGATACGGGTATTTTCCTCGAAGGTCCGGTAGCCAGGGAGCTTTTGGAAATATTCAAAAAAAGCTGGGAGATTTGGAAGGGGAGGGCTATCCACTTCGAGCGGAATGTTGAGCCGGTTTCGGGCGGAGTGCCTGTCCTGCCCATTTTTGCGAGCTCGGCAAAAGGAAGAAGAAGAATGAGGAGATTGCTTTATTACAGCATAAATAAATCCCAGAAGAGTATTTATCTCACCACAGCATATTTTGCGCCGAGCAGAAGATTACTTCAGATTATTGAAAATGCTGTGTTGCGAGGTGTTGATGTAAAGCTTCTCCTGCCCGGCAAGTCAGATATACCGCCGGCACATTATGCGGGGAGGGCTTTCTTCACAAAGCTCCTGAAAATGGGCGTGAGAATATATAATTACAATAAGGAAGAGATTCTTCATGCCAAATCGGCAGTCTTCGATGGGGTGTGGATAATAATAGGTTCAGCGAATCTCGATTTTCAGTCTCTCAGGAAAAACGATGAAGGAAACGTAGGAATTATCGACGAAGATTTCGGAAGAGAGATGATCGAGATTTTCAACGAAGATTTAAAAAATTCAGAAGAGATCACTCTCGAAAAATGGCTCAAGAGGCCTTTTTTCGAAAAGGTGACGGAAAAAATTTTCGCTCTTTTCAGGAGGAGATTGTGAGATGGAAAAATGTCCTGTCTGTCAACAGCCGAAAGACAAATGCATTTGCTGTCCTGAATGAGGCCACGTATGCCTCTTGGATCAGGGGGAGCTATATTGTCCGGTATGCAGGCCGAAACCAGAGAAGAAGAAAGAAGAAAAATCCAAGGAGACTGATGTTTGAAGCAATTGAGAACATTCTGGCATTGACCCGAAAATCCCCCTTCATCCCCCTTTTCCAAAGAGGGAATTTATGGTATTTTCATGTTCCTTTGTGAGTCAATGAATCCAGGCCGGGATGACAAAAGGCATTTTGATTATCAATTTCCTGTGACAATTTTCGGTCTGTCCCGTTTAGCATTGACAATACATAAAAAACCAAAAGGTTCTTTAAACGGGTTTCTTAACTGGTGCGAATCTTCTGGCGCGATGTAAGCAGTGTCAAGGAAGCCGATCGAAAATTTTTTCTTTCCGGCAATGCAGATTCCTTTCCCTCTTATTCCTACTACAACATGTTCATGCCTGTGCTTTTCGAAGCTACTGTACCCCCCGGGGGCTATCTCAAAATACCTGACATGAAATTTTGCCGTTTCGCCATGACTGCCGATTAATGTCTGTCGTATGATATTTGTCCAGCCTTTCCCAAGAAGTTTATATTTTTCCTTTCTTATTCCTCTCCAGGTAAAATTGCCTTTATGCTTATACAGGATAGTGTTACTGAAACATTTTTCTCCTTCAACGATTGAGAATCTTTCTTTTCGCCAGTCACAGCATAAAATATTTTTTCTTTTTTTCAATTCTTCACTCTAATATAATAATGCTCTTCAGCGAATCTCTTGCTTCCGCTGTCAGCCTGAACGCCTCCGCCGTCTTTTCTATCGGAAACCTGTGTGTAACTAATTTGTCAGCCCTTACAGTGCCTTCTTCTATTAATTCGAGCGCATCAGCTGTATCTTCTGGCCCACAGGAGTAACTGGTAATAATATTTACATCCTTGAAATACAATTCATTAGGTGAAATGGTAAGTTGTTCATCGGGTCTTGAAGGAGTGAACAACACGACTCTTGCCCCCCTGCCCGCCGCTGATATACCTTGCTTCATAGCCTCAGCACTATTCGGCCCGACTATGACAACATCGGCCATTTCTCCCCCTGTCAGGTCTCTCAAAGATTCGATTAGATCTTCCCTTGAGACGTTAATTACTTCATCAGCACCAAAATCCTTTGCCTTTTCAAGCCTGAATGAAACCATATCAGCCCCGATAATTCTTTCGGCTCCAAATTTTCTTGTAAGTAAAATATGCAGTTGACCCATAACACCAAGTCCCATAATAAGGACCGTATCCCCGGGTCTGATATGACATCTTTTTAATGCTTTTATAACACATGCAGTTGGTTCAACGAGTGTGCCATCTTCATAACTAAGAATATTGGATAAAATCAGTGTGTCATTTTTAAGATTGATTTCAGGGATAACAATGTATTCAGAAATTCCACCGGGGATTATCCCGGTATTCTTCCATGTATCACATTGCACATAATTACCGTTTCTGCAGAATTTACACATAAAACATGGTGCATGGTGATGCACAAAGACTCTTTCACCAGCTTTGAAAGATGATACTTCCTTTCCCACTTCGACTATATCTCCAGCTGGTTCATGTCCTAAAACAAGAGGAGCCTTCTTCTCGATATACCATCGCATCACATCTCCTGAACATATTCCGGAAGCTTTTGTTTTAATGAGCGCATCTCCGGGTCCTATCTCAGGAATTTGCATATCCTCTATGCGGATATCGTTAAAGTTGTATAATTTTGCGACTTTCAATGAAGATTTCCTTTCGAATATATAATTATAAAACTCTCTGCTATCAGACTTGTCCAAAATAAGTTTTAGATAAACTCCGATCTGGGTAATATAGTTATGCAATTAACAAAACCCAGACCGGAGGTGTATATGAATAAGTTTAGCAGCATTTTCAGCCAGATTCTATCA
>JBFLXE010000175.1:0-3187 GCA_040757455.1 Nitrospirota bacterium
GTTTGCTCTGAGCAGAGGAAATTTACACTAAATACAAATCAAACATAAAAGAAATTGCTCTGGATGGAAGTGATAAGAATCACAATGCGAGTTAAAATCCTTTATTAATAAATTTCAATTTTTTATTTTAGAAGGTGTGATTCCTGTATTGATTTCTGTGTAATGGAAACAGGGGCTGAAAAAGGCACGAAGGGATTCAGGGGAATACAGCGCGAGCAATGAGAACAATACTGAGCGCAGCCACCTCTGGATGTACCTCCTGCGCAAAGGCCAGCTGCAGTTACTGCAGATAATATCTGCTCTCCCATATTCTTAAAAGAAAGTCCATCATCAGCCTGATGTTTGAAATGTCAACGCTGGTTATAAAGAGAAGATCGTTGATTGCCTTCAGTATTTCTTGAATATTCTCATCTATGTCTTTCTGTGAATTTATACCCCGTGACTGAAAATTCTCGATGCATTTGATAGCTCTATCAACCTTCTCCCTTTCCCGACCTGACAGAGACAGTGCCCTTAATGCCGATAAGATGTCACTGGTCATTATTGCTGAATCTTTATCTATCGGGATATCAAGGATGAGTTCCTGCAATAAATTATAGGTTCCGTTTTCTTTATAGCCGACCCTGTCCGGAGTTCATAGGTTCCCGCCTTATCCGGCATGAGTGCATATAAGAGGGTTGCCTTCATCTCATCCGCTTCAAGGTGGAGATGAACTGTCCAGGGGTTTTCGTCTACCCATTTCACTGCTACGGGGTCATAGAGTCTCACTTCCGGCGAATAGGTCTCTTCTATCCTGAGGTCAAGAACTCTCCCGAGGCTCTTGAGGATTACTTCAACAGGTATCACCTGATGAGGCCGAGCATCCGTATTGACAGACTTGTGTACATAAGTGAGGGAGCTTTTGATGATGGCCGCCAATTCAGTAAAGTTCGTATAATCCAGTGTTTCACCGAGATCAAAGGCATAGTATATCGCTCTGCCATTTCCGTACTCATTGAGGATTATTGCCGGATATTTAGATCCATCATCTTCATCTTCTGTCTTATGGACCCTGCCGCCTGCCTTCCGTTTTCTGATTTCAGCTTTATGTGCTCCTTCTTCTTTTTCCTGAATCCAAGCAGCTACAATTGCGCCATCCAGGGCCTCGACTCTTCTGGCATCGCCTTTTGTGTCAATGATTCCGTCCCTCGTTATCGGGCTCGCTACGGTATGTAAGAGATGGTCTTGCCCGGATATCTTCCCTTTTTGCCTTACTCCGAATATAGGGGCACTGTATTCGCCATCATTGTCATCTTCATCCTTTCCGTGTTTGAGCCATAAGGATGAGATGATCCCCGTGCCTGAGTAAACCTTTTCTCTCAGCTCGTCTCCAAAATGGTCTTCAAGCGGATGATAGTCTCCGAGTATGAGGATATCTGTATAGCAGGGATTGCGCAATTCCCCCCGGAAATCCTTTTCGTCATAAACAACGTAGTAACTCCCTACAGCTTCATTAAGAATCCTCTCAAGGAGGTCGAATCCCGTGCACTTTGCATTCTCATCTATATCTCTCTTTTCACAGTCAGACTTTGGTTGTTTACAGTCCCTCTCGCATTTTTCGTTCACCCAGACGAGGAGATTCGTAAGATCAGGGATTCTCTTCGTCACATCAAGAGACGGCTTCACTTCGAGGATTTCGAAGATTGTTTGGGCTTCACTGAGAATTGTTGATCCATTCCGGATTTCGAGTCTGACTGTGTAAACGCCCTCGGGATTCGTCGAGGTGTTCCAGTTTACAACGAATTTTAATATCTCCGCCGGTGCCAGGATCTGCATGAAACTTTCTTCTTCATATAGAATCAGCCCCTGACCATCCATCACCATTACCTTACTGCTCACATTCTGTAATGAATAATTTGCGCTTATGTTATGTATTATTGCTGTAATCTGAACAGTCTCGACGGGAGCGTATTCCGCTTTATCTGTCTTCACCTCGGTTTTGAGTGCCGGCGTACTGTCTTTCACAGTAAATTTCACACTTGCGATATTCTTTGAGATATCAAAATAGGAATAACTGAGTATCACTAAATAAGTCTTCATGCTGTAACTCTCAGTAGAAAATTCAAACCGTCCGGATCTGGTCCCGTTAATTCTAATGTCCATTATTTCCTCTTCAGTAGCGAGAATCACTTGAGCATCGGGGTCTAGGATATGCACTTTTACGCCTACGCCGGCTGCATCTATATTCCCCTTGTTACTAATTGTATAGTCCACCCTTATCGTATCGCCCTTGAACACTATTGACGGCATTACTTCTATGATGCCTGTTATATCAACTCTTGGCTCAATTTCGAATAATGCTGATCTGCTTGATATCAGTTCACTCTCAACGTATGCTTCAGCAACGGCAGTGTACTCTCCGGGAGGATTAAGTTCCGTGTCCCAGCTGAAATGCCTGGATATCACTCCATTCGGCATGAGATTCAATATTTCTAAATCATCAGAATAGATTTCGTTATGCTCCGAATCTCTGATTTTTACCTTCATCATCAATTCAGGAATTATGTAATTCTGCCCGCTATTCTTTACATCTGTGTCAATAAACACTTCTTCATGCGGACCATAGGAAATTTTATCTGTGGTTAAAGAAAGATCTATATCAATATCAGGTAGGATTTGAAAGGAAGTTCTATTTTCGGCTATGAGAGATGCTCCCTCATTCAGTGTGACATGTACTCTGTATATGCCGGCATAGGTATTCCCCGTGTTCCACACAAGATTAAATTCTTGCTCTGTTGCATAGGGGATGAATGTATTAATAGATTTCAATTCAGCTACCAAGTTGTCATTCTCATCTTCAATATAGGTTTTAATAATGACCTCTTTCCCGATGCCGGCGTTTTTCAAATTTACATTGATTTTCACATCCTGATTAACCTGGTACGTCTCCGTATTAAAATCGGTGGTCATCGTAATGCCTTCTCCACTTAAAACAGGTATTTCCTTCATTGCAAGATTGTTGTTTTCGGTATGCTCATCAATGCCGTCCTGAGGATCTATCACAGCGATAAGGGTATTGCTGCCTAACCCACATTATTCATAAATTTTTCATACATGAGGATTTTAAAGATTTTTGGAGTCGATCGGAGCCAATGGAAGACGAATACGCTGCAGTTTTATACCGAGTCACGCTCTGATTTTACAAAAT
>JBFLXE010000176.1:0-3154 GCA_040757455.1 Nitrospirota bacterium
AGAATACATAGAACATCAAGAGAAGCTTGAAATTGAACAGGAAGAAGGTAGATTTTAGAATTAATGGCCATCTTTGAGATGGCTCACAACCGTCAAGCCACCCGTTTATCGGGTGCGTTATGACTGTTTCCTGTTTTTTTGCTTTCAATTGATCCCGAAATTAGAAATTAAAATCCTGCTCGAATATAGTTACATTTTAGCAGGCTGATGAAAAAGTCGTCAAATTACCAAAAAAACCGGGGTGCGATTTTTTAAATAAACAGGCAGGTTGGTTAAGTAGGAGAGAAAGAAAGATATGGCAGAAATATCTTTCTGCAAGATCTCTGCCATATCACGAATGACTTTGTTGCCAGACCAGCAACTTCAGCTCTTTCAGCTCTTTCACTTATGACACATCTTTACAGGACTTTCCGCTACTTTTTTCACAGCACTCCAGAAGTCAGCTTCTTTTTTGAGTGCTTTTGCACTCATAGGTCTCTTCACTTTCTTCTCACCTCCTCTGTAAACAGTGTACATAAATTCATGTATCTATAAGCGCATAGTAGCACATATAAGAATGTTGTCAATAATTCTTTTAACAAATCTATTGTACGGATTCAAAAAATTAAGATATTCTTGGGGATTGAATAGTCAAATATTGAGGTCATCCGTCTGTAAACTTGGCCTCAGACTTTCATACGGAGCATAGGCAACCCCAGCCTCTGCCGACTGTTTTCGCCTTTGAAGAGGTTGTTCTTCCTCACGGGGACATCGCCACGTCCGGACGCATGCAGGGCCTGTAATTTGGTCGGCAGGCTCACGGCATGATGAACAGTATATTTCCCGAATTTTTCGGACAATCTATCAATGGCGCTATAGAACTTGGCCATCTTTTCTATCCTTGCGGGTTCATCAAAGAGCCTGTATTGGATGCTGTTTTCCGGAACCAGGCCGGCGAGAACAACACAGGTCTGGCGGTAAAGGTTGTGTGGTTTGTAAAGCTGTAGAAAAGCTGTTTTCAATGATTCGAAAAGGTCAGCAGGATAGGTGGTGGGCCGGTTCACTTTTATTTCCACCCCCATATCGCTGAAATCCTGCTTCCTGAGAAAGACAATGAGCCGTGTAGCTGCCAGTCTGTAACGCCGCGCTTTAATACATGCATTTTCCAGATTTTTCGAAAGCTGGGCGAAGATGAATGTTTCATCATTTGACGGAGGTGTGAAAGTCTTTGCTTTGCTTATAGACTGGTAGCTGCTTTTTGACTCGGTAATAACAGGATAGACGCTGACGCCGTTCAGCTCAAGCCATATCTCCTGATAAGGCTTGGAAAGGTGTTTTTTTATAAAGCCTTCATCCTTCCTCGCGAATTCAAGAGCGGTTTTTATCCCGAGCTTCCTGAGGAATGCCGATGTATTCGGACCGATTCCCCATACCTTTTCAACCGGAAGATTATTTAAATAAATATGGATAGCCCTCCCGGGTATGATGGTAAGTCCCCGCGGCTTTTTGAACTTTGAACCGATCTTAGCAAGCACTTTTGATAAGCTTACCCCAATTGATACAGTGAGTCCCAGTTCTGTTTCGATCGTCTCCTGGATCTTTTCAGCGATCAATCCATAAGGGCCATGAAAGCTCCTCCTTAAACCCGTCAGGTCAACAAAAGCCTCGTCTATTGAATATTCTTCAACATCGGGTGAGAAACGCCTGAGTATCTCGAACATCCTGAGGGAAAAGAGGCTATATGTCTCATAATCTGAAGGAAGGATTATTATATCAGGGCAGACCTTCTTAATCTCCGGAAGACTCATCCCTCTTTTTATACCCATTGACTTTGCCTCATAGCTGGCGGCAGCGACTATTCCGCGTTCTTTGCCTGTTATTACAGGTTTCCCTTTAAGTTCTGGGTTCATTGCCTGCTCGCAGGAGGCGAAAAAGGCATCGGCATCCAGATGGAGGATTGCCCTTGGCCACGAATGTATTGTCAGGGGTTGACCAGTCAATTGAGTGCCTACCTGTATTTTCTTACTACAGCTGTTACAACACCTGCAATCCTTAATTCATTTTTAGGCCTGATGGGCTTGTAACGGGGGTTTGCAGGTATAAGGGTGACACTGGTACCCCTTTTTCTCAAATATTTCATCGTCCATTCCCCATCGACCTCCGCAATAACTATATCTCCGCTTTTAGGTGCCTGTCCTTTGTCAACAAGTACCATGTCTCCGGGAAGTATGCCTGCTCCTGACATGGAATCCCCGGAGACCTTAAGTAGAAACGTTGCCTCGGGGTTTTGAATGAGAAGCTCATCCAGGGACAGGGTATCTGCGAGTTCTTCTTCAGCAGGACTCGGAAATCCTGCCTCTATCGTCCCGAGTACTTTTACAAAGGATGCGATTGATTTTGGTATGAGCCTGCCTTTTTCATCTCTTCCGAGAACCTTCAGCCGTTCAAGTTTATTAACGAGTTTGAAGACCGCATTCTTCGACCGCAGCCCCACCATATCGCCTATTTCTGAAAAACTCGGCATCCTTCTGTTCTGGCGATAAAAATGCGATATATCCCCGATTCTGGATCGCAGCTTGTTTTCTCTCAGATCCGTTATCATTTAGAAAAATTATAAGGTGAACTATCGTTCACTGTCAAGAGAAAATTTCTAAGGAGAGTTTCAGGGAATGCTTACATTCCCGAAGAGGTTCCCTGAATGTGTGATTATCAAGCTGGAAGAGAATTATCGTAGTACGCAGTCAATCCTGGATGTCGCAAATGCAGTTTTGGAAAATATGAAGAATAAGTATTCGAAATGCCTCACGTCGGCAAAGAAGCAGATCGGGCAGAAGGCCAGACTCTTTTTTCTCAGAGATATCTATGAGGAGGCGGAATGGGTTGCAGAGACAATCAAGAAACAGTTGGACGAGGGCGTGCCATTAAGACACCAGTGTGTGTTGTTCAGATCACCATTCATTCTGCCAAGGGGCTTGAGTGGGATATCGTATTTGTCATGGGATTAATCGACGGCGTTTTGCCTGTGACGTTTGCTCTGGACAGTGACGAGATGTAGATCGTAAAATACAATTGACCCCTATCGGCATTTAAATTTGACCCCCTAAAAACCTATAATCTCCTTTCAAAACGGGAAGGAGGAATAAAAGGGGGTGTTAAGCATGTACAAATGGCAGCA
>JBFLXE010000177.1:0-3149 GCA_040757455.1 Nitrospirota bacterium
TGCGATTACTTAGAGAGGTGAAAGAATGAGCTGGTATCAGCTTGGTGTCAGGGAAGTCTTCGAGAAGCTTAAGACCTCAGAAAATGGGCTGGGTGAAGCTGAAGTTAAAAACCGCCTTGCTCAGTTCGGACCCAATAAACTGGCTGAGGAAGAGAAGATAAGCAGGTTGAAAATACTCCTCCATCAGTTTGCGAGCCCGCTGATTTATATTCTGATCATCGCCGGTGTTGTAACTATCCTCCTGCAGGAATATATTGACTCCGGTGTTATCTTTGTGGTGTTGATACTAAATGCTGTTATCGGCTTTTTCCAGGAATACAAGGCGGAAGAGAGTGTCAGGGCGTTGAAGAAAATGGTGGTACCTAAAGCCAGGGTGATAAGAGAAGACAAGGAAAGGGAGATAAACAGCGAAGAACTCGTACCGGGGGATATCGTGTTGCTTGCTTCGGGAACGAGAGTTCCAGCCGATCTTCGTCTGATTCATACCATTGAGATGAAAACAGACGAAGCCATGCTTACCGGTGAATCGATACCTGTCGAAAAAGTCACGACGCCGATCAAACAGGAAAACCTGACACCGGGTGATCAGAGGAATATGGCATTTATGGGGACGATCGTGGTGAGCGGAAGGGCAAAAGGCATAGTGGTTGAGACAGGTTCAATGACTACTCTTGGAGGGATTGCAAGAGAGGTCAAAGAGATAGGTCTCGTGAAAGCTCCCTTACAGGATAAGCTCATGCGGTTCGCCAGGTTAATCGCGGTCGTTGTCCTGGTGTTTTCAGCTGTGGTCTTCGGAGCGGGGATAATGCTCGGAGCAAAGGCGACGGAGATGTTTATGACTGCAGTAGCAACGGCAGTTTCAGCAATACCCGAAGGTCTTCCCGTTGCGGTAACTATTACCATGGCTATCGGGGTGGCGAGAATGTCGAGACGGAATGCCATCATAAGAAAGTTGCACGCGGTCGAAACACTGGGAAGCACGACTGTTATCGGTTCTGATAAGACCGGAACCCTGACAAAAAATGAGATGACCGTAAAGTTGATTTATGACGGAAAACACATTTTTGAGGTTACCGGAAGCGGATATGAACCAAAAGGCGAGATATTTCATGAAGGCTTGGCCATAGATTTAAAAAAGAGAAAACATCTTGAACATGTCCTACGGATAGGCCTCCTCTGCAACGAGTCAAACATTTACGAAGAGGAAGGGCAGTATAAGGTGGACGGCGATCCTACAGAAGGGGCGCTTATTGTTTCTGCGATGAAAGCAGGGCTCCACATAGAAGAAGAAAAGGAGAAATATCAGCAGATATCGATAATACCCTTTGAATCAGATCGCGGCTATATGGCAACCCTGCATAAACACAGGGGAAAGAAAGTCATATTTGTTAAAGGAGCACCGGAGAAGATTCTTGACATGTGCGTGAAAGATATGGGCGGTGAGGAGCTGGATAAGAAAGAGATTCACCATACCGCCTCAGAATTTGCAAAGGAGGGGCTGCGCGTTCTTGCCTTTGCGTACAGAGAAGCGCCTGATGAACTTGAAGAGCTCGCATGCAAGGAAGTGGAGTGCCGTGATGCTGAATCAGGGCTTGTCTTTGCAGGTCTTCAGGGCATGATGGACCCGCCAAGACCTGAGGCGATTCAGGCCATAGAGGGTTGCAAAAGAGCGGGAATCAGGGTGGTTATGATCACAGGAGACCATGCTGTTACCGCAGGTGTTATTGCCAAAAAGCTTGGCATCTCAGATGAGAATTTTGAGGTACTCACCGGCAGGGAAATGGAGGAGATGAATGATGCCGTGCTTTTTGATAAAGTGAAGTCGGTTTCTGTTTATGCAAGAGTTTCTCCCCGGCACAAATTGCGTATTACAGAGCGGCTCAAAGAGCACGGCCAGATAGTTGCTGTTACGGGCGACGGAGTGAATGACGCATCAGCTCTCAAAGCTGCTCATATCGGAATCGCCATGGGCAGAAGCGGAACAGATGTAGCAAAAGAGGCGTCTGATATGGTTCTTGCGGATGACAATTTTGCAAGCATTTTTGCAGCAGTTGAAGAAGGCAGGGTGGTCTACGACAATATCAAGAAGGTCACGCTGTTCCTTATCTCCTGTGGCCTCGGAGAGCTTATCGCCATTATGGCAACTATTCTAATGTCACTTCCCATACCGTACATCCCTGCTCAGATTTTATGGCTGAATCTTGTAACAAACGGCCTGCAGGATGTTGCCCTCGCCTTTGAACCGGCAGAGAAAGGGGTTCTACAAAGACCTCCGAGGAACCCGAAAGAAGGGATTTTAAACGCGCTTATGGTGCAAAGGACTCTTTTAATGGGAATCGTCCTTGCGGCCGGAACTGTATTCATGTTCGTTCTGCATCTGAACGCGGGAGTCCCGCTCGAACGGGCACGCACAATCGCGCTCACCACAATGGTATTTTTCCAGTTTTATCAAGCCTTCAACTGCCGTTCCGAGACGCAGTCGGTCTTCAGGATGAAACCTTTGAGTAATCCGGTCCTCTTTTTCAGCTTGGTAGCAGCGTTCTTTGCGCAACTCGCGGTAATCTACGCTCCGCCCCTTCAGTGGGTTTTCAGAACGGAGCCGCTCACAGCGAACGAATGGCTGGGGATAGGACTGGTGACGGTCACTGTCATTATCGCTGTGGAGATAGACAAAATAATTCGTCGGTAGAGTCGCAAGCTTTTCGTATGAGTACGAAGGAGTTTTTCACATCAGGAAAGGGGGACATATGAACAAGAAAGGGTATCTGATTCTTGCTGCCTTTTTTTTTGATTGTTGGATTAGGGGTATCAGGTTATTTCAATGCTTATGCAGAGAAGACGGAGCTTTCGGAAGATAAAGATGTCAGAAAAGCAACTTCAGCGGAAAAGACAGTAAACACGGGCATTTGCTACGGCTGTCATGGCGTTATTAAGAGCCTCCATTCATCGGGAAAGCATGTCGGGATCAATTGCTCTTATTGTCATAAGGGACTTGAGAAACATCCCGGTGCCCCAATCCCTGCTAACCCAGATAATTCATAAATTCTGCTGAAAAAAATAGCCAACAATCCTGAGAGCTTTGGTATTATTAAGTTTGCAAAGGCTCAAAACCAAAGAAAGGATGGTTGGCTATATGACAGAGTGTATCA
>JBFLXE010000178.1:0-3085 GCA_040757455.1 Nitrospirota bacterium
GGCGATGGGAGGGTGACATTTGCAGGATACAAGGGGGGAAACGGGAATCTGGTGATCATAAGACATCCGAACGGATACAGGACATATTACGGACATTTATTGAAGATAGAGAAGGGGATAAGGAACAAGGTTAGGGTAAGGCAGGGCCAGGTGATAGGATACGTGGGTGCAACGGGGCTTGCGACAGGTCCTCATCTGGATTACAGGGTCAAGGTGCATGATAAATTTGTGAATCCACTCACACTCAAACTGCCGCGTGAAAAGTTTATTCCTGCAAGGTTCAAGTCTGAATTTTTCTCTCTCATAAAAGACATGGATTCCAGGCTGGCATCAATTATTACCGAAAATTATGTGGGTGATATAAAAGTAAATCAGAAGCAGAATGCTGATCGTGCAGCCGGAGGATAAATAACAGTGGATTTCGGCAGAATACTTGTTCCGGCTCTTGTGGGCATTCTATCCGCATCGTTTCTGCTCGTCGTGAGGGGAATCGTCTTCAAACTGATTCATAAATGGGCGGAAAAAACGGAAACCAAAATTGACGACATAATTATAAAGGCATTAAGGACCCCTTCTATTTACTGGTGCCTTGCCATGGGTCTCTATATTGGCGTCGCACTATCTGACCTCCATGCAAAATATGTTTTTTACATAAGCAAAACGATTCATGTGATCGTGATTTTCTCGATCACAATAGCTGCGGCGAATCTCGCCGGAAAATTATTTAGAAATTACGTTCAGAAACTTGTTCTGCCTTTACCCACAACAGGCCTTGCTTATGGAATCCTGAAAGGCACAATTCTGGTTATCGGTTTTTTGATCATATTGGGTGTCCTCGGAGTCTCAATAACACCTCTCATCACTGCACTCGGCGTGGGAGGACTTGCCGTTGCCCTTGCCCTTCAGGATACGCTGGCGAATCTGTTTGCAGGCATTCATATTCTGATGGAGAAATCCGTTCGCATCGGGGACTTTGTGAAGCTCGAAACCGGACAGGAAGGCTATGTTGAAGACATCACGTGGAGAACCACGAGAGTGCGGATGCTGCCTAACAACATAGTGGTCATCCCTAATAGTAAATTGGCGCAGAGCGTAGTCACGAATTATTACCTTCCTGAGAAGAAGATGTCTTTGCTCATTCCTGTAAGTGTAAGCTATTCGTCTGACCCCCAGAAGGTTGAAATGATATTGGTGGAGGAAGCAAAAAAGGCGATTGGCGAAGTTTCCGGCTTACTCGGGGACCCCGATCCATTTGTGAGATTTATACCGGGATTCGGCGAGAGTTCTCTCGACTTCACTCTTATATGCCAGGTGCAGGAATTTGCCGACCAGTATTTAGCACAGCATGAACTCAGGAAAAGAATATTCAAAAGGTTCAAAGAGGAAGGCATAGAGATACCATTTCCTCACAGAACTGTTTATCTAAGAGAGGAGAAGGAATGGCAGAAGTAGGAGAGCCGGATTCCTCACCCATTCGGTTGAGGGAGCAGCGTTCAGAATAAGACAAATTCTCAACGACAATGGCATAGCGAAAAGGATGGGCGAAGAAGCCAGAGAATTTGTGAGAAAGAATTTTTTAATTACCCGGATCTGCCGGTAATTAAACTGGGAGACTCCGATGAATTAAAGGTTGGCGAGACTGTTTTAGCCATCGGAAATCCGTTTAGTTTAAGTCATACAGTTACAATGGGGATAGTAAGTGCAAAAGGAAGGGCTAATGTAGGTATAGCAGATTATGAGGATTTTATTCAGACTGATGCTGCTATTAATCCAGGGAATTCAGGGGGTGCACTTGTTAACATAAAGGGAGAACTGGTAGGAATCAATACGGCTATATTTAGTACAACAGGTGGCTATCAGGGAATTGGGTTTGCCATACCAAGTAATATGGCAAGAGTTGTGATGAAAAGCCTGATCGAAAAAGGAAAAGTTGTAAGAGGATGGCTGGGCGTTTATATTCAGTCTGTGACCTCTGAACTTGCAGAGCGGTTTAACCTCAAGGACGCTGAGGGTGTGATAATTTCAGATGTGATTGAAGACAGTCCGGCTGAAAAGGCAGGTTTACAGAGAGGAGATGTCATCGTCGAGTACAACGGAAAGAAAGTCAAAGATGCTGGAAGCCTAAGGCATATAGTTGCGAATACTCCTACCGATACAGAAGTCGATATAAAAATTTTTCGCAGTGGGGAATTAAAGACAGTGAGAGTAAGAATTACTGAATCACCACGTGAAGAGACACTTGCGAGATCGAAAGCGTTTGATAATAAACTGAAAGGCCTGCACGTTCAGACTCTTACTCCGGAGCTGAAAAAGACCCTTGATACACCGAAACGTATTAATGGAGTTTTAATAACCGACATAGAAGAAGGCGTCCCGCAGAAGGTATTTTAATGAGGAATGATGTAATAATAGAAATTAACAAGAAGCCTGTATATAACATAAAAGATTAGGAGACAATAGTTTCAAAAATCAAATCAGATCAAAATATCTTAATATTGATTTGCAGAAAAGACTCGGTTTTTTATGTAACGTTATAAAAACCCGAAAAATACATTTATCTGATTGTGGTATTGATTATTTTTAGTGGGAATTTTTTCTCTCGATTTGCTGTTTTACCTTTTTTAACAGCTTTCTTGCCCACGCAAATTCGGATGCCAGGATCGCCAATCCTATTGGTATGACAATAAAAGCCGGGCCCGGAAGAACAATCAGCGCTATTCCGAATAGCAGGACTGTAAAGCCTATCACAATAATCACGAGTCTTTTAACTTTCTTCAGGGTATTGAACATGAAAGAGGTCATAAGGGATTCATACCGTCAAATCTATGATTGTCCGTAGCATTAGTGCCAGATATTATATCGCTTCCGCCGCGTTTTTTTAAATAGATTGCGAGCCTCTCGAGCCCCGGTTATGCTTCAAAAATGCCCTCGTCTATTTCCTCTCCGCCTGTCACGGAGGGTTATATGTTCGGTCATTGCAATCCCGCCTGAGGTCGGAGTGGCAGTCTGTTTTGAAAAATTTAATTGTATCAATACAGTATATCTTATTTTGGACAAGCAAGAATTCATAGCTTAATTTGATTTT
>JBFLXE010000179.1:0-3085 GCA_040757455.1 Nitrospirota bacterium
CCTCCCTTTCAAGAGAAAATACTCATATCATGGCAAAAGGAGATAGAAGTGTAAAACTTGCATGAAACGCGACAAGGAAAACTCTTAATTTCCAATAATTTTTATCACAAAGAGATCAAAGTTGTCAATTTTAATTTATAAATTATTAAAAAAATTTATTAAAAGCGTAAAAAAGTCCATCAATATGTCTTTTAATCACCTGCCCGATATTACATATAAATGGCAATGACAGTTCTGTCTCGGGATAACCGGATACGCATTAAACCCTTTGCCTTCGAGTTGGAGGTCCTTTGATAACGGGATAAAAAAGAAATCTATTTGATCTTTTTTATAAATTCATCGACTGGTATCGCAGCCAGCGTCAAGAGTTGAACTGATCCCCGTGCACCCAGTTCGACTGACATACGCATGATCGCGGCATTATCAGGTGCCTCAACGATATTCACGAAGTCGTAAGGTCCGAGGACAGCAAACTGCTCTTTTACTTTTATACCCATTTTTTCGACTTCTTTGTTCACCTCAAGAATCCTTTTAGGATTTTCTTTTATAGTCCTTCTCCCTTCGTCTGTAAGTGTACTCAATACCACATAATAAGCCATATCTTTTTCTCCTTTCTGTTGGTTCTTCCGTATATTTTACAAGGGTCGTGCCCTTCTGGCTACTTTATTTATTTTTTTAGATATTTATACCAAAATTGACATTTTGTCAAAGGCTCTGATTAAATTAAATAATGTGGGATTATACGGACAAAGTAAAGGAATATTTCCTTAGGCCAAAAAATATCGGGGAGATAGAATCTCCTGACGGGGTGGGAGAAGTCGGAAGTATCATATGCGGTGACGCCTTGAGATTAACCCTCAAGATAGACAAGGTTACCGACAGAATAATAGATGCCAAATTCCAGACTTTCGGCTGCGCAAGTGCCATCGCAAGTTCTTCTGCTCTAACTGAACTCATCAAGGGAAAGACTGTTGAGGAAGCCTTAAGGATAACAAATCAGGACATCGCCGAGTTCCTTGGAGGTCTTCCAAAAGAGAAAATGCACTGTTCGGTGATGGGTATGGAGGCCCTTGAGGCTGCCATCGCAAATTACAGAGGTATCCCCACAGTCGTTCAGGAAGAAGGCAGAATTGTATGCGAGTGTTTCAACGTTTCCGAGGAGAAGATAAGAAAGACTGTAATAGAAAACAATCTCAGGACTGTGGATGACGTTATGAACTACACTAAAGCTGGGGGTGGCTGTGGTGAGTGCAGGGCTGAAATCGAGTCTATCCTTAGAGATATCTGGTCTGTCAGTATGGCAGAAAAGCTGTCCAAACCCAGAAAACTCACGAATCTTCAAAGGATTGCTTTGATCCAGGATATTATAGAAAAAGAGATCAGACCCGGCTTGCAGTCTGACGGAGGCGACATTGAACTTATCGACATTGACGGAAACAGGGTAACCGTCGCACTGCGAGGTATGTGTACAAACTGTCTTATGTCCAGCGTCACACTAAACGGAATTCAGGACAAACTGAGGGAACTGGTTAGTGAAGAAATAATCGTGGAATCAGGATGAAAACAATATATCTCGACAATAACGCTACCACCCGTGTTGCACCTGAAGTGCTGGAGGAAATGCTTCCTTATTTAAGCAAATTTTACGGCAATCCATCAAGCATGCATACCTTCGGGGGGCAGATTCACAAGAGAATCGAGGACGCAAGGGGAAGGGTTGCACAGCTGTTGGGCTGCGAACCGGAGGAAATAATATTCACCAGCTGCGGCACGGAGAGTGATAATACGGCTATCATGAGCGCCGTCGAATCATCCCCATTAAAAAAACATATAGTTACCAGCAGGGTTGAGCATCCCGCAGTCCGGAACTTTTGTAAACGTCTGGCGCGAAAAGGTTTCAGGGTGACCTTTCTTCCGGTGGATCAAAGTGGGCGGTTGAATATTGATGATTTACTAAAAGCAGTCAGTGATGATACAGTCCTCGTGTCTGTTATGTACGCAAACAACGAGGTTGGTAATATTTATCCGATTCGGGAGATTTCGGAGATACTGAAAGACAGAAAAATTTTATTTCACACAGATGCGGTTCAGGCTGTGGGAAAGATACCCATAGACCTGAAGAAGGTGCAGGTGGATATGCTCTCCCTTTCAGGTCACAAGCTTCATGCTCCGAAAGGAGTTGGCGCCCTCTTTGTCAGGAAAGGCACGCGATTTCATCCTTATATGATTGGCGGACATCAGGAAGGAGGAAGAAGGGCTGGTACGGAGAATGTGGCCTCGATTATCGGGCTTGGCAAAGCGTGCGAACTGGCGATGAATCATATGACGCAGGAAATGAATTATCTCCGCGTGCTGCGGGACAAACTGGAGACGGCTCTGTTGAAATTATGTCCCGACGCCAGAGTGAACGGAGATACTGACAGCAGGTTGCCGAATACGGCAAACTTGAGCTTCGAATTTGTGGAAGGAGAGGCTATTCTCCTCAGGCTGAATGAGTTCGGAATTTGTGCTTCGTCAGGATCTGCATGTTCATCCGGCTCTCTCGAACCATCGCACGTATTAAGGGCAATGGGAACACCTTTTACGGCTATCCATGGTTCAATCAGGTTTTCTTTAAGCCGTTATAACACCGAAGAAGAAATAGATGCGGTTATCGAAATCGTACCGAAGATAATAAAAGAACTGAGACTGCTCTCACCCTTTGGAAAAGAAAGACTTGATCAGACGGTCAAATATAAGAAACCTGCCTGAAGTTTTCAGCTTTCAATAAAGAACCACTTAAGAAGACTCTCGCGGCGGATGGCCGGCAGCGAGATAGTAATCCCTTAAAGTCAGTATCATCGCGCCTAACCCGAAGAACATCACAATGATTGATTCCACTTTTAGGTGGGTTTTTCGCACGTGCCCGCTTCTTAAGTCACTCAACTGTCCTCTGGCAACAGACCTGTGGATTTTGATTCAATCCAGACATTCCTATTTAAAATTGTCAGCAACGAAGTTATTTCAAACAATCGGGTATAATAATTATGAAAAAAAAGGGGCCAAAAAATGTTTAAGCGCGGCGACTGGGTTACGCCTGCAGTTG
>JBFLXE010000180.1:0-3071 GCA_040757455.1 Nitrospirota bacterium
TCAGGGTGTTACGTTTATCTTTGCGATAATGATGTTCTGTCTGATGCTCCTTGCAGGGGCAGCGGCAGCTTCGGAAAAAGATATGGCCTCTACCGGTCCTTTAAGCCCGCACACTCAGACGTGCATAGGCTGTCATAGTATATATACTCCAGGGATTTACCATGACTGGCTTTCGAGCCGACATTCCCAGACGATACCGTCAGAGGCTGTCAAGAAACCCGCTATTGAAAGAAGAGTCTCGGCTGAGAGTATCCCTGAAAAAATGCAAACCTATGTCGTGGGTTGCTATGAATGTCACAGTATGAATAGTGGAAGCCATGCGGATAATTTCCTGCATTTTGGATCCAGAATAAATATTGTCGTTAGTCCCGACGATTGCAAGACGTGCCACCCTGTGGAGGCCGCTCAGTTCTCGGGGAGCAAAAAGTCTCACGCTTACAAGAATCTCATGGAGAATCCTGTATATCGTGCTCTCGTTGACACAGTGACGGCAGTGAAGCGATTCGAAAAGGGGCAGATAATCGCAGAAAAACCTTCCGGGGCGACTCTTCACGAGACTTGTCTTGGCTGCCACGGGACTAAAGTGGAGGTCAAGGGCTCAAGGAAGATGTCAACAGAAATTGGAGATGTTGTCGTACCTGTCCTGACCAATTGGCCCAGCCAAGGCGTAGGAAGGGAAAATCCTGATGGTAGTCTCGGCGCATGCACAGCCTGCCACGCGAGGCATGGGTTCTCGATCGAAATGGCCAGAAAACCTTATACATGTTCCCAGTGTCATCTCGAGCCAGATGTGCCCGCGTGGAATGTTTATGATGAGAGT
Organism: Nitrospirota bacterium; assembly: GCA_040757455.1. GTDB lineage: Bacteria > Nitrospirota > Thermodesulfovibrionia > Thermodesulfovibrionales > SM23-35 > Kmv42. The sequence continues at coordinate 821 of JBFLXE010000180.1, forward strand.
AAACACGGAGATATATTTTTTTCAAAACACAGTGAGTGGAATTTCAATGCCGTGCCATGGACGATCGGAAAAGATTTTAAGGCGCCCACCTGTTCCGTGTGTCATAACAGCCTTATAGTTTCGCCGGCGGGAGAGATAATTTCGGAGAGGTCGCACGACTTCGGTTCACGATTGTGGGTAAGGATTTTTGGGCTAATCTACAGCCATCCACAGCCTAAGTCGGGTAATACAACGATAATAAAAAATAAAGACGGCCTTCCCTTGCCCTCGTCTTTCTCGGGAGATCGGGCATCAGATTATCTCATTGATAAAGCGGAGGCGGAAAAGAGAATTAAAAAAGTTAAAAGGCTCTGCAATGGTTGCCACAGTACAGGCTGGATAAACAGTCATTTCGAAAAACTCGACAACACAATAAAAGAAACGGATGCGATGATCCTTGCCGCAACGCAGCTCATACAGACAGCATGGGAGAGAGGTATCGAGGATAAAACAAACCCATTTGATGGACCCATAGAACAGATGTGGGTGAGACAGTGGCTTTTCTATGCGAATTCCATCCGGTACGCCTCGGCCATGACAGGAGCCCCTGATTATACCGCGTTCAAGAATGGCTGGTGGTATCTGACTGAAAATCTCCAGCATATGAAAAAATGGATCGAAATGAAATCGGGCAAAGAGGACTAAAGTGAAAACGATCGCCTTTCTCGGAAGCCCCCGGAAAGACGGAAATACAGAATTACTCCTGAGAGAAGCAATAAAAGGCGTAGAGGAATCAGGATTTGATGTGCAGCTCTTTAATCTGAACGAAATGAACATAGCCCCCTGTCAGAATTGCGGGGGATGTGATGAGACGGGTATATGCGTTTTCGAAGATGAAATGCTCCAGATCTATGATGCGATAAGGGCTGCAGACAGGATCATTCTTGCTTCGCCTATTTTTTTTTCCGCCCTCAGTGCTCAGATAAAGGCCATGATAGACAGATGCCAGTGTTTCTGGTGCGAGAAGTACTTACTCAAGAAACCAATTCCCGCAGGTTCATACGGAAGAAAAGGACTTTTATTGCTGGTAGGCGGTCAAAAAAAAGAGATCGGGCTTCAAGGTATGCAATGCGCGGAGACCTCTGCAAAGGCTTTCTTCAGAACGGTCAGCGTATCCGGATACAAGACATTAAGTTACACGGGAGTTGATGCAAAGGGCGCAATATTAAAGCATCCAACAGCGCTAAAAGAAGCCTATGAGGCGGGAAAGGAGTTGGTCAGGGTGTAGAGTGATAAAGCCGAGGCAGAAGCTGACAAAGAAATTGCCGTTGGGCAGAGTTGAATCTTACTTTTTCTTCCATAATTTTAAAAACTCATCAAGGCTCAATATTTGCAAGTCTTCTACTGACTTAATCTTAAAATGCCGTTTATTACCGGTAACCAGTGCATCTGCTTTTCCGCTCAACGCTACTTCCAGAAACGGAATATCGCCTTTATCCAAAAGGGGTTCATTAATGATGGTTGCGCTAATTCTAAGTCCTACAGCCTCAATATACTCCAATAATGTATTGACATTATTTTCTGCAAAGCCAAACTTTTTCCTTAAAAGAACTTCACGATACTCTGTAAGAATTCTGTCGTCATAAAGCATCTTAAGATCTCCGCTAATAACCATATCGAGGATTCTGGCTGCATTTCCAAACGGCGTGATAAGCGCCGACACAATAACATTCGTGTCAAGAACTATAAACAATTACCCTCTTGCCCTTCGTACGGCTTTAATTTCAGCTTCTATTTCCTCTTTCGATATACTGGATAATCCCTTTTTAACCGCTGCTTTCCTCATTTTTGACACGGCAAGTTCTGCCTTTGTGCGGCGGAATATCTTAAGCGTTTCGTCAAAAGTTACATCACTTATATCTGTAAGCAAGGCTATCGGTTTGCCGTTTGATGTGATAATAACCTCTTCATCCTTTTCAAGGTTTTTCCATACCTCACCTGGCCTTATCCTGAAATCCCTCACAGTTACAAATTTCATCTAACCTACCTCCATATATAGAATGTCCTACAATAAGTCTACAATTTGGATACCATCTTGTCAACTCTCTGCCTTCGTCACAGGGAAGCCATAAGGGTCAGGTCTACACAGGCTGTTGCCCAAATAGGTTTTTTACAATCGAGATTTAGTTTGAATTTAATATGCATTAAGCTCTTTGAAAAACAATTCATGGTGAGAGTGCTGGCGCCCAAAAACATCACTTATTGCCTCGAT
>JBFLXE010000181.1:0-3028 GCA_040757455.1 Nitrospirota bacterium
TCAAGTAAAAAATTTATTTTTTAAAAATATTAATAAATATTAATTAAAGTAAATGAAAAATTCTTCTACAATGTTACACAATCAGGAGAAAATGTTATAGCGTGGATTAAAAAAGCAGAAAAGGACAGTATTACTCGCTATATATGAGTTGCCACAGTAGCCTGTAATCCAGAACGTCTGCCAGTACCGGCTCCGCCACTTTACTTTATTTTATCATCTGGTCAGCCCCGAATCGGTTTTGGGGACTAATTTTGGGGACTAAGTCAATACTGTTCGGCATGTAAATTGTTTGTAAAATTAAACAGAGTTACAAGCACAGCAAAGTAGGCAAAAAGCAATAAATGCGGGGGTTTTGTCAATAAGTGCGCAAAAAGCATTTAGGCGGCCATCCTTTCCATCGTCCTTGATTCCCGTTTTTCAACTCCATCGACACACTGCGGGTATTCTGGACGGAAAGATTCAAACTGTTGATGGCAGTTTTATCCTTGTAAAGGGATTTTCAGAAAGGGTCTCACATATGAGGATAGAGGATAACAAGGAAATCACAAGAAATACCTATGCAGTAGGCATCAGGGTAATGGAGAAAGGAGGCCGATGGTATGACATACGATAATGATGTTGAATTCTGGAGCAGATGCAGAATGTGTAAGAAGCCCCTGGAGATATTGAAAGAACTGAGTAGCACAGCCCTGATTTCACTTAGCTTTAAAGGACAGACATATGATGCTTGGCTTTGTGATGACTGTGCCGAGTCGATTATAGATAATCCCCAAAGTATCTTTACTGATGCAGTTGCTCTTGCAAAAGAGGAGGAATATTATGCTGATAGCAACAATAAAGAGCGGAGGAGTCTCATGCAAGTCTGATATGGGTCTTTGCGATGACCTCTCCGATTATGCTCACCTGTATTTTCTCTCCATATATGGTTCCCCGCAGCAGGTCAAGACAATCTTTTCTCTGCTTGCATCGGGACGCAAACTTGAACTGATAATAGAAGAAAAGAAGATTGACCTGGAAAGGAAATGGGGTTGCAGCCTCAGGTTTAAAGGAATAAACCTTGGCTATGGCAAAAGGCACGGATTGGTCTGGACGGAAAATATTGGTAAGGACATTATCATCTGGACATCTCCTGAAGAGAGGATGAAGGTTCTGTGCTCTGCCATCTCAAAAAGGCGCATACCCTTTGAAAAGGTATGGTTGCCGGAAATAGAGCAACTCCTTCTAAAGGAGGAGTACCTTGTAGAACTGAACGGTTGGGGTGGTGCAGGTGGTTATGAATGCCGATGGGATGATGATGCTATATGTGACCTGATAGCCGAAGAGATTCTGAAAAAGGAGAGAGAATCTTTGTTTCAGGTTTTAGTATGAATCGAAAGGCAGGGCATCTACCCTGCCTTTTCGCTAATTTAATTAATATACTTTTTTCATTGGCAGATACAGTATTTGCGCTCATTCTCGTCCCGATAAGATCGGGACTCCGAGGTTTTTGCCTCTTGATATTAGTGTATTTTTAATGGAATATCAGCAAAAAAATCCGCTTAAACACTGTATCTGCCAACAATTTTATGAATAGAAGGAGAGGAATTAGATCATGAAGATACAAATAACCGATAGGGAAGAAACTGGCAGAACAATATACACTGCTTTGACAGTTTCAGTCGAGGAAGATGGAGAAAGTCATAAGCTGGAGACCATTATAGTGGAGGAGCACAATACAAACCCAGATAGTCTCTCTCATGAAGTTGGAGAGTTCACCTGGCTCACTTCTCCACCAGAGGACAGCAGTAAGAGAATAAAAATCGAGAAAGCTGCAGAGGCACACATTCTTAATTCTTTCAAGGAAAACTCTGAATGAAGTAATCGAAAGGAAGTAATAAATGAATAAGTAGTAATTCCATCAGGTAACGAAAATTAAGCCACAGGGCTGTGCTTTTGCTATCTGTGGCTTTTTTATTTTTTAAAACATGTCTTTGACATGGGGAAATTACCTGAAAGGAGGGTAAAACAATGTATAGAGAAGAGATTGTAACTAAATTTTCACTCGGCAAGATATTTTCTTCTGCAGGAGTGCATGAAATGATGATTCGTGATCCTTCCTTCATGCAGTTTGTAAACAGATCATTGACCCGCCATACTGAGGGAGACTGGGGAGACCTGTGTGAAGAAGACAAAAAGGAGAACGAGCTTTCGTTAAGAGAAGGTTTCAGGCTTTTTTCGTCCTACAAAAATGATAAGCACAAAATCTGGATAATCACAGAAGCAGACAGGTCAGTAACAACCGTGCTGTTTCCAGAGGAATATTAAGGAGGTCCTATGCATCTGAGAGACTTTCTTGAAAAGCATGGAAACCAGTTAGCTTCCACAATAGAGAGAAACCTAACACCTGTTTACAACCCTCTGAATCCAGAAGGTATTGATGACTTTGAAGGGAAGATGCCTATGTTGCTCAGAAAACCGTTTCCTGTGCAGTCTGAGCTCATAAAGGGAATCTCAAAGGCTCTTTACAAAGTGAAGAGGCATCATCTCTTTGTAACAGGAGAGATGGGATGGATGCGGCAAGACGATGATTGCCCTTTCCACAGTTGCCATGTCCTCACTTCCTCAAAGAGTACTTGTAGTCTGCCCTACGCATCTTGTCGAAAAATGGATCAGGGAGACGAAGTGGACAATACCCGAAGTCCATGTGGTAGACCTTAGCGTCAAAAATATAATAAGCATCCTAAGTGGACTGAGAGATGAAAAGGTGAGACCGTTGATCCATGAGGTATACGTTGTATCGAAAGAGAGGGCAAAACTAAGCTATGGCTGGCGCCCTGCGGCAGTGAAGAAGAATGGAAGCAAGTTCCCTCATTGTCCTGATTGTGGTTCAATTGCAATGAAAGGTGATGAATATGTTACATGGTCTAACCCAGATAATTCATAAATTCTGCTGAAAAAAATAGCCAACAATCCTGAGAGCTTTGGTATTATTAAGTTTGCAAAGGCTCAAAACCAAAGAAAGGATGGTTGGCTATATGACAGAGTGTAT
>JBFLXE010000182.1:0-3015 GCA_040757455.1 Nitrospirota bacterium
TTTTGACATGTTTGCTCCCGTGAGGCTTTATATCAAGGTTTTATCGACTGTTTTTGGGGGATTTTATTTTTTGCATCACCTGTCAATCGGCTTATATCAATCAGTTGGGAATTTCTCGAAGGGCTCTGGTAAAATAAGGCAGTTTTTCTATTGAAGGGAATCATGATACCGCGTTACACAAGACCTGACATGGCAAGATTATGGGATCCAGAAGCGAGATATCAGACATGGCTGGATATAGAGATAGCTGTTTGTGAGGCGTGGGCCGAACTCGGAGAAATACCAGTGGATGCTCTGACAGTCATAAAGAAGAAGGCGAAGTTTGATACCACAAAGATAGACGAAATAGAAAAGGTCGTCAAACATGATGTCATCGCTTTTCTCTCCTCTGTCGCCCAGAACGTGGGACCTGAATCCAGATTCATACACAAAGGCCTGACATCCTCGGACATACTCGATACAGGGCTTGCCCTTCTCATGAGAAAAGCTTCTGACATTATCATCAAGGACATCAATAACTTAATGGTGGTTTTAAAAAGAAATGCTTTCAAATACAAAAATACTCCTATTATGGGAAGAAGTCATGGTGTCCATGCCGAACCCATGACATTCGGTCTCAAGTTCGCCCTCTGGTATGAAGACATGAAAAGGAATATCGCAAGAATGAAGAGGGCAAGGGACGTAATCAGCGCGGGAAAGCTTTCAGGTGCTGTCGGCACATTTTCCCACATCCCGCCGGTTATCGAAGAGAAGGTGTGCAAGAAACTCGGTCTCAGACCTGAACCGGTTGCTACACAGATAGTCCAGAGGGACAGGCATGCAGAGTATCTTACAACGCTTGCACTGATAGCAGCTTCTGTTGAAAAAATAGCCGTTGAAATAAGGCACCTTCAGAGGACAGAAGTCCTGGAGGCTGAAGAGCCTTTTGCAGCAGGTCAGAGGGGTTCGTCTGCAATGCCCCACAAACGAAATCCGGTGGGTTGTGAAAATCTATCCGGGCTTGCACGGCTCGTGAGAACAAATGCACTTGCGTCCCTGGAGGATATCGCCCTCTGGCATGAAAGGGATATTTCCCATTCCTCTGTTGAACGTATTATCATTCCTGATTGCACGATTTTGGTTGATTACATGCTCGCCAGGCTCAGATACATACTGGATGGTCTTCATGTTTATCCGAAGAAGATGAAAGAAAATATGAAAATGAGCTACGGCCTTTATAACTCACAGAGAGTGATGCTCGCGCTTATTGACAAAGGCCTCAGCCGGGATGATGCCTATTCGCTTGTCCAGAGAAATGCCATGATAAGCTGGAAGAAAGCTGTGGACTTCAAGAAAACTCTCTTGAAAGACAATGAAGTGAAGAAGTTCCTCACGCCAAAAGAAATCGACCATATCTTTGACCTCGAATATTATCTGAAAAATGTGGATTATGTGTTCAAAAGGGTCTTCGGGGAATAATCAGCTTGTAAAAAATTAGGATGATTGTGTATTATAATGCGTAAAGGAGGTGTATATGGATACAGCAAGATTAAATATAACCTTGCCCGAAGATGTTGCGAAATTGTTATCCGGGGTAAAAAATAAATCTGCTTACATAGCTGAAGCAATAAAAGAAAAGAAACGGCTGGAAGAAAAGGAGAAGACGAGAAAGAAATTAGAAGCCGCATATAAACAAGCTGCCCAAGAAGATTATGAGACTTACAAGGATTGGGAAGACACTCTGCAAGATGGACTAAAGGATGACGCGCGGTGACATATATCTCGTAGATTTCGACCCGTCCGTCGGTGCCGAAATTAGAAAGACAAGACCAGCCATGATTATTTCCTGCAATGAAGCAAACAAGCATTTGAGAACTGTCATGGTGATTCCTTTTTCATCGAGAATTGAAAAGGTTCATCCTTTTGAGGTATTTGTAAGAAAAGAAGACAGCGGGCTGGAGGTTGATTCTAAACTAAAAATATCTCAGATGAGGTCAGTAGATAAGGAGCGGATGAAAAAATATATCGGAACTCTTGATGACGATCTCATCCGGGAAATTGAAAAAGCTATCAAGCTGCATCTTGCAATGGATTGAGTGAAGCAAACTATAAATAAGGAATTCTTTTTAGGACAAAAAGATAACTTAAAGAGAGCCTTTTAACCACCGTGGCTTCCCCTTTTATCAAAGAATCCAAGATGCATTGTTGTGATAGATCTGAGTTTCGAATTTCGGCTGAATATGGATTGAAGATTCCAGATTGTCTATCGAGTGTATTAAATAGCGGGCGTACTATACACGTTAATATTGCCATTACTCCTCCTGAACCAAAACGCCGCAGAATTGGGATTTCTCAGGGAGGGAAAGGAGAGATGATTGTTAAAGTATGGGTGATTCCTGGAGAAGATTTTGATTGACTAAAAATAAAAGTGCGAAAGTTAGCCCCAAAAATGTTATGTTGTTTTTAAAAGAGTACGCTTAATAATGAAAGAGGAAAGATTAACTTGGAAAGATGTTGTTAAAAATGCCTTGCTAAAATTGGGCGGGCAAGGACACTTATCCGAAATCAATAAAATAGTTGAGGGTCATCCTAAAACGAAGACTAACCCAACATGGCGCGATACTATTAGAAGGGTCGTAAGACAATATAAAATTTTTGAACCGGTTCCCCCTGAAAGAAGCGGTATTTATAAGGTTGTTGAAGAAGTTTCAATAAGACCTGAGTCACAAGGTTTTACTAAAGAACCAGAAATTGATCATGGGATTGCTCAAGGAATGTTAGTTATATTTGGGAGAATATATGGATATGAAACTTATGCACCCCCACATGACCAGACTATCAGAAGTTTCCAGGGCAAACCATTAAAAAATTTTGTGAGCGTATCTGACTGCACTGATATTTTCAGAGGACCTAATTTATCAAAAATTAGAGAAATAGATTCCTTATGGTTTGACGAGGATGATTATGGATTATTTCCGGTATACGCTTTTGAAGTAGAAGAAACAACAAGGGTAAAATCTGGTCTAGATAGACTAT
>JBFLXE010000183.1:0-2999 GCA_040757455.1 Nitrospirota bacterium
AACTGATCATCCAGATGGTGCAATCAGGGATTGGCATATCTTTTGTTTCAAAATGGTCTGCCTTCAGGGCCATAAAAGATGGCTCGATCAAGCTGTTAAATATATCTGACAGAAAGCTCAAGAGAGAATTCTATCTTGTCACTATAGACAAAAATTCTCTCACGATGACCGGTAAGACTTTCTGGGATTTCACAAGAGGCTTCAGATTCTTCATGCCGTTCTAAACCTATATTATTCATAAGAAATTGTACAAATCCGGCAAAGCATTGGAGGATATAGTATTCTCACTCATTCTCGTCTCGACATTCTGTCGAGCCTCCGAGGTAAATTCTTTCTTCGAAAGAATTTAAATCCGCTCGAACACTATATCCTCCAATTCAAATTTATGAATAAACCGGGCCAAAGGCTTGGTGATTATCAGTTATCCTTCCATCCACCATCTTCAATGTCCTGTGACAGCGTCTTGATAATGACTCGTTATGCGTCACAACGACAAACGTAATTCTTTTCTCTTCATTCAGGCTGATAAAAATATCAAAAAGCTCTTCACCGGTCTTTGAATCAAGATTTCCCGTTGGTTCATCCGCAAGGACGACCTGCGGCTCAAGGATAAGTGCTCGTGCAACTGCGACGCGCTGCTGTTCGCCGCCTGACAGTTCGCCTGGCCTGTGTCTCATTCTTTTGGAAAGTCCCATCTGACTCAGGAGTTTCTCTGCTCTTTCTCTAATCTCCTTGCGGAAGCCAAAGCCGACAAGTCCCGGCATCATGACATTTTCAAGTGCAGAAAACTCCGGCAGCAGATGATGGAATTGGAACACAAAGCCTATGGTTTTGTTTCTGAATGCGGCAAGCGCATTCCTGTCGAAAGAAAATATGTCGGCGCCGTTGTACAGGACCTTGCCGTGGGTCGGTTTATCAAGAGCCCCCAGAATATGCAAAAGCGTGCTCTTCCCCACGCCCGAAGCGCCGACTATCCCGACCATTTCACCCTGTTCGATTGTAAGATTGATGCCCTTCAGAACAGGAAGCTCGCCAGCGTCTGTGATGAAGGACTTTCTCAAGTCTTCTGTTTCGATCAGTTTATCAATCAGTCCCTTTACTCTCCCCGTCATCAGAGCCGGTCAGACCCTTTAATTTATCTCCTGTTTTCCTTATCTTGTTCGTCACTTTCTTTGTGGTATCTGCCACACTCTCCGTCTTCTCCCTGATCCGGTCTGCCTCCTCTCCGATTTTTTCACTCCTGTTCTTGAGAACCTCTCCAGCTTTTTCTGACTTCTGCCCGAACCATCTAAAGGGTTCTCCACCTCGCCACAGGGAAACAGATAGAAGGACAATAATGGCAGCAATGACGAGTCCTATGATGCGCTTTATGAGTTTAAACATCTTATTACTCCCGTTCTAAATATTTTTTATTCATATCTCAATGGTTCCACAGGATTAAGCTTTGCTGCCTGCCAGGCAGGATAGATTGTCGCAAGAAAACTGATGAGAATCGCGGAGAGTGACACAACAACAAAATCAAAAAACTTCGTCTTGACTGGCAGATGGCTCAGATAATAGACGTCTGCTGGTAGCTTGATGATCTGATACGTATTAATAATGTAACTGAGCAAATAACCCCCGCCAACACCGATAATTGTGCCGCAAATTCCTATTACTATACCCTGCAACATGAAGACCGTCATGATCCCTCTGTCTGTTGCACCCATCGTCTTCAATATTGCAATCTCTCTTTTTTTCTCAATCACATTCATGATCAGAGTACTCACGATATTGAACGATGCCACAAGAATAATAAGAATCAAAATTATAAACATTGCAAATTTTTCTAATTTCAGAGCTGAAAACAAATTCCTGTTCATCTGCATCCAGTCTTTCGCATGCAAAGGGAATCCGAGTTTTTTCTGAATTTTTTCTCTGACATCGGGAGCCTTGTAAATATCGTTAAGTCTGACTTCTATGCCGGTTACTGTATCATCGAGCCCGAAAAATTCCTGGGCAGACCCGAGATCCGTCAGGGCAAGATTCGCGTCATATTCAAACATACCGACCTCAAAAATTCCTGTTACTCTGAACTGCCTGACTTTGGGGAGCATGCCAAGCGGCCCTATCTGTCCGGTGGGAGACAAAACAGTCACTACGTCACCTCTGAAGGCCCCTATAATGCCAGCCAGTTCTTTCCCGAGGATGAGACCCGGAAGATCGCCTTCGGATGTCAGATCCTTAATTGTTCCTTCTTTGAGATAATGAATTATATCGGTCGTCGCTCTCTCCACCTCAGGATCTATTCCCCGCAAAAAAATGCCATGGACCCTGTTACCCAGAGAAATCATCGACTGACCCATCACAAACGGTGCTGACGAAACGACATCCGCTTCACCTTCTAAATTCTTGATAATGTCTCTGTAATCCTGGATGGGACCCTTGAAATTGAGTATTACGAGATGGGCATTGACACCGAGGATTTTCTTTTGAAGATCCTCATGAAATCCGCTCATTACGGAAAGGACGACCAGGAGAGCCATCACGCCTACCGCAACACCCCCGGCTGATATCAGGGTGTTCACCGAGATACCCTTTTGTTTCTTCTTCGATTTGAGATATCTGAGGGCTATGAATAACTGATAGGGAAGTTTCATATCTGCATGGATCCACGATGCAGGATGCACGATCCACGAAATACAGCATCGCAATTGCCGTGCAGTCTTATCTTGTATCGTGTATCTTGCATCTTCTTATTGCTCCGGTTTCAACTGAGGGAACAGTATCACATCTCTGATGGATTGTGCATTGGCCAATAGCATAACAAACCTGTCGATTCCGATGCCTTCCCCGGCTGCTGGTGGCATGCCGTATTCGAGGGCTCTCACAAAATCCTCATCCATTAAATGCGCCTCCTCTTCGCCGCGCGATTTTGCCTCGGTCTGCTCGACAAACCGCCGGTTCTGTTCTATGGGGTCATTGAGTTCTGAAAAAGCGTTGGCAATCTCTCTTCCCGC
>JBFLXE010000184.1:0-2941 GCA_040757455.1 Nitrospirota bacterium
GATGTTTTTGGGCGCCAGCACTCTCACTATGAATTGTTTTTCAAAGAGCTTAATGCATATTAAATTCAAACTAAATCTCGATTGTAAAAAACCTATTTGGGCAACAGCCTGTCAAGACCTGACCCCATACCAAACAGGGGATAAAAATTGGTAAAAAGCAGGATCATAGCAACGGGCTCTTATGTTCCTGAGAGGATTCTCACAAATTACGACCTCGAAAAAATGGTTGACACCTCCGATGAATGGATACAGGAGAGGACAGGAATTCGGGAGAGAAGAATTGCCGATGGAGATTGGGCTACATCAGATCTTGCCTTTGAGGCCTCCGGGACGGCATTAAAAAGGGCAGGATTGAAGGCTGAAGATATTGACATGATTATTGTTGCAACCATTACAGGTGATATGCCTTTTCCGTCTACCGCATGTTTCCTGCAGGATAGACTCGGTGCAACGAATGCCGTTGGATTTGATATTAATGCCGCCTGTTCTGGGTTTCTCTATGGCCTTTACATTGCTGACAGCTTCATTAAATCAGAACTCCACAGGAGGATTCTTGTGGTCGGAGCAGAAGTGCTATCAAAGATAACGGACTGGAAGGATAGAACGACGTGCGTTCTTTTCGGTGATGGTGCAGGTGCGGTAATAGTTGAGGCGACTGCGGAAGACAGAGGGATAGTCTCGATGCATATAAATTCCGACGGGAGACTGTGGGAACTTCTGCATATTCCGGCCGGTGGTTCCAGAAATCCTACTTCTCCAGAAACAATTAATAAAAGAATGCATTTCATAAAGATGAAGGGCAACGAGACATTCAAGGTTGCTGTCAGGACTCTTGAGGATCTGGTGGTAAGAACGCTACAGGAAAATATGCTTGAGCCCTCGCAACTTTCATTATTGATACCCCATCAAGCAAATATGAGGATCATTCAGGCCACGGCCGATAGGCTGGGAATACCAATGTCAAAAGTTATAGTTAATCTTGACAGATATGGCAATACATCAGCAGCTTCCATCCCTGTTGCTCTTGATGAAGCTGTGATCTCCGGAAGAATCAGAGACGGGGATTATGTCCTCCTCGAAGCATTTGGGGGAGGGCTCACCTGGGCATCTGCATTAATAAAGTGGTAATCTCCTGGTTCGGGTATCAAGGAGTCGTCTGACTGCCGACAGAAGCTCCATCCTCTCGAAAGGTTTCTTAATAAAGGCGTCGACCATATCTCTCGTAATCTTATCACTAAAACCTGATATGACGATTATCTTGATATCAGGGTTAATTTCTTTCAAATGCCTTATGAGTTCGCTGCCCTCCATCAGGGGCATCATTATGTCCGTAATTATGAGGGCAATCTTGCTTTGAAGATTTCTGAATGTATCGATTGCCGTGAGAGGGTTACTCGCGAGTGTTGCCGTATATCCATGCGTTTCCAGAATATCCTTGATAAAATTTAATACTTCTCTATCATCATCAACGACGAGTATATTTTCATTTCCCTCTACCGAAAAAATTTGCGGTTTTGTGATCCTGTGAACCACTTTGTCCGAAACCGGAATAAAGATGTCAAATGAAGTTCCTTTGTCCATCTCGCTCTGGACAGAAATATAACCTTTATGATCCTTAATAATGCCGTAAACTGTAGCAAGGCCTAAGCCCGTACCTTTGCCCTTTTCTTTTGTAGTAAAAAATGGATCAAAAATCCTGTTAATTATGTCCTTAGGTATACCGCAGCCTGTATCTGACACGGTAAGCACTACATATTTCCCCGGCTGAATATATGCGGGACTGATAGATCTGTCTTTGCTAATCTCGACTATGTTAGTTTTGATGGTTATAAGTCCGCCGTCTTGCATGGCATCTCTCGCATTTACCACAAGGTTCATGATGACCTGTTCAATCTGGTTAGGGTCTCCTTCGATAATCAGGCTATCACTGCAGAGATTGATTTTTAATCCGATCCTCTTATCCAGGACTCCTTCGAAAAGTTTAACGGAATCGTTGATGAGATCGTGCAGATTCAACGGGAGTATCTCGTGTTGCTCCCTCCGTGCGAAGCTGAGCAGTTTTGATATCATTACGCCTGCCTTTCTCGCAGAAGTCTCAATATGCCCGACTCTTTGTCTTGAGGTCTCATCGAGATTGCCATATTCAAGCAGCAATTCTGCATAACCCAGGATTGACGTCAAAATATTATTGAAATTATGCGCAATGCCTCCGGCGAGCGCTCCAATAGATTCCATCTTCTGTGAATGCATTAACTGTTCCTGTATTTTCTTCTTTTCAGTAATGTCCCTGTAAAAAGACTGAATGTATGTCTGTCCTTCGATATCTATTCGATTTGAGCTGACTTCAAGGAGGACTTTCTCTCCGCCCTTTCGATGGTGTTCTGTTTCATATGTCACGAATTGTCCGGCAAGAATTCTTTTAATCCTCTCATCAATTTTTTCTTTATCACTTTTTACCTCAAGAAAACTAACATTCACTCCAATGAGTGCGTCTCTCTCAAACCCGTGCAGCTCGCACGCCTTTTTGTTGACATTCACAATAACGCCATTTTGATCGAGCACCACCATGCCTTCAGTTGCATGATCAAAAATCGACTTATGCCATTTTTCAGAAATGGCAAGTTCTCTGGTGCGCTCTTTGACTAAGTCTTCGAGCTGGGTAGAGTAGGTTTTGAGTTGCTGTTTTTCCTGGGAGAGGTCGTGCTCGAGGGAAAGCTTTTTTACAATGAGTCTATAGTTGGCATATCTCCATACAAGTACAATCATGGCCGAAGCAGTTAGAAAGACATTATTGTTTATAAATATCCTAATATCGGTGATATCATCCAATATTAAAATGGGTAATAAATAGATTGCATAAATCATGGAAGCCATTGCTAATGTTACTCTAAAAGAGGTTGGAATAAATCCCAGAATAAAAATAAAAAGAATAATTATTCCT
>JBFLXE010000185.1:0-2927 GCA_040757455.1 Nitrospirota bacterium
ATTTATGAAGGAACGGTTCTCTTATTTGTCTGACAAAAAATATAAGAGATTGAACGTTGTGATTGACGCAGGAAATGGAACAGCCGGGATTGTGGCCCCTGAGGTATTAGAGGCAATGGGGTGTGAGGTGATATGTTTGTATTGCGAACCCGATGGCAGATTCCCGAACCACCATCCGGACCCGACAGTGGTGGAATATATTCAGGATCTCATAAAGACTACCAGGGAGACAGGGGCGGATATCGGATTCGGATATGATGGCGACGCAGACAGAATAGGTGTTATTGACCATGTCGGAAATATCATATGGGGTGACCAGATTATGATCGTCCTTTCACGGGATATTCTGAAGCGAAAGCCCGGTTCGGTTATTATCGGGGATGTAAAGTGCTCCCAACTTATGTTCGATGACATAGAGAGGCACAAAGGGACGCCCGTTATGTGGAAGACAGGTCATTCGCTCGTGAAGGACAAGATGAAAAAGGAAAGGGCAGTACTCGCAGGTGAGTTCAGCGGCCATGTCTTTATAGCTGACGATTATTTTGGATACGATGATGCTCTCTTCACGACATTCCGTCTTGTCGAGATAATGAAGACTTCGGGCATGGGCATTAGTGAACTGCTTTCGGACATCCCGCGCATGTGTTATACACCGGAAATACGAATTGAATGCAAGGAAGACGAGAAAAAAAGGATCGTCGAAAAATTGGCTTACATGTGCGCCCTGTATGCAAAATCGGGGAGCTGCCTTCTACCTATAAGGAAGATATGCGAAATTGACGGCATCAGAGTTGTCTTCGAAAAAGGGTGGGGGCTTGTGCGTTCAAGCAATACCCAGCCCGTGATAGTCATGAGATTCGAAGCAGAAGACGAGGTATCACTGAATCTTTACAGATCGTTTCTTGAAAGCGAACTCCGCAAAGCAGCGGAAGAATCGAGGATTAAATGAAGGCACTTATTCTCGCGGGCGGTTCTGGTACAAGGCTCTGGCCTTTGAGCAGAAAGAACTATCCGAAACAATTCTTAAAACTCAATTCAGAAAAATCTCTCCTCCAGCAGACAGTCGAGAGACTTCTGCTGGTATTCGCTCCGGAAGACATTGTCGTTATGACGAATAATGAGTATAAATTTAATGTCATGTCAGACCTTGATACTCTTTCAGATGCGCAGCATAAATCTTCAATCAGCAATATCATTCTTGAGCCGGTGGGCAGAAATACAGCCCCTGCAATAGCTCTCGGAATGAAGTACTGCCTTGAGAAACTTGGGTGCAGTGATGATGAGGTGCTGTTCGTGTCACCTGCAGACCATATCATAAGACCTCCGGAAAAGTTTGCCGAATATGTCCGTTACTCTGCAAATATAGCCGGAAAAGGCGTGATCGTGACATTCGGAATCAGACCAACGAGGCCTGAGACAGGATATGGATACATTAAAGCCAGGAAAAAGTCTGGCTCGGGAAGCGGTGCGGGTAAAAACATTACGTCAAAAAAGGTGAATAGTAAACTTCTTTCTGATGATCCCCGCAAGACCTATTTCAAAGTTGAGCAATTTACTGAAAAGCCTGACATCGAGATGGCAAAGAGGTATGTCGATGAAGGGGGTTATTTCTGGAATTCAGGTATGTTTGCCTTCCGCATGGCTGCTATGCTTGAGGAATTCGGGAAATATGCTCCGGACATAAGCAGGATGCTCGACATGGGTTATGAAGAACTCGTGTCGAATTTTGAACAGATGCCCGACATTTCAATAGACTACGCTATCGCCGAAAAATCAGATCGGATAGTGATTTTGCCCCTTGATCTTCACTGGAATGATATCGGCTCGTGGGATTCTCTCTATGATATTGTGGATAAAGATGAGATGGGCAATGTGAAGATAGGAGATATTATTGCGACGGACACAAAAGACACCCTGATAATCGGCGGTAAAAGGCTCGTCTCTGCTATCGGCATGGAAGACTGCGTAATCATAGATACGGATGACGCTGTATTGATTGCCAGGAAGGGCGAAACCCAGAAGGTCCGGGATATCGTAAACAGACTTAAAGATGATGAAAGAAAAGAAGCGCTGGAACATCTCACGATATATCGCCCATGGGGCAGTTACACCGTCCTTGAGGAAGGCACGAGATATAAGATTAAAAGGATAGTCGTTAACCCCTGTGCGAGATTGAGCCTGCAGATGCATTATCACAGGTCTGAACACTGGGTGGTGGTAAAGGGTACCGCAAAAGTGACGATAGGAGAAAGGGAGATATTCATACATGAAAACGAGTCGGCTTATGTGCCGAAGTCAACACTCCACAGACTGGAAAATCCCGGGAAAGTTCCGGTCGAAATAATTGAAGTCCAGAACGGAGAATACGTGGGCGAAGATGACATCGTGAGAGTTGATGACGTCTACGGCCGCACCCTGTGACCTTCCTTAAACGGAGCATCAGTTTTCTGAGGTATCCATATCCAGCATCGTCTTTTAAAGAGATGTCTCTCAGTGAAATATTTCACATCAAAAAGATCAAAGGGTACGACTCATTTTACCGGATAAAAAATTGGTGACTATCGCCTGGGCATGGAAGCCCTTTAAAATAAAGAGGTAGTTCTCGTAAGATTCCTTCATAGAAAAGATATTATAAATATTTTCCGAGAAGACGATAGGGATGTTCTTACAGGCTTCATGCTTGCCAGCTTGTTTTCACATTTCACTACTCACGCTTTACGGTCTTTATTGTTTGCTCGGTTGCCGGCTTGTCAGCCGGAAAGCTGCTTCATGATATAATTAAAAAAGATTTTATTATGGAGGTTCATGTGACAACAAAAACGATATCGATGCCCGAAGATGTTGTAATAAATCTATTAAAGACTTTACCTGAGGAGGATATTATCGATATCTTCTGGAAGACTCTTATAGAAAGTGATGTTTCCCCT
>JBFLXE010000186.1:0-2914 GCA_040757455.1 Nitrospirota bacterium
TTATAAAAATGCTTATTTTCTGTGAGATAATTATGTAATGTAACTGCTGCTTTCATATCGTTTGCTTTTATTCTTTTTTGCGTTGTCCCTTATTCCTAAAAATATTGTCTGTTATTGAACAGCCTTGTACTAGATAAATTTTATCTTATCTTAAATCCAATACCTTTTCAAGAATCAACTTTAATCGTATTCTGATTAATTATTTTG
Organism: Nitrospirota bacterium; assembly: GCA_040757455.1. Classification (GTDB taxonomy): domain Bacteria; phylum Nitrospirota; class Thermodesulfovibrionia; order Thermodesulfovibrionales; family SM23-35; genus Kmv42. Next base: position 208 of record JBFLXE010000186.1, read on the forward strand.
AACCGTATGCATGAAGCCCAGATAGAAGCAGGTTTACCCCAAGATATGTGAATATGACGGCAACGAAGCCCAAGACCGAAACAATCGCAACCTTTTTACCCCGCCATCCCCTCATCATTCTTCCATGCAGATAAAAGGCATAAATAAACCATGTTATCAATGACCACGTCTCCTTAGGATCCCAGCTCCAATATACACCCCATGCCTGATCCGCCCATATTGCACCGAATATAAGGCCACCGAGAGTGAATATCGGAAAACCGACCGCGATACTTTTATAAGTTATTTCATCCAGAATCTCAGGATTGATGGAAAATTTTTCTAAGACCTTTTTAAGTGTATATCCATATCTCCAGATAATATATAGAAAAATTATTGCAGATAGCCAGCTTGCGGCCTTGATAAGCGGTGAGGGATGTAAGAATGAGGTTCTAAACATATAACTCTGGATGAATATTTCAGGCTTGACCATAACTTTAAAACGGAGAAAATCAATGCCCATCGCGACGAGAATAATGACAAAGATTCCAAGTGTAGTCGTCCAGAATACGTACGATGGATCGCGCTTCTTTTCTGTTGTCGAAATAAGATACATCGTCCCGGTACTAAAGGAGAGTGCGAAAGCGGCATAAGCGATAAAGCTCATCGTAACATGCGCAAGAAGCCAGTTGCTCTGAAGGGCGGGAACGAGGGGTTGAATCTCTTTTGATACCCCGAAGATGTCGATAAAAGCCAGAGCCAGACCCGCCACGGGCGTCACGAATGCACCAAAGGAGCGATTCTTAAATTTGAATTCAATGATAAGATATCCCAGTATCAGGCACCAGACGAAAAACACGAGCGATTCGTAAAGATTTGTGAGGGGAGCAGATCGTATAAATCCCATTCCGCTTAGATCCGCAAATTCTTTCCATCTCATTATGATGGCCAATGTCTGCGCAACGAACCCGATCACCGTCACGGAGGTTGCAAGTATGCCGATTTGTGTTCTCCTGAAGGCGAGATAAGTGATATATATGATCATGGCAAGAATATATGCCATGGTTGACAATCCAAAGAAGAATGAACTGTCCATCTATTTTCCCCTTTCGTATTTCTTTTGAATGGCAGAGATTGCCTGATCTATCTTTCTCTCAAAAGCTGCCCTGCCCTTATTAGAAACCGCACCAATAATCATTCTCGTATTATTCTTATCTTCATGAATCTTCACCCACATTTTACGGTGGCTGATGAAAAATGCGATAAAAAGGCCGACACTTATCAGAACGCATCCAAGATACACGACCCAAACTCCGGGATCTTTTCTTACGTGCAAGCCCGTGTACTCCACGCCCCAGTGATCGCGGAATTCTACGCGGTGGCCACCCTGCAGCTGCCATGTTTCGGGATACCTCTTCAGTATCCAGCCGGAAAATGAGCGGCTGCCCGATTCAAAAAATTCAACATAAATAGCAGGATTGTTCATCTGATTCGTATAGGTAAATGCGTGGCCATGGTCATCAATCCTTAAGGCCGGACTGAAATCGATGATCTTTCCCGAAATATTTGTTGCCGGAATCTGAAACGTGTCGCCCAGCCTGAGGTTCAGCCTCTCCGCTTGGCCGCCTCCGGATATGATATCGAGTATGAATATGCTCCTGCCAAGGTTTTCGGATAAAAGACCATAACTGGCCTGGTAAAAGGTTATACCCTTATAGGTGAGTGGGTCATTAACAACTATCGACTTTCTCAAAACCTCTTTGCCGTCTTCTATTATGGTAAGCCAACTTCTGTATTCTTTCGGCATATCCGACTTTCCGTAAAATTCTATGTCGAAGTTGTCGCATCTCACAAAGAATCCCAGGGGTATTTCCCTTCCCGCGTTCGAAAAGGCAATATCAGATGTAGCACCTTCGGGCAGATTTAGGAAGCCCTTAAAGCCGAACGTCATGCCCAAAATTGCACCTACGAGAATGATGAGGATACTGAGGTGCGTGACATATACGCCCAGCCTGCTGTAGTTACCTTTTTGAGCAAGATACTGAAAGCCTTTTTCCTCCTTAATCTCACTATAATTTCTGAAACCCGCTTTCTTCATCATCTCATGAACAGATTCTCTGGCCTTCTCTATTTTGCCCTTCAATATGATCTCCTTATGAAGAGTAAATTTTCTGAGTTGCTCATCCGTTACGGGATTGAGAGGCTCCCTGGCCAGCCGCCATATTCTTGGCAGTCTCTCAAGTGAACAAATAACAAGATTGACTGAAAAAATAACGAGCAGAGTGATAAACCACCAGGAATGATACATATCCATGAAATCCAGTTTCTCAAACAGGCTATAAAGGCCTGGTGCGAGGGATTTACCAAAAAGCCTTTCCAATATCTCGATGTTTCTCTCGGGCGCGGCGCGCTGCTCCAGGATTGTACCAATAATGGATGTGAGAGCGATCAGGGCGAAGATTATAATTGCGAGTCTTATCGACGCGAAGAAGTCCCAAATCTTATCGACAATCTTACTATCTTTCTCTTTTTCCAATCTCATCAAGCCCCAAATTACATATATTAATATTTTCGGATGTAATAAGACAAGGCAATAGGGAGATAAAGGGATTCGAGAAATAACTTTTTTCAAGCTGCGATTTCAAGAGGTAAGCCGCCACCAGAATAGAAAAATGTTTTTCCTTGCACGTCACTGTCATTTTTGTCTCACTATAAGCCCTTCTACACC
>JBFLXE010000187.1:0-2901 GCA_040757455.1 Nitrospirota bacterium
TTATAAAAATGCTTATGTTCTGTGAGGTAATTATGTGATGTAACTGTTGCTTTCATATCGCTTGCTTTTATTTTTTCTTGTGTCGCCCCTTATTCCCTGAAAATATTGTCTGTTATTGAACAGCCTTATTTAAATTAATACGCCCTAACTATTTGCCAAAAAAGAACATTTTCTAATCATACAAAAATGCAGACAGCTGAAATTGACAGTAAATATGTAATAAATTGCGCAATTTCTGTAAGAAATTCCACAGTCTCTCTTGACCGCAAAGAGTAGCATTAATTTATAATTAACTATGGGTATACTTGATTGCATAGGCAATACGCCACTCACGAGCATAGACAGCATCAACCCTAATCCTAAAGTGAAACTATATGCCAAGCTTGAGGGTAACAATCCGGGAGGGTCTGTTAAAGACAGAATCGCGCTTTACATGATTGAAGAGGCGGAAAAGAAGAGGTACCTCACGAGGGACAAGATTATACTTGAGGCCACTTCAGGAAACACGGGTATAGGTCTCGCAATGGTTGCGTCAGCAAAAAGATACAGAGTGAAACTCACCATGCCTGCATGCGTCAGTATTGAGAGAAGAAGGATTCTCGAAGCCTTTGGTGCGGAACTCATTTTAACTCCTTCAAATGAAGGTACAGATGGAGCCATAAGAATGGCTCATAATATCCTTTCCGAGGAACCGGATAAATATTTTATGCCCAATCAGTTCGACAACGGCGCGAATGTCCTGGCCCATTATGAAACTACGGGGAAAGAAATACTTGAGCAGACCAACGGAAAAATAACGCATTTTGTGGCCGGCATGGGCACTACAGGCACCTTAATGGGAGCGGGCAAGCGGCTGAAGGAATTTAACAGAGCCATCAAAATTATAGGCGTGGAGCCTGTGGTGAATCATAGGATTCAGGGACTTAAGAACATGACAGAATCCATCCCGCCGAAGATATTCGATCCGAAAATGCTCGATGAGCATTATTTTGTGAACGATGAAGAGGCATTTGATACTACCAGAATGCTGGCGGTAAAAGAGGGGATTTTTGCGGGAATGTCAAGCGGAGCCGCAATGCATATAGCACTCAGAAAATCGAGCGAGCTTACAGAGGGTTTTTTAGTCGTGTTACTGCCTGACAGGGGGGACAGGTATCTTTCCACGTCGCTTTTCACTTCTGTGTGTGCCAAATGCCCCCCTTAGACACGCAGTTGTTTAGTCTTAGTCTTTATGTCGATCTCAACCTCCTCCACAGATGTTTCGTATAGACCGAAGACTAATTCAGAATTTTGACTGGATAACATTATCAGTTGCTCTGGCAATATCGATCATCGGCATCCTGACCATTTATAGCGCCACACGGCCTGTGATCGGCGAGGATCACGCCGATTTTTTTCTGAAGCAGATCATATGGCTGATCCTCGGGCTTATCGCTCTGTTTTTGATTGTCAGTTTTGATTACGTGTGGCTGAGCCGTTTTTCTCTTCTCCTTTATATCACCGGTATAATTCTTTTGATCGCTGTATTCATATTCGGGAAAATAGGCATGGGCGCTCAGAGGTGGCTGAACCTCGGATTCATTTCGTTTCAACCTTCTGAATTCTTTAAACTTGCATTTATAGTAATGCTCGCTCATTATCTGAGCGGTGTGAAAAGTCCAGTTGATACGGGCTTACTTCTCAAGACATTCTTTGTGATGACCTTGTTACCTTTCATCCTTGTCGTGGAGCAGCCCGACCTCGGAACGGCATTGATAATCCTTTTAATCTTTATATCCGTTGTCATAGCAAAGGGTGTTCAGAGACGAATAGCGGTAATCTTTGTGATTATCACTTTAATATCCCTGCCTTTCCTCGGCAGCATATTCTGGGGCGGCCTAAAAGACTACCAGAAGAGCAGGATAGTGGCCTTTATTGAACCCGAAATAGACCCCGCCGGAATCGGCTATCATTTGAGCCAGTCAAAGATAACCGTTGGTTCGGGAAAGTTTTTCGGGAAAGGCTATCTACAGGGCACGCAGGGTCCTTTCAGGTTCCTGCCAGAAAAACACACAGACTTCATTTTTGCGGTTTTTGCTGAAGAGTGGGGTTTCCTGGGGAGCGCAACGCTACTTTTTCTATATCTCGTTCTGATACTGAGGGGGTTCGATACAGCAAGAAAGGCCAGAGATGACTTTGGGAGATTGCTTGCACTGGGGATCACATTCATGTTCTTGATTCATATATTGATTAATGTCGGAATGACTTTGGGTTTGATGCCCGTAGTGGGAATACCTTTGCCTTTTATGAGTTACGGCGGCACCGCACTGCTTTCCAATCTGATATTAGTAGGAATACTCGTTAATATCAGAACACGAAGGCTCGAACTCTTCCACTGAAGACTTGGCTTCTGTTATAATTTTCTTTGCTGGAGTTTGTGATTTTTTATTATTCGTTGCTTGTTATTCTGAATTCTGAAATCTGCGTACTACTTAATATTTATTAATATTTCAAGGGCGGTGTAGCTCAGTTGGTTAGAGCATGCGGCTCATATCCGCAGTGTCCGGGGTTCAAATCCCTGCACCGCCACCAGGACTTTTTGATGGGCGGTGATCTTTGCTTTTTACTGACAGATTGAATTCTCGGGATAGGGTTTATTAACGTATATCATGCCGCCACCCCACCACATTTCAATATCCCGAAATATGTAATAGTGCGGTTCAATGGTTGTGAAACACGGTGCATCAACTCCGCAAATCTCTGTGTCGCTTGTAAATTCAGTCTGCTGCTTCACTGCAGTGCCAGAATATGTCTTCGTCCACCTGAGATGTGTCCATGGATCATCCTGATTCCGGCTCACCCAATCGCTTGAAATACTGTATTTGAATGTGTAGTCGGTGAGTATATATGCCGCCCTCGTGA
>JBFLXE010000188.1:0-2796 GCA_040757455.1 Nitrospirota bacterium
TGATAGAATCTGGCTGAAAATGCTGCTAAACTTATTCATATACACCTCCGGTCTGGGTTTTGTTAATTGCATAACTATATTACCCAGATCGGAGTTTATCTAAAACTTATTTTGGACAAGTCTGAATGAAATCAATATTTGATTTTGACTTTTTCTACAGGCTCGTTATGCACCAAAATAAGCAATCCATACCAGCTATTGTCAGACCTATCTACAACAGGTATAATAAGACAAAAAATGACAAAATATGCTTCTATTTGAATGGGATACAGACAAAGCAAGAAAAAATATCAAAATCCATGGTGTATCTTTTGATGAAGCGAGCACGGCTTTCAGAGATGCTTTATCATTGACAATTCATGATCCTCTGCATTCCGATGAAGAAGACAGATTCATTTTAATTGGAAGTTCTTACAAAAATCGTCTTCTGGTAGTTGTGCATACAGAAAGAGGAAATAAAATCAGGATAATAAGCGCAAGAAAGGCAACCAAAAAAGAAAGGAAGCAATATGAAGAGAATGCCAAAAGATAAGGACATGCTAGAAGAATATGATTTCAGCAAGGGCATTCGAGGAAAATATGCAAAGAGATACGCAGAAGGGACAAATGTCGTTGTCATTGAACCCGACGTTGCAAAGTTTTTCCCGGATCATGATGCTGTAAATCAGGCTTTGAGATCATTGTCTGAAATTATTAAAAGGCAGAAAAAGCCTGCATAACACTTATAATGCCCCGCGCTGTCAAGAGAAAAAGCGATCCTAATCGGAAATCTAATAAATAATATTTCCTTAATGTTTTTAGATTGCTCAGTCGGCTCTGACTTGGTTTCCAAAGAACGGTATCAGAACAAAGTCTGCACCAAACACTTATCGAGGCTCGATAACCGCCCGGTACGGGATATTGCATAAATCCCGTACCGACGGTGACAGCGGAGAAAGCAATCGCCCTTATTCTCCACAACCTGGAAACAATTCAGAACCCTTATGCCGTCCTATTCAAAGGTCTGGTTCATTCGGACGAAGCGGATCATCCAGTTGGTAGCAGGCTTGGGTAAGGGGCAGAACCCTTAACAATCCTTTATGTATTTAAGGGACCGGATGTCCTAATCAAAGCGGATTTGCGCCGGGTATTGCGTTCCATGATGCTCACGTCACAGTCGTTGTTGTATACATAGAATGTTTGAGAGCATGCAGCGGGCTTCACCCTTATGGCGCCAGTTAGACGCAACAGGCTCAGCCGGTCCCAGCTCTATTTCGCAAAAAATACTTCTGGATGAAACACCTCCTTTTTTCTGAGGATATGATAAACGGCTCGTGAATGGCTTTCATATAGAGCGCATGTCCCAGTACAAAAGGGATATTCTCCCTCTTACAGAGGTCTGCGATCCAATACCAGGTAAATAGACATTCTACAGCAACAACGATATCTTCACGGTAAGGAACAACAGTTTTTAGAAAGATATCAGGACTTGTTTTGATGTCCCGGTGCAGGACGATCTTTCCTTCCTGATTGAGGACGCAAAGGTACATGGTCCTTGCGTGAAGATCGATTCCGCAATAAAATTTGTGCTGATTGGTGTAAAATCTCATAAAGGCCTCCTTATAGGAAAAGATTTGGTGTCCTGAATCATACCTGATTCGGGTATGATTCAAGGGGGCCTTGATGAGTATCAAGTCACTCAAGCCGACCTGGCTTAACCCGTTTTTGTTTGGCAAAGGCCGGTGGCCGGGCGGCTTAGCTTGGCGTTCGGCAGGATGAAAGATGAGGTCAAGAAAATGAAATACGTGCATGGATACGACTCAAAAGAAAACAGACGTTTACAAGATCAAGCAAATACTTTGGTCGAACTCTTACATTCCGACACTTCTTATCAAGCCGGAAGCCGGGTTTTGGAAGCCGGTTGTGGAGTTGGTGCTCAAACTGTTACTCTCGCTCGCAACAGCCCAAATGCGTCGTTCATTTCTATCGACATATCTGAGGATTCTATTACCGAAGCCAAAAGAACTTTGGAATCTGAGGGCATTAGCAATGTTCAATTCCAACAGGCTGATATTTTTAATTTGAACTTTGAGCCTGAGTCTTTCGACCACGTCTTTGTGTGCCATGTTTTGGAGCATCTTTCTCAACCAGATAACGCCTTGGCTATACTTAAAAACCTCATAAAGGTTGGTGGTACAATCACTGTCATTGAAGGTGATCATGGCTCGGCATATTTCTACCCTTATAGTGAAGCCGCCCACAAAGCAATACGATGCCAGGTAGAACTCCAGAGGAGGGCCGGAGGTAATGCGATGATCGGAAGACAGCTGTATCCTCTCTTGAGGAAAGCGGGATTCAACCCTATTCATGTTTCTCCACGAATGGTTTATGTTGATTCCAGCAAACCCACTCTTGTTGAAGGTTTCACAAAAAACACGTTTACTGCGATGATCGAAGGCATCCGTACCGCCGCCCTGAAGGCCAGAATAGTCGATCAGATCGTTTTTGACAAAGGAATCCAAGATTTATACAGAACAACAGAAGCTGACGGTGTTTTTTGCTATACATTTTTCAAAGCAATCGGAACAAAACCATAAGTCGCCGAACCAGCTGTTGAAGATGGACTGGCAAATCCGCTACGCTACTTTGCCAGCCACTTAACCGAGGCGTTATGTGAAAATTACTCATTAATATGAGCCCTTCGAGAAATTCCCAACTGATTGATATAAGCCGATTGACAGGTGATGCAAAAAATAAAATCCCCCAAAAACAGTCGATAAAACCTTGATATAAAGCCTCACGGGAGCAAACATGTCA
>JBFLXE010000189.1:0-2754 GCA_040757455.1 Nitrospirota bacterium
TAATAAGCTTGTTGTTGGTATCGGAGATTATATTAGTGGTGACAGATATTTAAGGGCAAAAACGCCTTTCGGGGAATCTGCAACTTTGATATGTTACGAAGTGATATTCCCGGGGCTCGTGAGAAAATTCTACTCGGGTGGCGGAGACTTTATTGTAAATATTACAAATGATGCGTGGTTTGGGCGAACACCGGGTCCTTACCAGCATTTCAGCATGGCGGTTTTCCGTGCGGTCGAAAATAGGAAACCCCTGATAAGAGCGGCTAATACAGGGATATCGGGATTTATTGACAGCAGCGGTCGCATAAAAGGCAAAACGGGCTTATTTCAGCGCGTCGTCCTGACAGAGGATATAAAAACTGATGCGACTCTGAGTTTTTATTCGAAGTATGGTGATCTTTTTTCGTACGTCTGGATTATTTTTTCGGTACTACTTTTGACAAACTTAACGAGCAGGAATAAAGTTATTTAGGGAGGAAATATGGTACTGCAGAATGAATTGAATGAATTAAGAGATGATCTGTTAGGCCTCAAAGGAAAAATTGAATCTCTGAGAGGTTATCTTTGATGTCCCCGGGTTAAAGGATGAGATTGAAAAGATTAAGAGAAATCTGTCTTCAGAGGAAGTATGGTCGTCGCCCCGGTTGACCCGTGAGTTGTCAAAAAGGCAGTCAAAACTCGAGGACATAATATCAAACTTCGAGAGCCTTTCGAATAAGCTCTCCTATCTGGAAGGCTCGATGGACATCCTGGAGGAAGAAAGTGGGGAGCTCTTTTTCCATGAATTGAAAAGCGAAATACGAGAACTGAAGGAAGATCTGGAGTCTCTCGAAATAAGATACCTTCTTTCCGGTGAATTAGACAGAAACAATGCTATCCTGACTATTCATCCGGGAGCAGGCGGTACCGAGAGCCAGGATTGGGCCCAGATGCTCTTGAGAATGTATCTCAGATGGGCTGAGAGGAACAAGTTCGAGACGCAGATTATCGAATTGCAGATGGGCGAGGAGGCGGGCATAAAAAGTGCAACCGTGACAATTTCAGGTACCTATGCTTACGGCTATCTTAAATCGGAGGCAGGCGTACACAGGCTCGTCAGAATCTCTCCTTTTGATGCGAACAAAAGACGGCACACTTCTTTTGCCGCTGTCCTGGTCTATCCGGAAATCGAAGACGAAATTGATATTGAAATAAAGGAGGACGATATAAAAATAGAGACTTTTAGAGCCTCTGGTGCGGGAGGCCAGCATGTAAATAAGACCTCCTCCGCTGTGAGACTTACTCATGTGCCAACCGGAATTGTGGTTAGCTGCCAGAACGAACGTTCTCAACACAAGAATCGGGCGATTGCCATGAAGATTCTGAAGGCGCGCCTTTATGACCTGAAGCTTAGGGAACAGGAAAAAAGAATTGAGGACTTTGTCGGGGATAAGAAAGGCATAGCATGGGGAAATCAGATAAGATCTTATATACTGCAACCTTACAGAAGTGTAAAGGACCACAGGACGAATATCGAGAAAGGAAATGTCGAGGCTGTTCTTGACGGGGATATAGAGGAATTCATTAGTGCCTATCTGAAAAAGAAGTAGTTCTACTATTTATTACTTTTTTAAGAATAATATAGTAATTATAGTAGACTTAGTTCATATGTTAAGAAGTCGAGTTAATATGGAGAAATGAAAGTTTTTGAGTGTTGAAAAAGAGTTCAGTAAGCGGGTTTGTTTTTGAACAATCTCTGATAGACTATTCCTTAACACATTCGTAAACATAATAATAACAGATTTTCTTGTCTTGTCCGTGAATATTTGGATATAATTGTTATGCCTCACTTCACAGTATCCAAAATTATCAACAAATGTTAATAAGTTGTTAATATGGTGTGAAAGGTGAGCTTATGACAGAAGAACAATTATGGAATAAATGCCTTTCCAGAATAGAGGAAAAAATAGGTAATAATATAGTAGAACTTTGGTTCAGGCCGATCAAGATCTCGCAGATAAAGGAACAACAGCTAACGATTGATATTCCCAACAGATTTTTCAAAGACTGGATAGAAGATAACTATCCGGACATCATCGTTGATACGGCAGGTGCAATTTTAGGTTCTCCGGTGACAGTTCGTTTCAGGGTTGAGGAGAAGATCGACCCTGATGTCAAAAAAATGGATCTGAGGTTGGAGAGCCGCAGACAGAGGCTGGCGAGCCGGGGAATTCATCTCAATCCAAAATATACCTTTGAGAACTTCGTTATAGGTCCTTCGAACCAGTTTGCACAGGCGGCAGCAAAAGCCGTTGCGGATGCACCGGGCAAGATGTATAATCCACTTTTCGTCTACGGAGGAGTGGGGCTCGGGAAAACTCATCTGATCAGCGCTATAGGTAATGCCGTAATTGACAGGAAGGCCGACCTGACAGTCATTTATGTTTCTGCAGAGCAGTTTACGAATGAAGTGGTTTCCGCAATAAGGCATCAAAAGATGAGCGAATTTAAGGAGAGATATAGAAGCGTTGACCTCCTTCTTCTCGATGATATTCATTTTATTGCGAACAAGACCCAGACACAGGAAGAGTTTTTTCATACGTTCAATGCCATTTATGAGAAACAGAAACAGATAGTCATCTCAAGCGACAGGCCGCCAAAAGAGATAGGTGCCGTAACAGACAGGCTTAAGTCAAGATTCACCATGGGCCTCATTGCGGACATTCAGCCGCCGGAACTGGAGACAAAGGTGGCTATATTGCAGAGGAAAGCCGC
>JBFLXE010000190.1:0-2738 GCA_040757455.1 Nitrospirota bacterium
TAATTTTTATATAAGGGGGAATTATGGATGTATTGAGAGATTTGAATTTGTCGCCTAATGCGCTTAAGGTGCTCGAAAAAAGATACCTGAAAAAAGATGAGGAGGGAAAGATTGTCGAGACCCCGCAGGAACTTTTCAGGAGAGTTTCTAAAGCCGTCGCAGAAGCAGACCGAAACTATCGAAAAACAGATGCAGAAATCAGGAAAATCGAAGAGGATTTCTATTTTATGTTAACGTCACTTGAGTTCCTTCCGAATAGCCCTACCCTTATGAATGCCGGGAGGAGGCTCGGACAGCTCAGCGCCTGTTTTGTACTCCCTGTTGACGATTCAATGGAGTCGATCTTCGACGCAGTAAAGAATACCGCCATAATTCATAAGTCAGGAGGGGGAACAGGTTTCAGTTTTTCCAGATTGCGACCAAAGGGAGATATTGTGGGCTCCACTAAGGGTATTTCTTCAGGACCCGTATCCTTTATGACTGTCTTTGATACTGCTACAGAAGCTGTCAAGCAGGGCGGAACGAGAAGAGGCGCTAACATGGGTATCCTCAGGGTGGACCACCCGGACATCCTCAGCTTCATAACATGCAAAGACGATAATGCCAAGTTCAATAATTTCAATATCTCCGTCGCCCTTACGGATGAATTTATGGAGGCGGTCGAAGAAGACCGGTCATATAATCTCGTCAATCCCAGGACAAAGAAAGTAACAAATACATTGAAGGCGCGGGATGTTTTCAGCCTCATTATAGAACATGCCTGGAAAAACGGCGAACCGGGCATTGTATTTATAGACAGAGTGGATGCTTCAAATCCCACGCCAATGACAGGACATATAGAGTCAACCAATCCATGTGGTGAACAGCCTCTTCTGCCATACGAATCCTGCAATCTCGGATCCATTAATCTTGCAAGAATGTTGAAATCGGAGATCGCAGAAATCGACTGGGACAAGCTAAAGGATACCACGTGGAAAGCAGTACACTTCCTGGATAACGTCATTGATGTCAACAAATATCCTCTCCCGAAAATTGAAGAGACGACCAAGGCGAACAGAAAGATTGGCCTCGGCATCATGGGATGGGCAGACATGCTGATTCAGCTCGGGACTCCTTATAATTCTGACAGGGCAGTTAATCTCGCAGAAGAGGTGATGGAATTCATACAGAGGGAAGGAAAGGCTGCGTCGTCGGCTTTAGCGGAAGAACGCGGCGTGTTTCCAAATTATAAAGGTAGCATCTACGATGGAAAGATCAGGCTGAGAAACGCTACAGTGACAACAATAGCGCCAACCGGCACCTTATCAATAATAGCCGGTTGTTCATCAGGTATCGAACCTCTTTTTGCCGTATCTTTTGTGAGGACAGTCATGGAGGGGGCCAAGCTTGTCGAGATAAATTCCTACTTCGAAAAGGTTGCAAAGGAGCGAGGCTTCTGGTCGCGCGAACTTATAGAAAGAATAGCCGATAAAGGCTCGGTTAAAAGCTTTGATGAAATTCCCGATGATGTCAAGGAAGTCTTTGTTACCGCGCATGACATCACACCGGCCGAGCATATAAGAATGCAGGCCGCTTTCCAGAAGTTTGTTGATAATGCCGTATCAAAGACTGTCAACTTCCCTCATGAAGCAACCCCAAAAGATGTTGAGGAGGTCTATCTGCTTGCCTATAAACTCGGCTGCAAGGGTGTTACTGTATACAGAGACGGGTCGAGGGATCAGCAGGTTCTCACGAAGGGGAAGAAAGCCAAGGGACAGCACGAAACAGAAAGAAGACAGAAAATCACGCCGTTGAAAAGGCCTGAAGTGATCAAAGGCACAACAAGATTGATGAAGACTGGCTGCGGTAATCTCTACGTTACGATCAACGAGGATGACGACGGACACCTTTTTGAACTGTTTACGTCTATGGGCAAGGCGGGCGGATGTGCTGCGAGCCAGTCTGAGGCCATAGGAAGACTTGTCTCTCTTGCCTTCAGGTCTAACATCGAGCCCGACGAGGTGATAAAACAGCTGAAAGGAATTTCATGCCATTCGCCTATTTGGCACGAAGGAGGAAGGATCCACTCCTGTTCCGATGCCATAGCAAAGGCGCTTGAGAACTATCGTACGAAAGATGAAAGAGGAAACGGCGACAATAAAGTGATTATGATCATGGGCGCATGTCCCGAATGCGGAGGTGCAATAGAACGCGAAAGCGGTTGCCTCGTGTGTCACAATTGCGGATTTACGAAATGCGGGTAGTCAGAGTTCTTACATTGATAAAAAAGGGGTTTGAAGTCAAACCCCCTAATATAATTGCCACCAGAATGACTTAGATAATTTTATTTTACCGAGTTTTTTAAGCCCTGACCTGCTGTGAATTTTGGAACCTTTGTTGCTTTAATATTGATAGTTTCGCCGGTTCTTGGATTCCTTCCCTTGCGAGCCCTTCTTTTTGCCACTGAGAAAGTCCCGAAACCAACAAGGGTCACCTTGTTTCCTTTCTTCAGGGCCTTTTTAATCCCGTCAACAACGGAATCAAGTGCCTTTGCCGCCGCAGCCTTTGCGATGTCGGCGTCCTTTGATATTTTGTCGATCAAATCAGCCTTGGTCATACAACACCTCCTTTTTATATTTAAGCCTGTTCAATATCTCACAGTCCCTTGAAAATCAAGGTTCTGTGAGTAGATATTAATTCCCTTTTACCGCAAATTCTCTTAAAATATCTCATCAATTCCACAAGGAGGCCATTGAATG
>JBFLXE010000191.1:0-2729 GCA_040757455.1 Nitrospirota bacterium
CATAAGACCTCCGATCCATAAAATCAGAAATCTTACAGCAGTTCCTGTCAGAAAAGTGGGGAATTATTCTGGACCTAACTGGGGAATTCTTTTGGTCCTAAGTGGGGATTTTCGCTGGACCTCGACAGGTGTGGCCAAGGCTTCTGGTGAAAACTATTTAAAGCTGACATCAAAAAGGGCTTTCTTTGATTTTGAAAGGTCTTCAAACTCAAGCCTTTCTCAGATGAAAGGCATACTTTTAGGAGTAGAAGTACATCCAGAAGCACACCTTTATGATGAATACCAGAATGTAGCAGAATCTGTGTTGTCAGTTTGCCGTGAAGATACGGAGATGCTCAGTCATCTTGAAGTTAACTTTAGGTTAAAGAATGCAGTTGTTATTACACTTATCGGAATACCCTTATGTCCCCCCACCTATTTTAAAAGGGAAAGTATTTAGAAAAATCATTTATTTATTTTTGGGTATCGCAATCATTGCAAGTTTTCTTATACTTCGTGAGCAACCGCCTCCTGTAAAGACAGTTCTTTATAAGAATCATGTTATCAGCCTTCTTAGAGATAACCATATTGAGGCCCTGCACATATCGAGCTGGAAGTTGAACAGGAAATTCACTTCTGCCCTTCAGAAGGAAAATCCAAATTTTCTATTTTCAGATTCAAAGACCCTTGTAATGCTAAATAATAAAGGAGCCTATATCTGGTATGATGATGAATTCAGGTGAAAGAATATAGCAAAGCTCGCTCGCTCTAAAGAAGATATATTAGATAGTTTTCTATGTGATCAGAGAATTTTTATGATTTATCCAAGGAGGATAACAGACTTATCAAATAACAGAGATTACGATTTGCCGGAAATGCGGGGATTTGGGATCGAAGTAAAACGTCTCAGATTACAGGCAGTTTATGTTGGAAAGGGTAAAGTATGGCTTGGTACAGGATATGGAGAATAGGGCGGTCACCTGCTAATCCTTTATGTTGGGACCGGTAAATGGAGGCAATTTTATAATCCTCTCCTGTACGTTAATTCAATAACTGAAGACAAAGATGAGACAATCTGGGTTGCATGGGCTATGAGTCACTTTAAAGCTTATACGTCATTAATGCCCATTGGTAAGGCAGATAAAACGTCTGCTTATTTTAAAGACCACTATCTTCAGGTTATAGCATATAACAGATATGATGGCTTCTTATATGGAATAGATGAGAATCATCTGGTTAGATTTAAAGATGGTATGCTTGAACAGGTTTATGATTTAGGCGAGATGACATATAAAAGAGATGAGTTTATGAGAGAGGACATCTCAGAAAGCTTGAAGAAAGCAAGAGTACTGCGTATTGGTTTATGGCCAGATACGAAGAGCTAAAGGAGATATATGAGATATCAAGACTCAGGTTAAAACTATGGTTTACTTATTTACATTGGAAATATTTCAATTATGAATGATCTTGAAACTCCTTATAGATTCTAATTCAGAATGTGGTTAAAAGTGGACGAAAGTGGACATAGGGAAGTAAGAGAATTAATCAATAGTCTTTTAAAAGCTATTAATATAAAAAGAAAATGTACACAAGGCTGTTAAGAAAAATCACCTCAAAGGTAAGATAAATTCCATAGCACAGGGCCCCGAAAATTCCATAGGTTAAAACGTAGATGGAGAGGTTAAATTCAACTCTCCAGGATAAGTCTAAAAAGTATAGGTATGGAATACAAAAAGGGGCATATAGGATACATTAGGCGCATTTTTGGCAGAAAGGGAAGAAAATGGTTTCGCCAAATGCCCTACAATCGATTATTAGAAGCAAAGACGATATTTGGTATAGGGTAAAAAGAGTAGAAATTACAGTAAGAAACTGAATAATACCCTTCTTGAATAAACATCAAGGAGGGTAAATGTTAGGGGTAGCCATGTATACAACAATCAAGACATTAAGGGAACTTGGCAAGAGCAAGAGCGAAATTGCACGATTGACTGGACATGATTGGAAGACTGTAAGCAAGGTCATCAAGGATATTGAGGATGGAAAGGAAACTCCTGAGATCAAAGAAAGGCAGAGCATAGTTGAGCCTTTCAAGGAAAAGGTAATACAGTGGCTTGAGGAAGGACTGAGCAGGGTAAGGATTTATGAGGAACTGAAGGCGGATGGCTTTGGAGGTTCGTACTCGGCAGTTAAGAAATACATACGGAAGTTAAAGAGGAAGGAGGATATCTTTATAAGAGTCCATACTTCACCTGGACATGAGGCACAGGTAGATTTTGGATATGTTGGCAGGACGAAAGGGGAAGGCAGGAGCAGAAAGACCTGGGTATTCAACATGAGATTGAGCTACAGCCGGCTTGATTACTATGAAAAGGTATATGACCAGAGGGTAGAGACCTTTATCAACTGTCATATCAATGCCTTTGAGTATTTTGGGGGCGTGCCTGAGGTTGTAAAGATAGACAATCTAAAGGCTGCAATACTTGAGGCCAATTTTTACGAACCTGTGTATCAAAGGATGTACAGGCAATTTGCAGAGTACTATGGATTTAAGCCCTTGCCCTGTCGTATATACCATCCGAATGACAAAGGGAAGGTAGAGTCAGGAATAAAGTATGTAAAGGGTGTAGATCGTAAAATACAATTGACCCCTATCGGCATTTAAATTTGACCCCCTAAAAACCTATAATCTCCTTTCAAAACGGGAAGGAGGAATAAAAGGGGGTGTTAAGCATGTACAAATGGCAGCA
>JBFLXE010000192.1:0-2718 GCA_040757455.1 Nitrospirota bacterium
TGAGGGGGGATTCGTCATCATATAGAATGCCTCTGTAAGAAGGGCATCCCCTGCAAGTATAGCCATCGCCTCACCGAAAACTTTATGACTTGTGGGCTTGCCACGGCGTAATTCATCATCATCCATTGCAGGCAGGTCATCATGGATAAGGGAATACGTATGTATAAGCTCCAGTGCCGAGGCATAAGGTACGATGTCCTTTGGATCACCTCCACATGCCTCGTATGAGGCGAGTGCAAGTACGGGCCGGATTCTCTTGCCGCCGGCAAAAAGCGAGTAGTTCATAGCCTCGTGAAGGACGGAAGGTTTACGAGTAACACTGAAATATGATTTCAGATACGAATCAATAAGCTCACGTTTTTCCTTCAGATAAGCCTTTATATCCACCCTCTACTCCCACTCTATCGTGCTCGGCGGTTTTGAGCTTATATCATATACCACCCTGTTAACCCCCTTAACCTCATTTATTATCCTGTTTGATATCCTTCCCATGACATCATAAGGTATTCTTGCCCAGTCAGCGGTCATGCCGTCAAGACTTTTTACTGCCCTTACAGCTATAACATTCTCGTAGGTTCTTTCATCGCCCATAACCCCCACACTCTTGACGGGAAGGAGCACAGCAAATGATTGCCATATCTCCTTATAAAGCCCTGCGGTTTTTATCTCATTTAGGACTATAGCATCCGCCTTTTTCAATATATCGCATCTTTCCCTTGTAACCTCGCCGATAATCCTTATTGCAAGTCCGGGCCCAGGGAAAGGATGGCGGTTGATAATTTCTTCAGGAATGTCCAGGTCTTTACCGAGTATACGAACTTCATCCTTGAATAATTCTCTTAGAGGTTCTACGAGCTTCAACTTCATCCTCTTAAGAAGTCCGCCGACATTGTGATGGCTCTTTATGGTTGCGGACGGACCTTTAAACGATACGCTTTCGATTACATCAGGGTATAATGTACCCTGCGCAAGAAATTCCACTCCTTTTATTTTTTTAGCCTCTTCTTCAAAAACCCGGATAAATTCATTCCCGATAATCTTTCTCTTTTTCTCAGGGTCAATTACTTTTTCTAATTTTCGTAAGAATCTTTCAGAGGCATCAACGCAGTCTATATTCATATGGAAGTGCTTTCTAAGCGTTTTTTCAACTTTCTTTGCCTCTCCGGCTCTCAAAACGCCGTTATCTACAAAAATGCAGGTAAGTTGCTTGCCGATTGCCCTATGCACCAATACGGCAGTTACTGTTGAATCCACTCCCCCGCTTATTCCGCATACGACTCTTTTGGTCCCCACCCTCTCCTTTATCTCTTTCGTAGTTGTCTCTATAAATGATTTCATCGTCCACGAAGGCGTGCATTCGCATATTTTGAATAGAAAGTTTCTAAATATCTTCTTTCCCATCGGTGTATGAACGACTTCAGGATGAAACTGCAAGGCATAAAATCTCCTGTCTTTGTTTGCCATCGCTGCAACGGGCGAGTTAGTTGTATGGGCTATTGGCTTAAAACGGGACGGGCAATAGTCAATCCTGTCACCGTGACTCATCCATACAGTAGTGACGATTTTTTTTGAACCTTGAACTTTCTTCCCGATACCCTGAAACAGATCCGAATCATCATCAATTATAAGCTCTGCGCGTCCATATTCTCTTTTCAGCGCCTTTTTAACTCTTCCGCCAAATAGATGTGCAATGAGCTGCATTCCATAACATATGCCAAGAACCGGGACGCCGAGCTCAAAAATCTTTATGTCCGGGGTTGGCGCACCCGAATCGTAAACACTCGATGGACCACCTGAAAGGATTAATCCATCTGGATTGAAATTCTTTATTTTTTCTATCGGGGCGTTACAGGGAAATATCTCTGAGTAAACCTTGCTTTCTCTGACACGTCTTGCGATTAACTGTGTATATTGGGAACCAAAATCAAGGACTAATATTTTGTCGTTCTGAGTCATCAGTCATTGGTTATTAGTCATTGGAATTTTCATTTTTGACTATTGACTGATGACTAATGACTATCTTTTTCACCATTCAGGCCTATAATTCGGGGCTTCCTTTGTCACGATGACATCGTGTACATGGCTTTCTCTCAAGCCTGCATTGGTAATCCTTATAAATTTTGCCTTCTTTCTGAGCTCGTCAAGGGTTCTACAACCGCAGTAACCCATTCCCGAACGCAATCCCCCGATCAGTTGATGAACGCTCTGAGAAAGGGGTCCCTTATATGGGACTCTGCCTTCAACACCCTCAGGTACAAGCTTTGCCGGTTTTACACCCGACTGCAAATATCTATCCTTTGAACCCTGCTCCATTGCGCCGATAGAACCCATTCCCCTGTATTCCTTATAACTACGGCCCTGGAAGAGCACCAATTCTCCCGGAGATTCATCCGTCCCTGCAAACAGGCTGCCTATCATTACAGAATGGGCACCTGCTGCAAGCGCCTTTGTGATATCCCCTGAATATTTTATTCCGCCATCCGCAATAATAGGCACCCCATGTCTCTTTCCTACGGTATAACAGCTCCTTATGGCTGTAACCTGCGGCACACCGGCTCCTGCTATTACCCTCGTGGTACAGATTGAGCCGGGGCCTATACCGACCTTTATTGCATCCGCCCCTGCCTTTATAAGATCAACAGCCGCCTCTGAGGTTGCAACATTGCCGGCGACTACATCTACATCAAATTTTCTTTTTAACATTTTCAGCATAGAGAT
>JBFLXE010000193.1:0-2712 GCA_040757455.1 Nitrospirota bacterium
TATTGCCCTTTCTGTTGCTAAGAGGGATGAAAATCTTCCTGTTGCAGAGGCAAGTGTTAAGATGGTGAAAGAGATTGCAGAGAGGGAAAGCATAAAGGTTGAGGCATTGACCATTAAAGGTGAACCTTATGAGGTCATAGTTGATACTGCAGAGAAACAGAAAGCAGGTTTCATAGTTGTTGGAAGCCACGGCAGGAGCGGCATAGAAAGGCTTTTTATGGGAAGCGTGACAGAGAGGTTAATAGGACATTCAGGTTGTCCCATCCTGGTAGTAAAGAAGCCATAAAAGAAGGTTTAAAGAGTTCACTATAAATTACGAAAAACAAGAGTCATTACACCTTCCCTGTAACATGCTGGTTAATGAAGTCTTCTGCATACATGTCGGTAATAGCATCGTTAAACATGACCATGTCAAGCTGTTTGGTAAAGGCTGTTAATTTACCCAATACAACTAACATTTCTTCAATGGTTGATTTTTTATATTTAGTAAGGACGGCATCTATAAAATCCTCTTTAACATTCATCCTGAATCCCATCTTCTTAAGTATCTCTGTTATAAGCCTGACCCGCCTTAATTTCCTGTCAAGAGAGGCCCCGCCCCCTTTAAAGAAGAACTTTATGTAATTATCATTTAAATTATCACCTGCATATGCCTCAATCAATGAAAAATGATAACCGAGCCTTATACTGAAATTCATATAATTTCTGGATACTATAGAAAAACTCTTTTCACCCATCTCATAAAGCTTTTCTTCAATAGAAGTGGCAGTTACTATTGTGCCTGAAAAGCCCTTACCGTCAGTGGGTTTTGGCCCGGGCCATTTCATAACTCTCATACCTTTTAGTAATGCAGAAAAGGGTATTGAAAGTATATCCTCTGGGGATGCCTTCTTTATATTCTCCTTGACACCGCCGTCAATGTCTAACATATGGACATCAATAGGAATTCCTGCCTTCAGATCAATCGTCCTTGTTTCCTTGATATCATGTCCTTTACCTATATCAAACATCTCCTGCATTGCTATTTCGTGTGCAAAGCGGGTCATGTCATGAAAGGTTTTACAATATTCAGGCTGAAAGTTTTCATCCTGAGGATCTACTAAATTCAGTGGTGCTATCTGTTTTAATACCTTTTCGAGTGCTTTAAATAAATGTGTATCTTTAAAAGGCTCTTTCTTTTTAACGGCATACTCAAGGAGTTCATTAACCTTACCCTCATATATGTTACCGTTGATCGCATCCACTGTTATCTCCTGCCCATCCCTTATGACACGTGTTGAAACCTCAGTATCAAGAATTGTCGGAACCTGATATTCCCTGGAAAGCGATGCCATGTGCCCGGTAGCACTTCCTACATCTGTAACAATAGCAGATGCCTTATTCATTACAATTACAAATTTTGGAGAGGTATGCTTTGCAACAAGGACAGCACCTTCAGGGAAATCTTTCAGGTTTTCTTCATCTTTAAGTATAAAAGCCCTGCCAGAGCCAATCCCCTTACATGCAATCACACCTTTATCAAGAAGAATATTATAGCCCTTTATTTGCATGGGAATAGTAACATCAGGCTTTGAAGGTTGAATGCTGAACATTCTTAATGGCCTCGTCTGTAAGATGTATGGCTTATTATCGCTTCCGATCGCCCATTCAATGTCCTGAGGACATCCATAGTGCTTTTCTAAATCAAGTGCGTATCCTGCCAGCATGCTTATCTGTTCATCAGTAACGCATTGTTTCTCTTTCATTTCATTCGGAACCATAACCTCTTTAAGCTCTCCATCTGGCCCATAGGAAAGCATTATTTCCTGATTCGATATCCTCTTGTTGAGGATAATTCCTACTGGATGTCTTGAGACAGTATATGAGTCTGCCGTTACAGTTCCATCCACTACCAATTTCCCGAGTCCGTATATAGCATTTATCTCCAGGTAGTCAGCTTCTGGGTTATTAGGGTCCCTCGTATAAATGACCCCACCTGCTTTTGCCTCTACCATATTCAGGACACCGACAGCCATGACCATCTCTCCCTCTGAAAAGCCCTTTGTCTTATAGTAGAATATCGCACGTGGAGTAAATAGACTTGCTGCAACCTCTTTGTATTTCTGAAGGATCAAATCTTTAGGGACATTGAGAAATGTTGAATATTGCCCGGCAAAGCTATACTTACCGTCCTCAAGGATAGCACTGCTTCTCACTGCTACTGTGGTTTCTTTACCAATCTTTTTACACAGCTCTGAGTAAGCATCTTTGATAGCCTTTTCTAAATCATAGGGTACATCTGATCCTATTATCATGTCCTGTATCTCTTTGCTAACCTTGTTAACCTCTTCCATGTTTTCTATGCTCAGCGATGACAGTGATAATAGTGTTTTATTTATCTTTTCTGTGAACACGTTAAGTTCCATAAATTGTGAGAATGCGTATGCACTTATTGCAAAGCCCTCAGGTGTTGGAAGATTAAGGCGATTTTTTATCTCTCCTAACTGTGCAATTTTTCCGCCTGCAATATTTACCCTCTCATGCGTTAGATTTTCGAGAGGAATAGTAAGATTACTGACCGGAATCTCCAGTTTGTATGTCAGGACTTTTTCTATCTCTTTATTGATTTCATCAAAGATTTTGTACAGCAGAATGTATTTATCTTTAGAGAGGGCATTAAGATTTTCGATGATATTTAAGACTGCATTGGCAATCAACCTGGTGTTTGTGTTT
>JBFLXE010000194.1:0-2695 GCA_040757455.1 Nitrospirota bacterium
ATTTTGTAAAATCAGAGCGTGACTCGGTATAAAACTGCAGCGTATTCGTCTTCCATTGGCTCCGATCGACTCCAAAAATCTTTAAAATCCTCATGTATGAAAAATTTATGAATAATGTGGGTTAAGGGAATGGATGGAGCATGCCAACAGGCGTATTCACGGCACTACAAAGAGGGTCCCCTTTGAGGTATTTGAGGCTGAAGAAAAGGAAAAGCTTTTACCTTTACCTCTATCGCGGTATCAATTGCCCAGAGTAGGGACCCGCCTTGTATATCATGACTGTCATATATTTGTGGATCATAACTACTACTCCATCCCTTTCGCGTATGTAGGTAAAGAAGTGGAGGTAGAGCTGGAGAATACCTTATTAAGGGTCTTCTATAAAGGCAGACAGATTGCCTTACACAAAAGGGTAGAAGGCAAGGGACAATTCAGCACAGACCCCAGCCATTATCCAAAATATAAGCGATACTCCGAGACAGAGTATCAGGAGAAGTACCAGGCGCGGATGGCTGAGATAGGACCCTTTGCAGAACAGCTATTCTTCCTGATACTGAAGGAGAACAAGACCTATTGGGCCCAACCTGTTAGAGGGATATTATCCTTGACAAAGCAGTATTCCAGGGAAGTGGTAGAGATGGCATGTAAGAGGGCATTGGCATATGGAGTGTACCAGTATCAGACAGTCAAGAGAATCTGTGAAAGTGGCAGTTATGTCCTTCCTGTGGATTTTGAAATAACTCAGGAGGTGGCACAGTGAACCTACTGAAAAGCAGATTAAGGGATTTCAAACTCTCAGGGATATACAATTCACTGGAAGAAAGGGTAACCTATGCAAAACAGAAGGACCTTTCATACACAGAGTTTTTGGAGTTGTTATTAGAGGATGAAGTAAACAACAGAAGGGATAACAGTTATAAGAAGAGATATAGCAAAGCAAGATTCCCTTATCATAAGACCCTTGAGGATTTTGACTACAGCTTTCAGCCCTCGATAGACAAAAGGATTATTAATGACTGTGCCACCTGTCAGTTTGTTTCTGAGAGGAAGAATATTGTCTTTATAGGAAACCCTGGCACTGGTAAGACACATTTATCAATAGGGATAGGGATAAAGGCACTCTTGAAGGGATACAAGGTAGTGTTTACATCAGTAGGAGAAATGCTCCAGAACCTGCATTTTTCAAAAGCGGACAATAGCTTTTATCAGAAACTTAAATATTACCAGATACCTGATCTATTGATTCTGGATGAGTTAGGGTTTAAGAAACTGCCTAATTACAGTGCTGATGACTTTTTTGAGGTAATTTCAAAGAGGTATGAAAAGGGTTCGATTATCATCACCTCGAATAAGAGCCTTGAACAATGGGGAGATATATTCTCCGATAATATCTTATCCTCTGCAATCATAGACAGGGTTGTTCATCATGGCACTGTGATCAAAATCAATGGTCCAAGTTTCAGGGCAAAAGATCTTAAGAAAAGGGGAGGTGATGCAATACTGTTCGGCACATATATTGCGAGAAATATTAACAAAGGTTACAAGACATAATAAAGATACAAGCTGATAGTCATTTACTGCAAGGACAACAGCAACTCATACCTGAGAAATATTGATATTTTGGAAAAAGGGCAAAGCAGTAGCTCTGGTGAATGAGAGAAAAAGGCTTACCCTCTCAGACACTTACTCGGTTTTCATTTTATTGTCAGACAATCGAAGCTTTTCTAAATGATTAAAAAGTTCTTCGTCATCAGCCCAACCCATGAAGTGATAACATAGCATTTCAAATGTTCGTTTGGTGGGCTTGCGACCAGTCCAGATTGTTATCAACATGCTGGCTATAAGGGCACAATAGACCTGCATTGAAACTCCATTTTCTGATAGAGACAATAAGTGGCTACATCCAAGAATACATTTAAACCAACGAAAAAATAATTCTATCTGCCATCGGTAACGGTAAATAAGCGATATTGTCTCAGCAGATAAATCCATACGGTCTGTTACCAGAAACATAATATAGTCTGAATCAGTAGTGCGAAATGTTTTCTTTGAAGAAACCCTTGATCTCCGGGCTATGCCAGGTAAACCCCTATGGTATATCTCTATGACCCTGACATCGCTGGATAAATCATCCTGACGCTGTGGGCTGCCTAAACGAACAATCATATCCCGCTGCACACCTGCTGATCGGTCAGGTTCTGTTACAGGTCTTTCCTCTATAGTTTGCCATACAGCATTATCTCTGAGACGGGCAACAAAGAAACTACGAACCTCCAGGATATCCTCAAAAAGACTATATTGACCATACCCAGCATCTAATACATACAGCTTATTCCTGCTGAGGGATTTTCTGAGATTGTCTTTTTCATTAGCGTTTGCATCTGTTACCTCAGCCCTAACAGGAATACCCTTTATAATGTCGAATTCAAGGTGAAGCTTTGCAGCCCTGTGCTCCTCATAAAGCCATCAATGGCCTTTTTCTTTCTTGGGAGCAGGGGGTCGGAGGTTCAAATCCTCTCGCCCCGACCATTGATAAAGGATTTACGCTTTAATCTAAAAAACATATTTCAGGTCAGACTTGTCCAAAATAAGTTTTAGATAAACTCCGATCTGGGTAATATAGTTATGCAATTAACAAAACCCAGACCGGAGGTGTATATGAATAAGTTTAGCAGCATTTTCAGCCAGATTCTAT
>JBFLXE010000195.1:0-2683 GCA_040757455.1 Nitrospirota bacterium
TTAGATTTAGAGGGATAAAAGAAGTCAGTATTCATGTGTTCATGAGTACCTGTGCCTATCTCAGTAGACTCATCGCTGGGATGAAACTTAAAACTGGGCTTTTGCCTGTTTAAAACAGAAAAGCCGTGTGATGTTCGAGGAAGGAAAGGAGATGGCATGTCTTCAGATGGCACTAAATAACCATCTTTATAAAAATGCTTATGTTCTGTGAGGTAATTATGTGATGTAACTGTTGCTTTCATATCGCTTGCTTTTATTTTTTCTTGTGTCGCCCCTTATTCCCTGAAAATATTGTCTGTTATTGAACAGCCTTTAGTGAATTTAAAGTTAATTTTAACATAAAGACCATCGAATATGTCCATTCAGGAAACTGGTATAATAGAGCGAAAACTTTAGAAAAAAAGGTTTTTGGGTAAGGTCATAAAAAGAGTTTGGAAGGATCACCGGAGATAAAGCAACTAAGAAGGCGCCTAATACTCGCCGCAATACTTATAATTTTCATTATCTCCTTCGGAACCGCAGGCTATATGGCCATCGAGGGATGGAATTTCCTGGATTCTCTCTATATGACCATAATAACTCTTACGACCGTTGGCTACAGAGAAATACACAAATTATCATACAATGGACAGATATTTACCATCATTCTTATAATCGGTGGTGTGGGAACTGTTCTGTATTCGCTCCGCACGGGTGCACAGCTTATAATGGAGGGAGAACTGCATGAAATATTCGGGAGGAAGAGATTGGAAAAGAAACTGAAGGAATTGAAAGATCACTATATCATCTGTGGATATGGAAGAATGGGTAAGATAATAGCCAGAGAGCTCAGTCATAGAAAATTGGCTCTTGTAGTGGTCGAGAAGAATGTAGAAGCGAGCGAGAAGGAAGATATATTTATCGTTCAAGGCGATGCGACAAAGGATGATGTGTTAAAAAAGGTTGGCATTGAGAGGGCAAGATGCCTGATTTCTGTTCTGCCGACAGATGCTGAAAATCTTTTTGTGGTGTTAAGCGCCAGAGGTTTAAATCCCGGTCTTTTCGTAGTTGCAAGAGCCGGTGAAGAAGGCTCTGAGCAGAAACTACTTAGAGCTGGTGCTGACAGGGTCGTCTCGCCTTATCATATCGGGGGACTCAGAATTGCGCATACAGTCCTGAAGCCCGCGGTAGTCGATTTCATCGAATTTGCTACAAGAAGCGGGAATATTGAATTGCAGATCGAAGAGATTGCCATACGGGAAGGGTCGAAATTGGCGGGACTGACACTGGATGAATGCGGAATCGGCAGAGATCTCGGGATAACAATCGTTGCCATTAAACAGAAGGATGGCCAAATGAAATTCCACCCGACTTTTAACACTCTGATTAATGCGGGTGATATATTGATAGCCGTCGGCGAAACCTCGAAACTGAAGATACTCGAAGACAAAGCTTCAGGCGGGGCGCAGGAGATATCTCATGTCTAAGACAGAAGAGATAAATGAACTTATGGCGCAGCGGATTAAGAAGCTTGAGGAACTGCGGAAGGCGGGAATTGAGCCTTTTGATGGTCCATTCGATGCGAAGGATAATGCATCAAGTCTGCTCAACAAATATCATTCTGTAACTAAAGAAGTCCTCGAGAACGGGCATATTTCTTGTTCCCTCGCAGGAAGAATCATTGCGCTGAGAGATTTTGGGAAGGCGGCATTTGCACATATACAGGATGCGACTGGAAGGATACAGATCTATTTTAAGAAAGATGTTCTCGGTGAGAAATTTCCTCTCTCGAAAAAACTTGATGTGGGGGACATAATCGGCCTGAAAGGCAGGCTGTTCAGAACTAAAACCAACGAACTCACTGTAAAGGTAGACGATTTTGTTTTTCTAGCAAAATCCCTGAGGCCTCTTCCTGAGAAATGGCATGGCCTCAAAGATATTGAGACAAGGTACAGGCAGAGATACGTGGACTTGATAGTCAATCCGGAAGTTAGAGAGACTTTTGTCAAAAAGAGCATGATTATAAAGGCCATCAGGGATTTCCTCGAATCACAGGGATTCATTGAAGTCGAAACCCCCATGATGCACCCGATTCCAGGCGGTGCGACTGCAAAGCCTTTTAAGACACATCACATCGCTCTGGGCATGGATCTGTATCTCAGGATCGCCCCCGAACTCTACCTGAAAAGGCTCCTTGTCGGAGGATATGAAAGGGTATACGAGCTGAACAGAAATTTCAGAAATGAGGGCATATCGACAAAGCACAATCCAGAATTTACGATGCTCGAATTCTACATCGCATACAAGGATTATCTATTTCTCATGTCATTTACCGAAGAGCTCATCACTTACGTCGTCGGCAGGACGCTGGCGACATTAAGAGTGCCGTACGGGGACACTATCATAGATTACACTCCGCCCTGGCCGAGGATAAGAATGTTCGATGCCTTGTTGGAAAGAGGAGTCCCGCGGGACATTCTTAATGATGCGGACAAGGCTTCTGACTGGGCAAAGAAAAATAACATTGAAATAAAAGAAGGCTCATCCCATGGAAAAATTCTTGACGAGATATTCAAGGAGAAGGTAGAACCCTGCCTGATACAGCCTACTTTCGTTGTTGATTATCCCGTGGAACTATCACCTCTGGCAAAAAGAAAATCCGACATGCCGACCCTTACCGAGAGGTTCGAACTTTTTATTGCGG
>JBFLXE010000196.1:0-2622 GCA_040757455.1 Nitrospirota bacterium
GATTTTACGCAAATCTGCCGCTGAGACCTTTCTGCCGCTTGTTACCAGCGAAAACCGCTGAATACCGGATTTCTTAGCTTCTATCGCTTTTTGCAGAATTATTTTCTTATCCATCAGCGGGTAAACTTTTATCTGTGCTTTGCTTCTGGACGATTGCGCACAGAACGAGCAATCCTCAGAACAAGCACCGGATTTTGCATTGACTATTGAACACAAGCCTATTTTGTTGCCCCTGAAATGTTCTCTTATTCTGTTTGATGAGTCAAAGAGAGTGAAAATATCCGGCCCTTTTATTCCCGAAAGAAGAAGGGTTTCCTCTCTGGATAACGGACCGCCATTCAGTATCTTTTTTTCGAGATTCTTAATCTCCATTGCCAAAATCGCCATTACCTCGGAAAAGAAGCGGCCGTTCAACAGAGGGGACGAGCCTGATTGTAACCTTAACCCTGCCTCCTTCTTTGAGCCAGTAATAAATGTCCATGACATCACTGATGCCAAAGGCAAAAGGATAATACAGGGGCCGGAATTCGAATCCTATCGTATTACCCTGCTTATCCATAATCTTACTCACCACCAATCTGTGGAATGAATTATGGAAGCTGACGAATCTTTCAGCTTCTCTTATCGCCTCTTCGGCTGAAACTCCCTTCCTTACCTTGTAATCAAAATCCGGGGCATAAGGCTCGATATCATATTTGTCACCTTCCTTATCGAGAATGGCTACAGTTTCAACGTCATCAAGGTATCTGCCCCCATAGAGAATGAGTTTGAATGTACCTGTTATGTCAGAAAGCTGCGCCTTTTCTGTTCTCAGGGGCTTTGTCAATGCCTGAGCTGTTCCGATATCCTCCGATAAGACAAGGCAGGCCAAAATCAGTGAAAATATGAGAAGTTTTGGAATTACGTGCATAAATGTTGCTTTCATTATGCGGGCTCCTTTCTTGTACCGATCTTCCGTCTTAGAAGGCTTTTTTAAAAAGATATCATCAACTTCACAAATTTTCAAATCCCTGAAGTTTAGTAGAATGGGCTGTGCTATAATTCTTTGGTGGCTATTAAACTTCTGATGTTTGATCTGGACGGCACACTTGTGGATTCACGTGGAGACATCACAAATGCCTTGAACTATGCCACAAAGCCATATGGTTTCAGGGAGTTTAAGATCGAGGAGATTACAGAACTGATAGGAGAAGGTGTCACGAGGCTTATAGAAAAGGTGATTGGCGGCTCTGATGCTCGGTTGAAGGATACTGTAACAGAAAGATTTCTAGATTACTATTCCAGGCACATCAGTGACCTTTCAACAATATATCCGGGGGTCAGAGAGACTATTGAAAAGCTTGATATATTTAAGAAAGCGGTCATATCCAACAAGAGAGAGCACCTGTCGGTCAAGCTTCTGAGAGATTTGGATCTTTTGAAATACTTTGGCCTCGTAGTTGGAAGCGATACCACCCCCGAAAAAAAGCCTTCTGCTATGCCTGTCATCTATGTTTTGTCAAAGCTTGGCGCAGGTCCCGGCGAGGCTGTATTTGTAGGTGACAGCAACTACGATATCGAAGCAGGCTCGAAAGCCGGAGTGACAACTGTTGCCGTTTCTTATGGCTATAAAGAAAGGCGGTATCTAAAAGGCGCTGATCATATAATAGACCGTTTTGGAGACCTGCTGGCCATCCTTGACACTAAATGATATGGATTCATATAATAAAAATTTGATTTTTTTGGTATTTTATTGATCTTGGCTGTGAATGTCACCGAGCGCCTGTAGCTCAGCAGGACAGAGCAACTGCCTTCTAAGCAGTGGGTCAGGGGTTCGAATCCCTTCAGGCGCGCCAAATATTTTTCGTTGGGAATTCAGCTGGTTTGTAGTAACGGCTTTTTTGCTTTATACTAAAATAGTTTTAGAGAAGACGGTGGGCGTGGCTCAACGGTTAGAGCACTGGACTGTGGCTCCAGGTGTTGGGGGTTCGAGTCCCCTCGCCCACCCCAAAAGGGCTCGAAATTAAAGACTTGCACTTTTGGGTCTTTTACCCGCTAAGGGTAGTCAGGGAACAAAATTATATTACTCGGCCATTCTTCATCTGGACTGAAGAACTTTTCAAAATCCTGGAGAATCCACAGTTTTAGCGATATACCAAATCTGTCCTGAGCTTCTTTGTCAAATTCATCTATTGCAGAATCTATTTTCTTCTTTAATTTAACTAAATGTGAAGGACCTACAGACATGAATTTCCCGGCATGAACAGATCTGGGAGATGAAGCTAATTTATCGTGGTAATCGTTTAATAATTGATGATATTCTTTTTCCGCTCTTTGATAAAATTCTCTATATTCCGGACTCTGCCTGAGTGCGTTACCTTGAACCCAATTAGCATATAAAATATCTTGAAGGTTGTAATTCCTCTTTTCTTTTTCTTGTTCTTTTTCCACTAACCACCCTCCCTGTGGCTCTCCTTTTGATTTTCAGGGGAAGGACCGTGGGCGGTCTTTTCGGGGTCGACGCCCTATCCCCTTATTAGATTAGCCGAAACCCAGGTTACTTGACAAATATATTTTAAAGTATCATAATGATACTAAAAATAATGAAATTTTAAATGGGGAGCTTGTTTTCTCCGGGGAAAT
>JBFLXE010000197.1:0-2612 GCA_040757455.1 Nitrospirota bacterium
TATTTGAATCTGAGACATTTACAGGGGTATGGCGCAATTGTGCCGTCTGAGTTTGAAGGCGTGGTGGATGACAATACCTTGAAGAAAATTCAGAGCTATGTGTCAGAGAAAATCCGGTTCGGATTTCTCTCTTCGCTTTTCGGCAACATTGCCGCGATCCTGTTTATTTTCGGAGGACTTCTGGATATTTATAATACCTGGATAATGTCATTGAACCTTCCATTCATAGTACTGGGAATAATGTTCTTCCTGCTTCTCAACTATGCTTATACTTTTATATCCGTTCCTTTTGTACTCTACGACATATTTAAGATAGAGAACAAATGCGGCTTTAACCTAATGACTCCCAAAATATGGGTAATCGATTTCATCAAAATGATTTTCCTTTTGACGCTCGTAGTAATTCTGGTGGCGTCGGTTGGGCTCTGGATGATTCAATGGAGCCCGAATTACTGGTGGATATGGATCTGGGGATTTTTCCTCCTTTTCAGTATTCTCATCATGTATATCTCGCCTTATGTGATCGAACCACTTTTCAATAAATTTACGGCTATTGATGCAAAGGATCTCGAACAGAAGATAAAAGAGTTGATGCAGAAGGTAAATATCAAGGTGAGCAGGGTCTTTAAAATGGATGCATCCAAAAGGAGCCGTCACACAAATGCGTATTTTTCAGGTATCGGCAGAGTAAGAAGGATAATAATCTACGATACACTGCTTGAAAAAATGGAGGATGACGAGATACTATCTGTACTTGCTCATGAGGCGGGGCACTGGAAAAAGAAACACGTGCTAAAAATGATCATACTTGCCGAAGTTGTCTCTCTGATCGGTGTCTATCTGTCTTTCAGGATTCTCCGTACCGACGTCCTGACATATATCTTTGACATAAGCCACGAGAGTCTTTTCGCCAAGATTGTCCTTCTCGGATTTGTAGGAGGTATTTTCTCCCTGCCTCTCAATCCGATAAGAAATTATATATCGCGACGGTTCGAGAAGGAAGCCGACAAGTTCGCATGCGGACTCACCGGGAAAAAAGACGCGATGGTAAGCGCTATCATAAAACTTTCGAGGGACAATCTTTCGAATCTCCATCCTCATCCTCTTTATGCCGCATTTTACTATTCTCACCCGCCGGTCATAGAACGCATAAGAGACATAAAAACTATCGATTAGGGAGTAAATTTCCGGTCAAAAATGAGTTGCAAAAATAGCGAATAAAGATATAATAGAGGAGGTTATCGGGCATGGATATAAATGGATGTCTGGCCAGACGCTATGTGAAAGATTCTTCCGTTGTTTTCAGAAAAATCGCCGAGGAGTTCATTTTAGTTCCCATAAAACAGAAGGCTGACGAAGTAGATAGCATTTATACGATAAACGAAGTGGCTGGTCGTATATGGGAACTCATTGACGGAGAGAAGACTCTTTCTGAGATTAAGAATGTAATCATTGATGAATTTGAAGTAAGCCCTGAAATAGCAGAGATTGATTTAATAGAATTTATCAAGCAACTTGAGCATATTGGTGCTATAAAGGAAGTTTAGATGGAATCTTGCTTAATTCCGATAATCACACTTTCTCAATTTGCCGATCGCATCAAAAAAAATTTAGAGGACGTGAGGATTCCGCTTTCAGGGAGTATCGAAGTAACAGCAAGGTGCAATCTTCGTTGTAAGCATTGTTACATCAATATCCCGGCTGCCGATGAGCGAGCAAGAACAAAAGAATTAACTTATAAAGAATTTTGCGATATTTTTGATCAAATTACAAATGAAGGTTGCTTATGGTTGCTTTTAACAGGCGGCGAGCCTTTTATACGTCCTGACTTTCTTGATATATATACATATGCAAAAAAGAAAGGGATGCTAATTACTTTATTTACTAATGGTACTCTTTTGACACCTTATATTGCCGATTTCCTTTCTGATTGGCGTCCACAGTCTATTGAACTTACATTATATGGTCTCACACAGAAGACTTATGAAGAGGTTACAGATATAGACGGATCACATAAACGATGCATGTACGGCATTGAATTACTATTAGATCGAAAGCTGCCATTAAAACTCAAAACAATGGTAATGACTATAAACAAACATGAAATATGGGAAATAAAGAGATTTGCAGAGAATCTGGGAGTAGACTTCAGGTTTGACCCTGTATTAAATTTGAGGATAAATGGGGATAAAAGTCCATCTGACTTCCGTATTTCGCCTCAAGAAATAGTGGCTCTGGATTTAGCAGACACAAATAGAATGAGAGAATTAAGCGAGTTTTGCGAAAAGTTCTTAAATACGCCAGATAATTTAGAGTATATTTATCAGTGTGGCGCT
Organism: Nitrospirota bacterium; assembly: GCA_040757455.1. Lineage (GTDB taxonomy): Bacteria > Nitrospirota > Thermodesulfovibrionia > Thermodesulfovibrionales > SM23-35 > Kmv42. Next base: position 2,337 of record JBFLXE010000197.1, read on the forward strand.
GGTCGCAAAACCTTCCATATCGATCCCTATGGACAATTGAGCGTATGTATTATGTCTCGTATCCCCAGTTATGATTTACGCAGTGGTTATTTTAGAGATGGCTGGTATAATTTTATGCAAAGTATTCTCTCGCGGAAGTGGGTTAGGAATACCCGTTGTAAAGGCTGTGAGCTGATTTCGTTATGTGGTCAGTGTCCTGGTTGGGCACAGATTGAAAATGGTAATCCAGAGAGTCCGGTAGATTATTTATGCCAAATCGCCCGGTTACGGGCTGAT
>JBFLXE010000198.1:0-2611 GCA_040757455.1 Nitrospirota bacterium
ACTATATGAGTTTTTCTTACATTTGGGACAGACAAGTCTGAACATGTCACCTCCTCAAGCCATAAAAATCAAGCTTTTATTGTTTTGTCATTCGCTATGCCCTTTGTGGCATTTCTTGTGTCGACGATTAGTTTGCAATTCCTCACGAGCCATTTGTAATCATACTGAGTATGGTCGGTCACTATAACAACGCAGTCATACTGCCTCACGTTCTTTTCCGTAAGTTTGATGCTCTTCATCATCAAGTGACGGTAATGTCTCATACCAGAAAACGATGGGATATGCGGATCATGATAATCCACCTCCGTACCCTTATTTTTTAGAATGTCAATTATTTCCACAGCAGGCGATTCACGGATATCATCAGTATCTCTCTTGTACGCAACTCCTAAAATAAGTATCCTGGATTTTTTAAGACATTTTCCCTTTTTATTTAGAGCATCAATAATCCTGGAGACCACATATTCAGGCATAGCGGTATTCACTTCACCGGCCAATTCTATAAAACGGGTATTGAAATCATATTCTTTTGCCTTCCATGACAGATAAAAAGGATCTATGGGAATACAGTGACCGCCTAATCCAGGGCCGGGATAAAATGGCATAAAACCAAAAGGTTTTGTGGAAGATGCTTCTATCACTTCCCATACATCAATACCCATTTTGTCTGCAAGGATTTTGAGTTCATTCACGAGAGCGATATTCACAGAACGGAATATGTTTTCAAGAAGCTTGGTAAATTCAGCAACCTCTGTTGAAGATACAACCACCACCTTATCAACGATCTGACTATAAAGGGCTTCACCCGCTTTCGTGCACTCAGAAGTGATTCCCCCAACTATTTTAGGAATATTTCTTGTATTATATTTCGCATTACCCGGGTCTTCCCTCTCCGGAGAAAAAACGAGGTGGAAGTCTTTGCCTACTCTTAACCCATTGTTTTGAAATTCAGGCAGGAGGATCTCTCTCGTCGTTCCTGGATATGTCGTACTCTCAAGCGATATAAGCTGGCCCTTTCTGAGATATTTTGCTATCTCAGCAGATGTTTTTTCGACGTAGCTTAAATCGGGTTCTTTGTTCTTTTTTAAAGGTGTCGGCACGCAGATTATTATGCAATCGACTTCTTTTAACCTCGAATAATCCGATGTAGCCTCGAATAATTTTCTGTCTCTTAAATTCATTATCCGTTCGGACGGAATATGTTTTATATAGCTTTTACACCTATTCAGGAGTTCTATTTTTTTAGGATCAATATCAAAACCCAATACATTAAAATTTTCCTCGCAAAAGCGGATCACAAGCGGCAGACCCACGTATCCAAGGCCAATGACGCCTATTTTTGCCTGTCTATCCCCCACTTTTTTAATAAGGTCTCTCATCTCTGATCTCCACAGGCCACATTATAATTTACTTTTAGAGATGCTGAAAACAAGTTCAGCATGACATTATTATCGCTGTATCGTACTCAAAACTACCTTCTTCATCTCTTGTGTTCTATATAATCCCACAATTTATTTCGGACAAGTATGGAAAAGTAAACGTTCCTCATTCAAAAATCTCTCCAAAGCTTTCGTTTGTATACACTTGGAATATTGAGACCAGCAGCATTCTTTTTTGCAATAGCTCGCTTCTTTTCCTTCTTCTTCCTTGACTTCGTGGAATCTGCAATCCATGCAAGTTCTGATAATCATCGCGCCTCCTATTTCAAATTACTATATATATATAAGTCAAAAAACTACTACTCCAATTTCTTATAAAATCTCTCATTCTGGCCGTCTTTATTCACGAATGAAAGATGTCTTTGCTTCTTCAGTTCTTCCACAACATTTTCACTCTCTATCGGACATTTCTTCGTGCATAAGAAAGGGACATCTCAGGCATTCAAGCCAGTTCCCTAAACCTTTACACTGTTCCATAAAAACCTCTCAAGGGACTATGACGTCCATTCAACATTCTCACATGCCACCTCCAGGCGTGTTCTAAAATTATTTTGATATCTTCATACTCTGGTTTCCAACCCAATTCTTTTCTTGCTTTTTGAGAATCGCTCACCAACCGATCAGGATCGCCCTTCCTTCTTTTACCAATCTCTACGGGTATTTCTCTGCCGGTTACCTGCTCAGCCATTCGAATTATTTCCCTTACTGAATAGCCGCTCCCGTTGCCGAGATTGAAAGCTGTAGAGCTCATGCCTGATTTAAGGGCCTGAAGAGCTAAGAGGTGAGCATTTGCAATATCGTTAACATGAATATAGTCCCTTATACACGTGCCATCCGGTGTTGGATAATCATCTCCAAATACATTAATGTGACTTGAAGTTCCGGCTGCTACATTCATGATCAGGGGTATTAAATGCATTTCGGGATTGTGACTTTCACCTATCTCCAATTCCGGATCAGCACCAGCCGCATTAAAGTATCTCAAACTGATATACCTGATTCCGTATGCAGTATCGTAATCTTTTAAGATCTCTTCAACCATCAGTTTGCTTTTGCCATAGGGACTTATTGGATTTCTGGGATGACATTCATTAATGGGTACTTCTTGAGGCTCTCCATAAACTGCACAGCTGGAAGAAAAAATGAAATACTTTACTCTGTATTCTCTCATT
>JBFLXE010000199.1:0-2610 GCA_040757455.1 Nitrospirota bacterium
ATGAACCTTTCAATTGATGATGTGCGGGTTGTTCTGGAGGAAATCATACCGATAAAAGTAGGTGCAGAGGTCTCGAGTATCTACAAATTTAGAGCTGGGAATACCATTTGGTGGAGCAGTGATAGTGGCTTGATTGTGAAAGAGAAAAGCCCTGCAGGTTTTACTTTATATTCACAGGTTGAAAAATTTGCAAAAGATCTTTCTGACAGAAGACTTTTTGATTATGCCTCACTGCCGTTCTTTAAATCCAATAAAATGATACAAAATCCTGAAACGTTGAATACTTTAAAGGTTAAAGTCAATGGATTTCCGTTGCAGGCCAAGCTGTATGAAAACAGCACCGTGATCCTGAAAGATAGCATATTGACAATGCAGAAGATCGAGGTCCAAATTTTAAAGGAAAAAAGTTATCAATTGCCTTTCAAAGGGGATAAGTTCGATAGATATCTCTCTCCGGATAAATGGGTGGTGAGTGATTATAAGCCTTTACAGGATACGGGAGTTATTTATGCCAGATCAAGCAAGAACGATGCTTTTCTTTTCGCAAATTATCTTAAGAGTTATGTCTTTAACCTCGTGAGACTTCGGCCACTATTCACACTTTCAGATTCCAGAGGCTTCCTCGATTCGCTTTCGGGAGATTATCTGGAAAAGACCGTTATGTTTGCAACATATGCCCGTGCAGGCGGCCTGCCGACCCGCTTAATTGGAGGTTTTGTGTATCTCAAGGGCTATTTTTATTTTCACACCTGGCCTGAGGTGTGGTTTAATCAATGGATACCGTTAGACCCAACATTTGTCCAGTTTCCTGCCGATGTGACTCATATTCCTTTGAAGGAGGGAAACTTAGAAGATATTACTTCAATCATTAAAGATTTGAAATCTGTTACTATCGAAATTCTGGAGGCATCATGATCGAAGTAAAAGACTGCACAAAGAAATACGGGGACCTCGTAGCTGTCAATAATCTTTCCTTTACAGTGAATGAATCAGAAATCTTCGGATTTCTTGGTCCGAATGGGGCAGGAAAATCAACGTCAATAAAAATGATGGTCGGGCTTATCAGACCTGATTCAGGCGTGATTAAAATCGGTGGTTATGACATGAGCCGGGACCCGATCAATGCTAAACAGACGCTGGCGTACATTCCTGAGAAAGGTTATATCTTTGAAAAACTGACAGCCCGGGAATACCTTATCTTTATATCCGGACTTTATCGTTTAAAAGAAGATGTCTTTCGCGAAAATGCCGAAAAATATCTGAAAATTTTCGGTCTTTTTGATTGGAAGGATGAGCTGATCAGCAGTTTTTCAATGGGGATGAAACAGAGACTGCTGCTAACATCTGCATTCATGAGAGTACCTAAGGTGATAATCCTTGATGAGCCACATAACGGGCTTGACCCTAAAGGCGTAAAACTATTGAAAGACATTTTGTTCAGACTTCGCAATGAAGGCGCAACAATAGTTCTTTCCACTCATATAATTGCAATAGCCGAGCAGGTCTGCGACAAGATCGCAATTATCAATAGAGGCTCTGTGGTCGCTTTCGGCACGAATGAAGACCTGAGACATTATGCAGCATCTTCAGATAAAAACCTTGAGGATATATTCATTCGCCTCACATCCGATTATGAAATTTCAGGGGTACAGGCGTGAGGGAACTGTCTGTTCTCCTTGCCCCTGTTTTCTGGTCCTTAAAAAACGACGTAATGAAGTTCAACTGGTCATTCTACCGGAAAACATCTTTTTATATAGCTTCAAGCGGAATATTTATATTTCTTGTTACAAAGTTATTAAACACTGGCATGATCCGGTTACAGAACCTCTCACCGGAGGTTTTCAATTTCCTGCTGATAAAGGGATATTCTCTGATCTTTATTATTATCTTTTTCATGCAAATCATCAACGGCTTTGTTATATCATTGAACACCTACTACCATTCAAAAGAGATGGAGGTTCTGCTTATATCTCCGGTAAGCAGAACTTCACTATTTTTTTCAAGGCTATTTGAAACACACTTGAAGGCATCGTGGATGCTTGTTATTTTCGGCATACCATTACTTATAGCAGCGGGGTTAATCTATAAAACAAATTTATTTTTTTATTTTTATGCAGTAGTTCTTTTCACAGGCTTTTCGGCTATTCCGGTACATATTGGCGCAGGAATTACAATTCTCCTTTCGGGTCTCTTCCATGCGAGGAGATTGAAGAAATTTCTTTTTTCTACCGGGGGTTTCATTATCCTTTTCTTAGTTATATTGCTCAGGATGTTGAAACCCGAACGTTTTGTAAATCCTGAGCTCTTTGCGAATCTCACCTTGTTCATCGCCGAAATGAAGACATCTTCTTTTATATTACTGCCTAACAGGTGGCTCAGTGAATCCATTTTTGATTTTTTGAGCCAGACTTTTGATATCGCTACACTGATTTTCATTGCGCTTCTGCTTTTGACATCTTATGTATCGATGCTCTTTTTAATGTTGATATTCAAAAAATTTCATTACAGGGGATGGAATCTCTTGCAGGAAGGAGAAGCCATTCTTAAAAAGAAAAGACAGGTTTCTCAAATCACACCCGTCTCAGGAGGTGAAACAACTCCACGACTTTT
>JBFLXE010000200.1:0-2542 GCA_040757455.1 Nitrospirota bacterium
CCACAGACACGTAAAAGGGAAAATAGAGCCTTATAAATTTGTCAGTCTTAAAAAATTATCAAATGACTTTTACAGAGACATTGAAAGATACAAGAGAGGTGAACTATGAGAGTTAAGAGGATCAAGATAGGAATTAAAGATTTAAGAACAGCACTTGACGATTTTGTAAAGACAGGTAAGGCCATTGAGCGAGGTAAGAAGGTAAAGAAAGAGGCTGGTGTTTATTTTACCAGTCTTGAGGCATTTAGAAAAGCATTGACACCTAAGAGGCTGGAACTGTTGCATATCATAAAGACTAAAAAACCTTCTTCCATTAATGAGCTTGCAAGATTTGCAAAAAGAGACATCAAAAATGTAGCAGATGATCTGAAATATTTAGGTCAAATAGGGCTGATAGAAAGGGAAGAAACGGATAGAAAGACGAAGCCGATTATACGGTATGACAGAATAGCTCTGGAAATAGCCGTTTAAAAATTTTCAGGGCAATTTCTAATCTCAAAATACAATACCGAAAACCTATCTATAGTGATTCACTGAAACCTCACTGGTTGAATGTTGCCAAACTTACAGGACATTTTGAGGCAGAAGATTTTTTAGTAACAGTCTCTGCCATTCCAAAAACTGGCAAGACAACTTAGAGTCTCAATATCGTTCTTGATTTCATCAAAAGGGATATCCCATGCCTTTTTTATTGCCTTGAGATGTGACCTGAGACATACCTTTGCATCTCATCTTGTAATGGCCGGCGTGGATATAACAACTGTATCCAGGCTATTAGGGCATAAGAGCTTAAATATGACATTGAGGTATTCCCACCTTGCACTCTTTCATCCCATTTCCTGCAAGCCTCAAAAGTATTCTTTATCCTGCAGGAAATGTCTATTTTTAAGAAAGTTCTATTTTCTCCTGTCTGAGTCCGAGAGATGCTATTGTCTCAAAATCACTATCAACATGCAAAACAACGGCTTTGCCGGAAGCTGCGGCGGCGATAAAAAGGTCTGTCGTTGAGACGGTTTTACCCTTTCTGTCCAGAGAATATCCCCATTGTGCTGCTTTTTCGATTACTTCATTATTAAGAGGAATTTGCGGTAACGACATCAGAGTCTCTTTGAGTGTTTTAAAAGTCTTGTCGTCTTTAGCCCCTCTGGGTATCTCTACTACCACAATGCCGCAGGTAACCGCCTCATCTTTCTCAAGGACTTCTCTTACTCTGTCCTTAACTTTTCTTGAGCCTTGAGGCCTCAGATACTCGATCCATGCAGAACTATCTATAAGGAACATCTTTTTTCCTTCTGCTGAGAAATTCCTTTAGCGTAAAAGAGAGTTCAACTTTCCCTTCCAGATCAAGAAGCTTTCGGGCCTTCTTTCTCCTTATAAATTCATCAAGAGCAATCTCAACAGCTTCCTTTTTTGTCCTTGCGCCTGATAATTCTTTTGCCTCGTCAAGTAATTTTTCATTAATTGCTAAAGTCGTTCTCATTGATGCCTCCTTTATGCATCTATTGCATGCATAATATCATATGCCTGAATTGAAGTCAATTAAAGATCAAAGAATTGAGCTTCTAAAAAAACTTCTCGATGCAATACCTGAAACAGCGTGTGTTGTTGCATATACAAATTTTGAAGAGAAACGGTTGACTGATTTAGCCGCATGGTTTCCTGAATACAAGGATAGAATTAACCGAATTATTGAAAATATCAGAGATCTCTCCAAACCATTTGAAAATAGAGATGTTTACTACTGGCAAATGAAAGGCTCTTTTTCCGAAAAAGGAGTACTCCCAGTCCTTGTGCCTGAATTGTCCTATGAAGAAATGGATGTCAGTGATGGGGGAATGGCTATGGGTGCATACTGGGCAATGTGCCAGACAGAAGATCAGGAAGAAGTACATAAAATCCGAACTGCACTTCTTGAATACTGCAAGCTTGATACACTTGGATTGGAATGGTAAAGATATGGGAGAAGCTGAAAGGATTAGTTTAAGAGGGAGGTTTGACTATGAAATTATGGGTTTTAGGATACATCATTGATAAAGCTGAGGGCGAAGAATGGACGAATTGGAACTTATGGGGCATATTCTTTGCAAAAGAGGAGGCTTTAAGTGTCTGTACCCATATCAACTTTACAAAACCCGAGTCCTTTTTCGTTGCCCCAGTTAAAGCCGGAGAATTACTATCTCAGGATATCATGTAAATGCATGGGTTTGAGTATATAAAAAGGAAGTAACCTGAAGACCTCACGGGACATCAAGTTGAAATTCTAAATCCTTTCCACCTTCAAACCCTTAATTTTTCCAAAGTCCCTAATGTTTACCGTAACAATCGTATAATCCAAAGAGAGTGCTGTAGCAGCAATTATCAGGTCATGACTTCCGATTGCTATACCCTTTGCGGAGAGGGTTGCCCACAATTTTGCATAGATTCTTGCAACCGGCAGATCAAAAGGAAAGACCGGAAAAAACTCTATGACCTTCTCTACAAAAGCCTGCCGCTTTATCTTTCTCGTATGAGAATCAGCACGTTCTACACCATGGAGAAGCTC
>JBFLXE010000201.1:0-2502 GCA_040757455.1 Nitrospirota bacterium
GGATATCATGGCTGGCAGATTCAGCGGCACGGACCAACCATTCAGGGGATTCTTGAAGAGAGGATCATGCATATCACCGGCGAGGTCTCAGGCGTCAGGGGGGCAAGCAGAACCGATGCAGGGGTGCATGCCCTTGGTCAGGTCGCCGTATTCAGCACTACATCGGACCTGAGCCCTGAAAAGATAAAACAGGCGCTGAATGCGCTGCTCCCGCCGGATATCAGGGTTCTTGAGGCATCAGCGGCTCACGATATGTTCCGGCCGAGGAATGACGCCCTCAGGAAACGATATTTCTATGTTATCGCAAACCAGAACAGCTCTTCGGCATTTCTCTTCCGGTATGCCTGGCTTATCCGGCAGCCGCTTGACCTCAAATCAATGAAGGCCGCGGGAGATGCGCTCCCGGGCGTCCATGATTTTTCGTCATTCATGGGTACGGGCAGCGGGATAAAGAATCCCGTGAGGGAAATTTACTCCCTGGAGATCAGGAGAATAAAAAAAATGAGCTTCATGACCGGGGAAGTTAACGGGAACTTCATCAGAATAACGATCGAGGCAAACGGATTCCTGCGGCACATGGTAAGGAATATTGTCGGCACGCTTGCAGAAATCGGAAGGGGGAAAATGCCCTATGGTCGCATGGGAGAAATACTTCTCTCGCGGGACAGGAAATGCGCAGGACCCACAGCCCCCGGGAACGGGCTCTTCCTTGAACGGATCACCTACGAAAGCCTCTTTGCCTGTTCTGGCCGTCAGGAGTTCCCCCAATAATCATGGCATAAACCGCTCAATGCCTTGGGAGACAAGGATCTATGCAAGAAGAGAAGTGGACGTTAATGGTTTTGGAAAAAATGGGGGATCTTTTATCAAGCAGATAGTAGAATAAAAGCTGTCATTCCCGCGAAGGCGGGAATCCATTATCCTTTCTATATGAAAGAAACCTTCTCTGTATACATTTTGGCGAGTCAACGAAGAGGCATCTTGTATGTAGGGGTGACAACGGACCTACTGAAGAGAGTCTATGAACACAAGAACAGCTTGGTTGAGGGTTTTACAAAGAAATACCGGGTTCATCAGCTCGTTTACTATGAAGTCATTGAGGATGCCGATGCAGCTTTATCGAGGGAGAGGCAAATAAAAAAATGGAATCGGGCATGGAAACTCAGGCTTATTGAGGAACAAAACCCTGAATGGATAGATTTATACGAAAACTTGCTGAATTGAGAAAGTGGATTCCCGCCTTCGCGGGAATGACGAAAAAATGGGGGAACTTCTCCTCGAATTACCTTGACTAAACTGTTACCGCATGGTAAGGTAGAGACAAGATTTTAGAAGTTTTTGCGTTCATAGAAGGCCACGAAGACTTTTAGCTTTGGGGCCTTTTTTATTGAGTCCTTCTGAGATTTTAATTGATAGATAAGGAGGTAAACACAATGACACAAGGAACTGTGAAGTGGTTCAATGACAGTAAAGGTTTTGGCTTTATTACCGCTGATAACAATACTGATTTTTTTGTCCACCACACGTCTATTCAGGGGAGTGGCTTTAAAAGCCTTGCTGAAGGCGACAATGTCAGTTTTGAGACTGAACAAGGCCCGAAAGGCCTTAAGGCGATTAATGTGGTTAAACTCTAATTAATCGGGAAAGGCCCCTTCTTCGGAGGGGGTCTTCTCCTTTGAGAGAAATGAGGAGAACATGAATAACAACCGGCATGCGGCAATAAGGGAGAAGAATCAGGAGATAATGCAACGGAGGCGTGATGCAGGTTCTGTAGAAACACACTTCCCTGAGGTTGCAAGCATTAACATGAACATCACCTATAACCAGAAAGGGACAAAATCGATACTGCGGACCTTTCATTTCACTCCCAGCAGTTATGCTTTTTTCATAATAAACTGTTTAAGACAAGACTGTGTTGATGGTGGGTTTGATCTGACCCAGGTAATCAACGCGATGGTCAGAAACAGGAGTGCCGGTGTGAAAGGGTCTCTGAACTGTAAAGGTGCTGACACCGCTCCGAGCCACTCAGATATTGTCTATGAAGTTGCCATACAATATACGTAAATTTGCTGTCCTTTAATCTTGCGCTGTTTTGAGATAACAGCATCTCACACACAGACTCAGTCCCCGGCACAGTTTGATGCATATTCATTCCTTCCCTTGTCGTTTCAGGAAGGACCCTTTACCCGGTAATCTGTTGCAAAGGAGACTGAAAAGGTTAGGCGCCTGATAAACAAAAAAAGGAGATGATCAATGAGAAAGATATATGTCGGAAATATTCCATACGATGCTACCGAAGAAGATTTGAGGGAACTGTTTTCAGAGTATGGGGAGATTGAATCATTGAAAATAATACCGGATCAATTTACAGGACGGTCTAAAGGATTTGGTTTTATTGAGATGGTAAATGAGGAAGATGCAAACAAGGCGATGGCGGCTCTTCATGGAAAAGATTTCAAGGGGAAAACACTTACTGTCGCTGAGGCAAAACCTCAACAGAGG
>JBFLXE010000202.1:0-2434 GCA_040757455.1 Nitrospirota bacterium
CAATTTGTAATATTAGTCAGATACATAATCTACTAAAATTAAAATGTTACGTCAAGCACCTCATATTTGTTGTCTTGACCACACATGCCCTTTCTGGTATTATCGAGAAACTATCTAATAACTTGTTAGGCCACTCAAAACCAAAATGGAGGGAAAAAATGCGAAGAATCACAATACCGTTGGTTGTTCTCTTTTACCTTTTTTCTGTCTTGCATTTAGCTGCGGCTCAGAACGAGTACATAGCTATCAAGTCCCCATCCGACGGTGCAAGCGTTCCAGAGCGTCCTATAGTCGAAGGCAAAGTAAAGAATAATTCCGCGCAGGTGTGGGTTATAGTCCATCCTATGGAGACATCTGACTATTGGGTACAACCGAGTGTCACTGTAAGAAAAGAAGGACGCTGGAGAGTCCAAGTGTACATTGGGCGGCCGGGAAATATTGACGTAGGTAAGCACTTTGAAATAATGGCGGTTGCTATCCCTGAAGAGACGCTACGTGAAGGCAAAGTGCTTGAAACATGGCCAAAAGCTCAATCGCAGTCAGAAGTCATAGAGGTCATAAGAAAATAGTGATATCAACATGTGGTTTGAATTCGTTCTTGTTGTGTTGCAGTCATTAAGTGTCGTAGCATTGGGCGTAGTTGGCATCTTGGAGGCAACCAAACGCCCCAATGACGGCCTTAACCAAATAGGTAAAGCACTCCTCGTGCTAGCTGCGCTCACGTATGTGTGCTCTACTTCCATCCTATATGCATTGACCGCGGCAACACAGGATCGGCTGGTGAAGCGGATTGAGGGTCTTCAGACTCAGTTGTTAGACCAAGTTATGCAAGCGCCGTCTGAGATTGTACCACGGGCACCTGAAAAGAAACCAACAACGGATCTGGAGATCTCAGAACCAGTGAGCGGTGGAGTTAAGTGGAGACCGCTTGTGGAAGGGAGAGTAACCGATCCAAAGGCAGAAGTCTGGGTGATTGTCCATCCAGTTGGGCTGTCGTCGTACTGGATACAGCCATCTGTGACGGTTCGCAGAGACGGCACATGGCGGGTTCCTGTCTACATTGGAAGGGCAGGCGATATAGATATCGGCAAAGAATTTGAAATCATGGCTATCGCAGAACCGAAAGAAAGGTTGACCGAGGGGCAAGTGTTTTCGGAGTGGCCTAAAGCGAAGTGGCGATCTGACATTATCACTGTAGTTCGGAGATAGCCCTTGGATTGATGTCTAGGGTGCAAAATGTCGAAGTACGCGTGATTAAAGTGGCCTAACTTGGCGCTCCACCTGACCGCTATTCCGCTGCGCTCCATGGCGGCAGGTGAGCTTAGTCGTTATGCAACAACTATTAAGAGGCATTAATGAAAATCAAAACCGCTATTTTACGATCTACACTCCCCTTCATCGCAGGCAACCTGCTTTATTGCCTTGACTGGTTTGCCATCATTTATATATCTTGAACTGAAGGTAAACAGCACATAGTCATACTTTTTGATGTCATAAGGATCAGGAGAGCTGTCAAGGTAAAATAACCTGTGATCCAAGGATGGCGTGAGAGAGATAGAAAGCCTTGAGGGTACAAGGGAACCGCATAATATAAGAGGAAAGAAAAACAAAAATAGTTTGAGATTTTTTGAGTCTTTAAGGCCTGACAACTTCAGCATTTCTTATTACAGCGTCTCCCATTATAATGACCTTGTTTTTTTGTATGCTATTTACTGCCTTCTCCATCTTTTCTATGTTTGCCTTCAGCTGCTCATCATTGATCTTGCCCGAGATGTATAAATCTCTCTGTTCTGCTATATAGCCTTTTATGTCAACCGCTACTATCTTCTGAACAAAGAACCTGTCATAAACGAGGATAGAGGCCAGGGACATCAGAAGGCTTATTAACAGAGTCAGAAGCCAATTAAAGTGTCTTTCTTTTTTTCCTGTTTCCTCTGACATAGATATCCTTTTCAAATGTAATACTTATTTGATTCCACCTACCGCAAAAGAAAGATTTTATGAGTAAGGAGGATGTGCTTTTTGTGATGAGTTACTGAATTCAAGAGGAAAGTCACCGGAAAAAAGAAATAAAGAAGAAAAAATCAATAAGAGCGTTCAATTTAGTAGAGTTCATAAAAAATGAACACTATGAAATAATGAACAGAATGCTCTTATTTCATAAAGATTCGTAAGAAGTCTACGTATAAACTGTAACACCTGTCGAGGTTCAACTTTATTCCCCACCCCGGGGCCAGTTTTATTCCCCACTTTTTCTGTGTTAAATTTTAAAACTCATCCGGTAAATTTGTCCATCTGCACCCTTACCTAATAATCTCACCTCCTTCTTTTTCTATGAAAGCCTGTTCAATATCTCACAGTCCCTTGAAAATCAAGGTTCTGTGAGTAGATATTAATTCCCTTTTACCGCAAATTCTCTTAAAATATCTCATCA
>JBFLXE010000203.1:0-2406 GCA_040757455.1 Nitrospirota bacterium
TTTGCAAACTTAATAATACCAAAGCTCTCAGGATTGTTGGCTATTTTTTTCAGCAGAATTTATGAATTATCTGGGCTAAAACTGAAAAAATATTTAACATTTTAAGATTGGAAAAATTCTTATTTGTAGTATAGAATCTTAATCACTATCACACAATAAGGTTATGCAGATGCATGTTTCTGTTAAGAAATAGTAATGTCGTTGATAGAAATATGCGGCGTGCTTGCAAATTTTAATGGATATCGGATGTAAAAATGCGTGCTGTGAGAAATCGCACTTCAAAGCACACTCTTGTTTGTCGCTGTTCACGGCATTTTTACTTTTGAAACTCTTAAATTTCCCCGACTGTCCTTGTGCTGCCCAAATCAAGCCGCCGTTGATACCCGAACAAAGGTTGAAAATAGTAGAAAAAAATCACGTAAAAAATGTCTTCTTTTTAAAAAACAATGAATGGCTTAATCTTACGAATTTTAGCAATCCTCATCACATTTATGATTATCAAATATCCCCTGATGAGAAGCATGCCTTCGTATGGCATATGGATTATCCGCCACGAATATTGTCAATTTATGACTTGGAGGAATTTACACTCGTGAAAGATTTGACACTAAAAGCTGGGGGAAATATCAGATGGAACAATGAAAATAATCTCATTCATACCTATGGCTGCGGTTCCGGATGCATGGTTGCACATGTATTAAATATCAAAGGAAAGACACTATTTTCAATAGATAATTCGCCCATTGAAATTTCACCGTCCGGACGGTATCTTGCAGCATACACGGTTAGCTGGGTCGGGAAACAAAACCTTGAATTGTATGACCTCAGTCATCGCTTTTTGATCTTCTGGAAGACGCCCATCTTTATATTGAATGGTATTGGCACTGTTGACTCAATTTCATGGAATGACGAGAGGATTATAACCGTCAAGTATATAGACGCTTATTTTGACGAAAATGATAAGCCTATCAAACGAGAAGTCTCCGTTGATTTAAGCAGATATTGAAATACTTACTTTGATGCCGCTTTTCTTGTTTTCTAAGCTCTTATCTATCCGCTCCTTTTTAAGACATCAAGCATCAAGGAAGCACATCAAAGAAAAAATCATAAATAGACGAAGAACATCTCATCTATTTATGATTTTTAATTGAATCTTACTCAGGCCTCGGTTTGGAATCTATTTTCCAGTTTTCTCATAAGGCTGTCCATAGTTGTATATTCAAGATCCTCTAACCCGAGTCTGTGTGGTTCAAACGGACCATGGTATCTAAGATAATTTGCAGTTTCGTTAGCTTTCCATCTGGCAAAATCAAAGGCCGGATCATCAAATAGATCTCTTGGCCCTATCAATTTACCATTTCTAATCTGAAAGCCAGCAGCAATAACCCTTGGTGGGCCATCAAACCTTGATGGGTTTGCCTCATAGAATGCTACAGGCATGAGAGGCCCGCGATGTGATCCACGCATCCATCCATCGACTAAATGGGGAAAAGTGAATGGTTCTAATACTTCTCCGACTGCTGGTAGTCCAGATTGGCATCTGACAATCAGGACTGGATCGTCTTTACCCACATATTTCCCCGCGATTAGACTGAGTTTTTGTGTAGATGCCACTGCGGCGATTGTTCCGTCTCTTCTGCAAATAGTCCTGATAATAAACCTTCTCGTTGCTCCAATAAACATCAAAAGATTATAGATCTCTTCAGGACATGAAAAGTTGATCTTTTTGCTTTCATACACATCAATTACTTCGAATGTGAAGCCCTCATGCATAGTCGGATCTATAACGAGGCCAGCGGTATTGAACGGATCCGCAAAAATTCTGTAAAGGGGAAGATTCCAAGCGCCCGGTGAAGTTTTATCAGCCATAAAAATGATGACCGTCTCGCTTTTTCTTTCCTCAATTTCCATTTCTGCAACACCTGGCCCCATACCTTTCACGGTACCGGTAAATGCGTCGCTCAGTAAGTCCTGTCCGGCACCGTATAATTTCAGATCTTTTGCAATTTCAGTGCATGCAACGAATGTGTTCCACGCAAGTTTATGTATTCGCTCTGAGTCTCTTCCATTTTTATGAGTCATAATAAGCTCTAAGTCATCTCCGCACCGTGTGACATGAAAATCGACAAGCATTTCTTTTTCTATTGCGTTCGACAGCCTTTCCCTTGCCGTTTCAAGGATATCGGGATGAATACTTGAATGACCAACGTATCCACCTACATCAGCCTTGATGACAGATAATGTTATCTTGTCTGACATATTTCACCTCCTTTCTTATTTAAAAGCCTGTTCAATATCTCACAGTCCCTTGAAAATCAAGGTTCTGTGAGTAGATATTAATTCCCTTTTACCGCAAATTCTCTTAAAATATCTCATCAATTCCACAAGGAGGCCATTGAATGAGAA
>JBFLXE010000204.1:0-2369 GCA_040757455.1 Nitrospirota bacterium
TTTATAAAAATGCTTATTTTCTGTGAGATAATTATGTAATGTAACTGCTGCTTTCATATCGTTTGCTTTTATTCTTTTTTGCGTTGTCCCTTATTCCTAAAAATACTGTCTGTTATTGAACAGCCTTCTTATAAACAAAAGATGCTCTGAGGAACAGAAAGCTATGAAACGTTTTTGATATGTTTTCTCCATGAATCCAGATAATCTTTAGTAACCCGTTTTATGGCGTGATATTTTCTGGCATGCTCTGCGGCTTTCTTCAGCACCTCATCCTCTGTATTACCTTTTGCAACAAAGTCACAATCCACACCCACGTCTTTGCATCTTAATACTTTTTCCATTTTGATCTCCTTTCAGGTAGAAGACGAATAATAACCTGAGAAAAGCAATAGACATGCCAGTGTGTAACTTATTGATTTTTGGGAATTTCGTGCATTACAACGGGATTTTAGTAAGGCAAATTTCCTTTCAGGCAGGACAATATTCCGCGAGCTATAACAGTCCAGCAGCCTTTGATACAAATGGTGTAAAATTAATAAAAACTACTTGTCCAAAATGAAAATGAACTACCCCTCAGCAAGCTGCGAGGTATCGAATCTGTCATTCCGGCTTGCCTGCCCGCCGTCCTTTTGGAGGGTCCGGAATCTTTTATTATTCTGTTTCATTGCTTTTCTAGCTGCTTGTTTTCACAAGGAAGGGAAGATAATTTCTAATGAATTCGCGTTCGAAGACCGCCACATTAAGAACATACGGCAAATCACCTTTGATGGAGATAACGGAGAGGCTTATTTTAGCAGGGATGGATTCAAGCTTATTTTTCAGTCTAACCGTGGCGGATATGCTTGCGATAAGATATGGATAATGAATATCGATGGCTCTGAAAAACACATGGTGAGCCCTGACCACGGAGCGCATACCTGTTCTTTTTTCTTCCCCGACAACCGAAAGATTGTTTTTGCTTCGACCAGCCATCTTCCTGGTGACTGCCCTCCTAAGCCAAAGAATCTTCCGGTTATAAAAGGTGCAGGTCATGTATGGCCTCTTTATCCTTATGACATCTATGTAGCTAATGCAGATGGATCAGATATGAAAAGGATAACCGATAACCCTCTTTATGATGCCGAGCCGGTTATATCGTCTGACGGCAAACAGATTGTTTTCGGCTCTCAGAGGGATGGTGATTTTGATATCTATATCATGAACTTTGACGGTTCCAATGTGCGGCGTTTGACAAACAGTGTTGGATACGATGGAGGACCATGGCTTTCACCCGATGGAAGCAAGATAGTCTGGCGTGCCTGGTATCCAGAGACCGAAGAAGAAAAAGCTACATGGCGTGAATGTATGGAGAATAATTACATTATTCCCTTTCCACTCGACCTCTGGGTGATGGATACAGACGGGAAAAACAGGAGGAGGATTTTGCGTAACGGCGCTACGAACTGGGCTCCCTCATGGCATCCCGATGGAAAACGGATCATCTTTTCGAGCAACATGGATGATTGGAATGAAAATCTGAGAAGATTCGGACATAATTTCGAACTCTATCTCATTAACATGGATGGCACCGGCCTTGAAAGGATCACGTATAACAAAGTCTTCGACAGCTTCCCCATGTTCTCTCCCGATGGAAAGAAATTAGTTTTTGCCTCAAACAGAAACCCGCAAAAACCAAGAGCTACTGATATTTTCATTGCTGACTGGATTAAGTGAAGAGAGTTAAGACTCCTTTTTCCTGAGGAACTCGATCAATTAAATGAGATAATGAAAATGGAGAATGGAATGGATGATATGACGGTAGAAGAACTGAAGGCTGAACTAAAGCGGCTTAAAGACAACCTTTGTAGAATGTAAAAGGCTTATAGGAAATCCACGACCTTGTGATGTGATCAGGATAGTGGCTGAAATGTTTTCAGAGCTTTTCGGATTTAGATTTGGGATATAATCTGCTATTTTATAAAGGAGTTATAAAAATCTTCGTTCACTGCTTGTTGATGAATGGTCTTAAATCCTTTCTTATTAAGGATAGTTTTTAGTGGTGGATTCATGATAAGCTTTGATTGTCTGTAGAGCCTCTTCGCGTTTCTGAAAACGTATCTTCTTATAAAGTTCTTCGCACCGTTTTAAGGAAAGATTGCTGACCAGTCCAATCATCTCTTCGTTTTTCGTCGCATACCAAACCTTTCTGCCTGCAGGTGAACCGAATAGTCGAGCCGGTTTCTTAAATCAAATATATTTTATACTCATTGCTGTCCAAAATAATCTGAATTTATAAAATGCCCTCGCATGAAATAAGGCTTTTAGACAAGAAAAAGTGCATTTTCAAAACCAGGTTCCCTTTTCTGTACATGAGATGCTGTCCAATTAAA
>JBFLXE010000205.1:0-2305 GCA_040757455.1 Nitrospirota bacterium
AAGAATACATAGAACATCAAGAGAAGCTTGAAATTGAACAGGAAGAAGGTAGATTTTAGAATTAATGGCCATCTTTGAGATGGCTCACAACCGTCAAGCCACCCGTTTATCGGGTGCGTTATGACTTGAAGAAAGCATATTAATTTTGAAAAATATTTCTAATTTGCTTAATATTATTATTCAATATGTCGAATGCCGAAACAGACGATCTTTTCGAAAAAGGCGTAGACGCCCTGAAAACTGGTGATACTCTCACGGCACTCGTTTTTTTCGAGAAGGCATTGAAAGCCGAGAACAACCCCTTTATAGCTTCGTATTTTGCTTTTTGCATAGCGAAGGAGCGCGGTCAATTTAGCAAGGCAGTTTCTATCTGTGAAGAAGCAATTCAAAAAGAGCCGGACAATCCTGAAATCTATCTGAATCTCGGTAGGATATATCTACTTTATAATAGAAAGGAAGAAGCGGTAAGAGCTTTCAGAGACGGCTTGAGCCATGGAACGAATTTGGGAATCGTCAATGAATTGAACAAGCTCGGCACCAGAAAACCTCCTGTTATACCTTTTCTAAAAAGAAGCAATCCTATAAACAAATACCTCGGCATTATTTTGAAACTGTTGAGACTCAGGTAGAATCTTTCGCTTAATAAACGAAATCCATTGACCAGTCTAAGGCTCCATCGCACATGACGTGCGAACTCTCATTGACGCTACCGAGATTGTATTTTATTATAATCTTCATGCTAAAACCGGAAAAACAGCTTGAAATCATAAGAAGGGGCGCTGCCGAGATTATTACAGAGGAGGAATTGCTGCGAAAAGTTGAGAAGTCATTCAAGGAGAACGAGCCTCTCCGGATCAAGGTGGGTTTCGACCCGACTGCACCTGACATCCATCTTGGCCATACGGTATTGCTCGAAAAGATGCGGCAGTTTCAGGAATTGGGACATGAAGTAATATTTCTCATCGGCGATTTTACAGGTATGATAGGTGACCCGAGTGGTAAGAGCGAGATGCGGAAACCCCTTACAAAAGAAGAAGTCCTTGCAAATGCAAAAACATATCGTGAACAGGTGTTCAAAATACTTGATCCAAAAAAAACACGGGTAGTTTTTAATTCTGAATGGATGTCTACTCTTACCTCAGAGGATATGATACGTCTTGCCAGCAAATACACTATGGCGAGGATGCTTGAAAGGGAAGATTTCAAACAAAGATGGCTGAATCAGAATCCCATCAGTATACATGAGTTTCTTTACCCGCTCATTCAGGGGTACGATTCTGTAATACTGAAGGCGGACGTGGAACTCGGCGGCACAGATCAGAAATTCAACCTTATTGTCGGGAGAGAGTTACAGAGAGAATACGCACAAGAACCGCAATGTCTTGTACTGATGCCGCTGCTTGAGGGAATAGATGGAATCAAAAAAATGAGTAAAAGCCTTGGCAATTATATCGGTATTACCGAAACTCCAAAAGAGATGTTTGGTAAGTTAATGTCCATTAGTGATGAATTGATGCTCAGGTATTATGAACTGCTGAGCCACATTTCTCCCGAAGAACTTAATTCAATGAAGGAAGGGATAGAGAAGGGGACAGTACATCCAAAACATGCGAAGGAAAAACTTGCCTCGGAGATAGTTGAAAGATACTGGGGAAAAGAAGCAGCACTGACGGCAAGAGAGGAATTTGAACATATTTTTAAAGAAAAGGGACTTCCTGAAGTTATTGCTACTACATATTTAAAATTACCATCTATAGAAGGCGGTGGTTTCGTCAGGGCAAATATTAATTGGTTGCCACAAGTTATGAAAGAGATAGGACTCGCAAAAAGCACCAGCGAGGCTATAAGACTCATTAAGCAGGGTGGTGTAAAACTAAACGGCTCCCTTGTAACTGATTCTAATACGATGCTTCCAGTGGGCGAACATATTTTACAAGTTGGCAAAAGAAGATTTCATAAGGTGATAATAGAGTAGTCTTCACTTCAGTGTTGTAGCTTTCCTTGTTCCCCAAACCCAGCTGGCTTGAGTTTCTCCGTGATATAGTTGGCAGGGGATTACGCGTACCTCTTTCGGTAAACAGTGACGGAGCTCCCATGCGAGCTACAACAGAACCCAACAACTTATAGCTGGCAAGAGATGAATTAAGGGATTACGAGCCTTCACATTCTGATTGACTACATTATCATCATTCCCAGATTTCCTGATGGCGGCTTTTACCATTTATAGAAAAAGTGGATATTTTGATATAGAATAAAACAGCAATATAAAAGGAGGCTTTCAGGATGAGAGAATTTACTGTAATCA
>JBFLXE010000206.1:0-2176 GCA_040757455.1 Nitrospirota bacterium
GGCTGAGATGCATAATCAGGGCGTAGTAAGTAGACACTCCTAACAGTATCTGGCCAACTTTCAGTCTTCTATTTCTGTATTATAGTGGTGGGTTTTGCAGTAGTAGCTTCACAAGATTATGTAAAAGAGGTAAATTTGATTCTACTTCCCGAACCGCAACTAAGTCTGAAGGACTTAAGTGACCAAGATATGCATTCGGATGAATACAGCGATTTCGTATTTCTCGAAAAATTCTGATTTGATTTTTAGTATATCGCTGATCGAGAGGATGTACAAAGTTTGCAACTTTATCAAGGAAAATTTCGAAATTTTCCTCTGGGAAAAAATGTTCAATGGCTTTATAAAATTGCTCATAGCGTAAAAAAGGGCTTATGACACGAAGACCATCAGCATAGTTTGCATAAGCTTTAAAAAATTTAAAATATTGAACAAAATTAGTGTCTACGAGAAAATTATTACTCACGATATTGGCTGATGCCCTTATAGCAATGAATCCCTCTTTCTTATAATGAGCGTACATCTTCTTTTCTTCTGATGTCTCCGGAACGATTGCTGGCGAATTCAATAATATAAGGCTTGGATCTAATATCTCTAAGCCTGTTTTAATATACATACGATTAGCCAAGTAGGCTGCTACACTAAAAACCTTTTCATTGAGTTCAGGAGCTGCTTTAAGCGATTGATCCTTTTCATCGACCTGAATTTTTGCATCAGATACTGTGAAAATTACAGCATTCAAATGATTTTCATCAGTTGTTATCCACTCTATTTTTATATCGTCTAACTGAAAAGGCATCAATTCACCAGAGAGCTGAATCGGTTTTTTGCTGCTATTAACAAGTAGTTCAAAAACAACCTTCATCCTTGCAACTTTCCTTTCTGTGTCTCTGACAAATAGATAAGGCAAGGATAGCATATCCCACGATTTTTTATCACACCATATAAGCGAAGAGGATAATGGGGTCTAAAACTAAAATACATACTTTAAACCATAGGGTCCATTTTTCAACACCCGAACACATAGGGACATCCTTGACTAATTGAACTAATAAGGGAGAGACAAATGTTGTGGAGGAAAATCGATTGCCTCGCAAGACGCTTTCAGTTTTTTCTGCGGCTTCCTGTTGAGCTTCAATGATCTGATAGGCGATTCCAACCGGTTAATGTCGAGCTGCTCCCCCGGGTCGTAACCAATTTATCAACAAAGAAAGAGAACCCCTTTATCTATTTTTTGGGTCTTGTTGTTTTGTATATCCATAGGATATACTATATTCAAATGTAGTCGCTAAAGGGGGTGCGGATATGATTGCGAAGACAGCCCAATGGGGTAACAGTATCGGCGTGAGGATACCCAAAGACCTGGCGAAGAAGGTCGGTATCAGTGTTGACTCCACTGTCGAGATTGACGAAGCTGATGATGGGATCATCATTAAGCCTGTGGGGAAGAAGGAGTATTCATTAAAAGAGCTTGTTAGAGGAATTACTCCTCAAAACCTCCACAGTGAGGCTGATTTCGGACTTCCTGTTGGAAAGGAGCTTCTTTGATGAGAGCAATCCCTGATCGCGGAGATGTTATCCTTATTAGTTTCGATCCAATATTGGGGCATGAGCAAGCAGGCTTCAGGCCGGCGGTTGTTCTATCGCCGGAATACTACAATAAGGCCTCCGGCCTCTGCCTTGTCTGTCCTATCACCACGACTATCAAAGGTTACCCTTTCGAGGTGAACCTCGATGGCGCCAAAAAGACCTCAGGGGTGGCCCTCGCCGATCAGGTTCGTTCTATTGACTGGCAGGCTCGAAAAATAAAGATCGTCGACCGCATTTCGACGACATCTCTTGCAACAATTCTCGCCAAATTCAAGCCGCTTCTGTTCTGAATTGGAGACAATATAAAGGGGGGGTCTACGACAAATTTATTGGCAAGTTTACAGTCAAAAAGTACATCTGAAGCTTCCCACTTAGGTTAAGGGGGATTGAGGGGGTTACTTTAAATGTCTCTAAACTGCATTGAAGTAACTCCCCCTCGCCCCCTCTTAACCCAAGAGGGGGTACATACATTTAATTGTCTAATTTCTGCTGAGATGAAATACGATTGCCAATAAATTTGTCGCACACCCATATAGAGATAAAAAACTTGCTCTTTCTACCTTTGTTGTGCTAAATATATCAAGTTTTA
>JBFLXE010000207.1:0-2045 GCA_040757455.1 Nitrospirota bacterium
CAATTTGTAATATTAGTCAGATACATAATCTACTAAAATTAAAATGTTACGTCAAGCACCTCATATTTGTTGTCTTGACCACACATGCCCTTTCTGGTATTATCGAGAAACTATCTAATAACTTGTTGTACGAAGATAAAAAAGATAATCCAGAAAAAGACGGCATGGTCGTCTGTAAATGAGTTAACAGTTTATTTCAGATACAAGGAGGGAGAAAATGTTATCGAAAATACCCATAAATCTTGATAAGATTAAAAAAGAGGATATTGATAAAGAAATATTGAGAGCGGGAATAATAGCAGAACTGGATGCCATAAATCTTTACGAACAGATGGCTGCACTGACTGAGAACGAAAACATAAAGACGATTCTTTTGGACATTGCAAAAGAAGAAAAGACCCATGTGGGAGAATTCCAGGCATTACTTCTGAAGGAGGACAAAGAGCAGGGAAAAGAATTGGAAGATGGTAGAAAAGAAGTAGAAGAAATAACAGGACAATAGAAAGGAGGCTATTTATGCATCCAATGACAAAAGAAAATCTTAAATCAGCTTTTTCTGGCGAGAGTCAGGCACACATGAAGTATCTTATATTTTCGGATAAGGCAGAGGAGGAGGGTTTCAGTAACATCGCAAGACTCTTTAAAGCGATAGCATTCGCAGAGAGGGTTCATGCATCCAATCATCTTAATGCCTTAAATGGCAGCAATCTTACAATAGATAATCTCGACATCGCCATTGAGGGAGAGACCTTTGAGGTGAATGAAATGTATCCTGCTTACAAAGCAGTGGCAGAGTTACAGGATGAGAAAAAGGCTGTCAAATCCATGCATTATGCCCTTGAGGCTGAGAAAATCCACTCTGCCTTGTACAGCGAGGCAAAGGAGGCCGTGAAATCCGGAAAAGATATGGAGATCGGAGAGATCAACATATGTCCTGTTTGTGGCCATACGGTCGTTGGTAAGGCGCCTGAGAGATGCCCCATATGCGGTATTCAGGGAGATAAGTTCAAAAAATTTTAGTGGGGAATTAAACATGTTGCGAGTTTTAATAATACTGACATGCCTTGTTTTGTCTCCTGTTATGGCATTTTCGCAAGAGCTGTCATATAAAGATAATTTCTCTAATGGAAGGACTGAACTGAGATGGACATTCTTTCCCTATTTCAATCTTGACAATCTTGAAGGTGCAAAAGACAGCAAGGCGACTGATGGTGATAATGGTATTGGTATTTTAAAAAATACAAATGTGGGAGGGTTTGCCAGTCTTAGTTATGCTGTAACAAGACAGATGGATGATTTTTATCTTGAGGCAATGGTTTACTGTCCTGTTACAGAAGGAAGCAAAGGACCCCTCTCAGGAATTGCCTTTTTGATAGATCCCATAAAGGGGAGTTTCTACAGGTTTGTATGTGATTTTAAAACAAATGACCCTACACTCAATCTCGCTTATGTGGGACTTGATACGAGGAATTTCCCTGTTTACCTTAAATTCTGGGGCTCAAAAGAGATTCCCGGGGGAGTTCCAAAAGAATCTGGCTGGCATAAGATGGCTGTCAGGGTCAAAGACGGGAGAGTTACAGCATATTGGGATGATAAGGAACTCAAGGAAGGTCCGTTTCTTGTTGATAAAATTCGACGTGGATTTGCAGGGGTCTATGCCAATTTTGTTGGTGGATTAGGAGATGCCACTACAAAGGTAGACAGTTTCTTAATAAGGGTAGAGTAATGACATTTTGAAAAATTTTTGTTGAACCAAAAATAAGACAGCGTACAACAAGGCATTCAAGGCGATGGCTAACAGCCACGCCTTAATTTTATCGTTATGCAACAACTATTAAGAGGCATTAATGAAAATCAAAACCGCTATTTTACGATCTACACTCCCCTTCATCGCAGGCAACCTGCTTTATTGCCTTGGCTGGTTTGCCATCATTTATATATCTTGAACTGAAGGTAAACAGCACATAGTCATACTTTTTGATGTCATAAGGATCAGGAGAGCTGTCAAGGTAAAATAACCTGTGATCCAAGGATGGCGTGAGAGA
>JBFLXE010000208.1:0-1982 GCA_040757455.1 Nitrospirota bacterium
TCAAATTCTCGTTCCTTGAATACATAAAACTTACCTGATTGAGTTCAAGGATTGAATGATTATAAACTGAGGACATCTCTCTTCCTTAACAAATAAAGGAAATATGGCGAGCCGATTATGGCTGCTATAATTCCCGATGGTATTTCCATTGGCGACATTATTATTTTTCCAATAAAATCGGCTAAACAAAGAAGGGCGCCGCCGCCGACAGCGGATGCAGGTATCAAAATTCTGCTGTCAGCGCCGATAAAGAATCTCATAATATGTGGTATGAGCAAGCCTATGAATCCTACCATGCCTCCAAGAGATACGGATGCTGAAGTCATAAGCGCTATGGATATGAAGAAGAACAGTCTTTCTCTATGAACAGAAAAGCCGAGGCTATGCGCAAACTCATCGCCGAGTATCAATGCATTCAGAGCCTTTGCCCTGAATATGGAGATAAAAAGCCCCGTTGTAATTAAAATTAAACCGTATGGAATCAATGACCAGTCAATCATCGAGAGATCGCCATACATCCAGAGTAAAGCTATTCTGAGTCTCTCATTTGTTGAGATGCTCATGAGCAGCATAAGTATTGCATGAAAAAGAAAACTCAATCCAATGCCGGCAAGGAGCAGTCGCTCAGGCCATAATCCCGCACGTTTCCAACCAAATGCCCCGACCATGATGCTTACCAGAGAAGCGCCGATAAAAGCAGTCAGAGGTATTGAAAATCTTCCAAAGGAATAGAAACCGAATAAAAGCCCTAACGCTGCTGAGAGGGAGGCGCCGCTCGATATTCCAAGGATATAAGGGTCAGACAGTGGATTCCTTAATATGCCCTGAAGCATAGCTCCTGAGGCTCCGAGCGCCATGCCCATTAGCATTGCAACAATAACCCGCGGGAGTCTGATTGAAAGCAAAATCTCGTTTTCAGCATCCGTTGAATTGAAAGGGTTTATTAATCTTGATCCTGAGAATATAGATACCAAAAGAATGATGATGCATATCCCTGCCAGGAATGCGATTTTTATTTTAGGCATTCAGCCATCTCCGTTATACCCTTTATAACTCTTGGCCCGAGTCTGTAAAGACTGTCACTCAAATAAAAAACGGAACCATTTTTAACTGCCGGCACAGAGCCTATCTTTTTTAAAAGTCCCTTGGACGCCTCTTTTGTGTTTATATGTCCGCCTCCTATAAATATTACATCAGGGGACCGATGAACTATTTCTTCTATGGAATATTTTGGATATGAAGTTTTTGCCTTTGCTGCAATATTTTCAGCGCCGAGTAAAGTAATAACATCATCTATGACTGTCCCTGCACCTGCAACCATTAGTGGTTCAGGCCAGATAATAAACAGACCCTTCTTGGGTTTTAAGTTTCGAGTTTTAAGTTTCGAGTTTTTACTAACTGTTAATTTATTGACTGCAATGTCTATTTCTCTTGCGAATGCCTCACTCTTCTCTCTTACCCCAAGTACTAAACCCATATCTCTGATACCCTGCGGGAGTTCAGAAAGTCGCTTTGCTTTGAACACATATGTTTTAATCCCGAGTGAACGCAGCCTCTCCTCAAATTCCTTTGGATTTCCATCTGTCGTCATAACAACAATATCAGGTTTTAACGAGATGATTGCCTCTAATGACGGATTTGTCATCCCTCCGATCTTTGGTTTTTTCTTTGCATCTTCAGGACGATCACAGAAACTCGTAACTCCAACTATACTTTCACCAAGATTTAAGGCGTAAAGGATTTCTGTCATGTTCGGTGCAAGGGAAATTATGCGTTTCGGCGGTGCAGCATAAACGTTAGAAGGCAAAAGGGAAGAAGCAAAGATACATAAGAAAATAGAAGAAGCGACGATAATGGCAAACCGGAGACTTTTTTCCATCTTTCCCACCCTCGAGAAAATTATATTTATAGATGTCTTGGTCTGGATAGGTCTTCCGGCTCAGGGCTATCTTTCACCTACTTGCCTGCCTTCCCGGCAGTTT
>JBFLXE010000209.1:0-1950 GCA_040757455.1 Nitrospirota bacterium
TTCTTCTTATTTCCTGCGGCTCAGTCTGTATACCCTGAAGAAACAACAGAAGGCAGCACGTTTTTTATCTCAGGCACTGTTCTTGATTCACACAGGGAACCTGTGAAAGAGGCACATATTAAGGTTCTTGTGAACAGCCGGCCTCAAAGGTTTACAATTGAAGGAAAAGAAACGGATGAGATAAAAACGTCTTCACATGGCACATATCAGGTTGAATTCAGTCTCCCATCGGGTCAGATTGATACTTCCAAGATTGAGCTTGAAATCTCTAAATCAAGTTACCGCAGGAGTACCGTGAGGCTGACAAAGGAAGACTTTGCTCAGAAAGGTCAGAATTTTTATCTATCTGAGAATATTGCTGTACAACGAATTCTCGGCCCTGCCTTCTACATTGCAACAGGAGTTTTCCTTTTTATATATATTCTTATATCCTTCGAGCTATTACACAGGACAATAGCAGCGATTGTAGGTGCAGCCATCATGCTCCTCATTACATATACCTTTGGAACGCTTAACACCGAATATCACATCATTTCCTACGAGAGGGCAATGCAGGCAATAGACATGAACGTCATCTTCCTCCTTTTGGGCATGATGATCATCGTTGGAGTCTTAAAACATACAGGCGTATTCCAGTGGTGCGCCTATATGTCCTTCAAGATCGCTCGAGGTAATGTTATGGTGCTTGCTGTTATTTCATGCTTTTTTATCGCAATTACTTCAGCATTTCTCGATAACGTAACTACCATGCTCCTTTATACCCCTGTGATCATCGAGATCGCCCTGGCTCTAAAAATATCTCCTCTAACGCTCTTAATTCCCGGGGTTATGGCTTCAAATGTTGGTGGGACTGCGACCCTTGTCGGCGATCCGCCCAACATCATGATAGGCTCCTATACAGGTCTCACATTCATGCAGTTTGTCAACAACCTTACCATCGTCTGCATTATAGCAATGATAGCCCTTGTTATCTACAACAAGTTTTTTTATGGCAAGGCATATGCAAAGGCAAAAGTTGAAGATATTGACGGCTTTATACTCTTCCTTAAGCAAGAGTATAAAATAACCGATAAGACTCTTCTTGGTTATGGGTTCTTTGTCATGGCTCTGGTAATTGCTTTCTTCATCACACACGGATACTGGCACATGGAAGTGAGCATACCCGCGCTCTTTGGTGCGGGCATGCTTTTTACATATGCCGTCCTTACAAAGAAGGTAAGGATGCTTGAACTCATAGAAAAAGACATCGAATGGACCACCCTCCTCTTCTTTATGTTCCTCTTTATCATCGTTGGTGCCGTTGAAGAAGCAGGCCTTCTTGCCTTGATAGCCGACTGGGTATTGAAATTGTCTCAGGGCAATCTTATTGCCGCAATCTGTCTGATCCTGTGGGTATCGGCCATCATGAGTGCATTTGTTGATAATATCCCCTTTACAGCGACTATGCTCCCCATTACTGCTTACCTTACGAAGGTAATCCCGGGGGCGGAGTCGAATGTGCTCTGGTGGGCGCTGGCATTCGGTGCATGTTTAGGCGGGAATGGTACCTTGATAGGGGCAAGTGCAAATGTAGTAACCATGGGTATCGCAGAAGCATCAGGCCATCCAATAAAATTCTTTGTTTTTATGAAGTATGCCTTCGCTTATATGATAATAAGCGTGGCCATCGCTAATGCCTGGTTGCTTATTTTCTATTAACCCGGAAAATGCATTTAAGATAATGTCCCGATATATATCTGGATTGTGAAGGATTTATTTAGCAAGGTTTTTTCTTAACATCTCAGAAATAGCCGCAAAGCGTTCGTCTGAAACTATTTCCTCAAGTGTCAATGGTATTTTTTGTACCCAGTTTGGATATGAATCGACTGTGCCAGGCATATTTTGCTGATTTAGCGTTCCAATGACGTCGTCAAGACTCACGAGCAGTAATTTACAAGGAGTTCCGGCAAG
>JBFLXE010000210.1:0-1907 GCA_040757455.1 Nitrospirota bacterium
TAACAATAAGGGATGAACAAAAAACAAAATACACCAGGGTATGCCAGCCAAAACCAAATCTCCATAATACCAGAACATAAATTATTGCATTCAAGAACTCGACAAAAGGATATCTAAAGGATATCCTCGCTTTACATATCCTGCATCTACCACCCAGCAATATATAACTTAATATTGGTATGTTATCACATGGCTTGATAGGAATATTGCAGGAAGGGCATCTCGAAGAAGGGATGATTATTGATATATTCCTGGGTATCCTGTATATACAAACATTAAGGAACGAACCAATAACAGAACCGAACATAAAGACAATAATATATGAAAATATGCTATGCATAAATTAAATTCTAAATCCTAATATCTAAATCCTAAAAAAATCCAAAATTCAAATCTTTTAAGGTTAAGGTTGAGAATTTTCTTAGCCTTAACCTTAGCCTCAGCCTATAAGTTTCGATTTTGGTCATTTGATATTGTTTAGTATTTAGAATTTCGAATTTAGGATTTCTCTTCATTATGTCTGTTTATTGGTTATTTCAAATTGTGCTGCTTATCTCAGATGCCTTCTTCTTTGTTAAATCTATCTCACTATCGATTTTCTCAATCTCGCTGAGGGCATCTATTACAGCCCCGTCTTTAAGAATGTATCGGTCAGTGTATCCTTTCAATTCATAAACACGCCGGCCGATTGTTTTCATAAATTCATCCCTTTTTCTTTCCAACTGCTCTGACCGGTAAAGTAGTTTCATCACTAAGTACTCTATCTTTAGTCTTTCTGAGAATAATGACGAAAACCATCTTATCTGTTCGATTCCACTATCGAAATTATTTTTAAACCTTTTCCACATACACCCTCACTTTGTCATTAGTCGTCGGTCATCAGTCATTGGTAAAATCTAACTTCTGCTAACCAATGACCATTGACTTATGACTGTTGACTTATTTTACCCTGTCTTAAACAGTTCGATTTTTCCTTCCCAAAACGTTTGAATGGACTTCCTTAACATAGGAAATCCATTCAAATCAGGATCTCTGTCAATAAGGCTGAATGCCTCTCTCCTCGATGCTTCGAGGAGTTTTGCATCTCTTACTATATTTGCTATCCTGAGGTCCGGCATGCCCGATTGACGTGTTCCAAAAAATTCTCCCGGCCCCCTTATATTCAGGTCTTCCTCGGCTATTCCGAAACCGTCGTTACTCCTCACCATTATATCGAGTCTCCTTCTCGCCTCATCCCCATAAGGTTCATATGCTACCAGTATGCAGTAGGATTGATACAAACCCCGACCTATCCTCCCCCTTAACTGATGAAGCTGTGAGAGACCGAACCTTTCAGCATGTATTATAAGCATAATTGTTGCGTTCGGCACATCTACGCCCACCTCAATCACGGTTGTGCTAACCAGTATATCTATATCTCCCTTTTTAAAAAATGCCATTATTTCTTCTCTTTCCTGTGCCCTCATTCTGCCATGGAGTAATCCGATTTTAAAATCGGGAAAAAATTTCTCAAAGGCATTTTTTCCTATTATCGCTGACTTGAGATCTGTTTTCTCTGACTCTTCTATTATGGGATAAACAACATATACCTGCCTTCCCTTTTTCACCTCTTCTCTGATAAGCCTGTATGTATAGTCTTTTTGCTTCGAGTCAAATAAAAGGGTTTTAACAGGACATCTCCCGGGCGGGAGTTCATCAATGACGGAGTAATTAAGGTCGCCATAGAGTGTAAGTGCAAGCGTCCTTGGTATCGGGGTTGCTGTCATAACAAGAACATCGGGGTTGGCTGCCTTTTTCCTGAACACAGCCCTTTGCGCTACACCGAATCTGTGTTGTTCGTCTATAACCACAAGACCGAGGTTTTTAAATTTAACCCCCTCCTGTAAAAGCGCATGGGTTCCCACAAC
>JBFLXE010000211.1:0-1800 GCA_040757455.1 Nitrospirota bacterium
ACCCGAGTCTCTTCGGATGACTAATTTCTAATGGTTTTTAGGATAGAATACAAGAATACATTACCACTCCCGCGCCGATATCCGCAGAGGGATGGTAATGTATTCACCCACCTTTATCAACGAACTATATGAAAAAGTTTACCTAAAATGCTCCGGGCGGCTGAGAACTGGAATTACGATGGACTTAGGAAGAGCCCCTAAGTACTCAAAGAATAGCACCATAGACATCTATGTTTATGCCGCTGTCAACAATATTTTTCTAAAGAGTGCGATAGATCAGCTATCTGCAGGTAAGATTATTTTGAATGGAGAGAGAAACTCGAAAAGAGAATTGAAAAAAGTAAGTGATATTCAGAGCCTCGATACTGTGCTTTCCAGAATTGAAGGAAAAGAACCCAATGAGATTCTCAAAGAGATGCAACATGTGAATGATGAAATCATCAAGAAGGCGGTCAAAGAAGGTGAGTTTGAGAAAGGTTTTGATGCATCTCTGGACTCACACAATGTATATCGGTACACAAAGATAAAAGACTCAATGAAGAGAAAAAGAAAGTGTGATGACATCCAGAAAGTAGTTGGGACCAAACCAAAAAATGGTTGTTACTATGCTCATCAGTATATGACAATTAAGGCAGTTAATGGTGATTTTAACCCTACGCTGGATACGACACCCGTTTTACCATTTACAAATCGAGTAAAGCCCGAATGGGGGCTTATCCATAATGCAGAGAGAAAGACAAAGGCCGAAATAGATTGTTTACTTGGCGACGGTGATCTTGATAATGTGGATACGATCAATATGTGTTACGGAGAAAATAAACATTTTATTTTTCGAGCGGATAGGGATGCCAAGGTTCAGAAGATTATTCGTGAAAAATGCAGTGGGATTTGGTATCATATCGAATATGGTTATACAAAAGGGGAAGGGAATCATAAGGCTCAATACAATCTTGTAATTATCGATGTGAATTTGCTTAAAATGTACAATGTGGAAATGCCTTTGATGGATAAAAAGGAGAAATATCTCGTGTATGCGACAGACCTAGCTCCTCGACGGGATGAAAGCGATATGGATTTTTGTATCAGTCTAGTAAAGAGGCATAAAAAAAGATGGGGCATAGAGACAGGCTATAGGGACAAGATAGAATTTCGTGCTCCCACACATGCATTATCTTACTCTGTCAGATTGTTCTTCTTCCTTTTATCTGTGATATTATACAACCTTTGGGTAGAGGTAAATCACGAAACAAAGGATTTACCTGAAAGACATGAGATGTATCCCGATGGGATTTCTAAGTATCTCATAGGGTTTTTGCTTATGCTCGCTGTTCTCACTTCTGCACACCATTTCTCAAAAGCACATATGGGATAATCTGTTTTCCTTCAAAAGACATCCACTTTCCTCTCTGATTTTAGCGTGAGCTCTCTCGATAAAATAGAAAAATGAGAAGTGTAAACGGAGTTAGTAGGGAGTTGCATGTTTCGCGTCATGGTCGTTTTGTCCCTATATCCTGTTTTGTCACACCTTCCGTGCGAGTTTGATTGTTCACTCGAAGAGACTCATTGTTGAAAAATCTATTTATACTCTAATTCACATATAGTCTGTTGCTATAAAAATCCTAATAAAATATTTTAGGGGATATAAAAATAAACTCCTCTAATAACTTGAACGGGGTGGGATGATGGAAGCATGGAATATGTATAATACAATCACAAGCAATAACACCATTACTGAAATAAAACTAACGCAGAATGCAATAACTGTGCTTGAACGCAGGTACCTTAAAAAGGACATCAATG
>JBFLXE010000212.1:0-1783 GCA_040757455.1 Nitrospirota bacterium
ATGCCTTTTTTTGTTTTCTAGTCCGGCTGGATTTGGGTAATCTTTGAACCCTGTATCCCAAGCCCGGCCATCAAGCCCTTCTGGCTGAAAAAGAAAACATAAATGTCTTCCTTGGCTGTCGTAGTAGTGAGTGAACGGGCCACTCCCTCATCGACAACGACGATGCTCGGACCGACTCCGATCTCCCATCCGGAGCTTTTATTCAGATATTCAAGAGCGCCTTCTGTCATGAAGAACATCGCATATCCAAACGATTGCGCTCCGACCTGAAGTCCATATGACGCTGCAGCAGTACTGTAATACCCAACTGTCTTGCCACCCACGCGGAGGGCGCCCTTGCCATATTGCCCTCCTATAATCAGACCACCTTTTATCACATTAGGAAAAACGAGAATCCCTTTTGACACCTTGGAAAGTTCCTTTGCAGCAGGAGATGATGCAAAGAGCTTTTCGATGGCGCTGTCGACATCGCGGTCAATTTCAGCGCCTGTTTCCGCGCTCGCTACAATCGTGCTGCAAAGAAGCGCTGCTACTAAAAGTATTGGCACTGCAAAATAACGAGACTTTTTACTTTTCATTTCTCTATCCTCCTTTAACAGCTATTTTACTATTAAACCGTTCTCCTTTCACTAATTTTCTTTTATTAACTTACATCGGAATCGACAGAGGAATTCATCTGAATCAAAATAAATCCCTTCCCTTATTTAGAACATTTTCAGGAGTTTAGCAGGTGTTATGATTTTGACAGATTTATATCCGGCTAAATCAGACAAGTCCTTGTCACCGCTTACAACAAAGTCTGCCGATGCCGATACCGCACAGGAAAGGAATTTATCGTCATCGGAATCTCTACATACCCCTCTGATTTCATGAGTTATATCGACAATTTCAAAGAATGGCAGTACCTTCTCTTCAATAATGATTTTGATCTCGCCTTCTGTTAATGAAAACTTGTGATATGAGAAAACATTTTTAAACTCCTCAAAGGTCTCTCTTGAGACAACCGGTATTATGCTTCCCTTTTTCCAGAGGTCGACTATCTTTGACAGATCACCATGGAAGAGCAAGGCAGATACCAGTATATTGGTATCAAGGACAACTCTTTTTACCTCTTTTTCTTTCTTGCCCACCTGACTGCCTCAGCCACATCCTTCCCGGTAATGCCTAATTTTGCAATCTTCTCCCGAATACCCTCAAGCGTCATATTTGCAGGTGTTATCTTTACCGGCATGAGTATAATCTTTCTGTCTTTAACCGAAACATCAAAGTATTCTGTATCCGGGAAGTCCTTGACGATCTCCTTCGGCAGCGTGAGCTGGTTTTTCGATGTTTTTTTAGCAAGCATTTATCCTTACCTCCTTACAATAAGGATACCTTATTTCATTAAATCTTTCAAGCCGGGCAGGGGCCAGCCTATACCCGCTGCCTCCGCCCTTCTAATGTAATCAGATACTGTACTGCGTGAGACGTTGCATGATAGGGCTGCTTTACGTATTGTCATCTTTAGCCCAAAGTAAAGCCTTAACGTAGAAAAGAAAGGGACGTTGATTCCTAATGTGACTATTAATCATACTTTACAATTCTGATCTTATAAGAGCTTTTGAAATGGCAGATGTGTTTACACCCAAATGCCTTGCGATTTCCGCTGCAGTTATGCCGAGTTCCTCAGTGCATTTTTTCGCTATTGCAGCACGTGCACGGCTCACCTTCCGTCTTCGACTGCCGCTTCTTAATTCCGCAGCACTTACACTAAAGTCGGCGCTTTGCTCAGTAATTATATCTT
>JBFLXE010000213.1:0-1731 GCA_040757455.1 Nitrospirota bacterium
TTTTGACATGTTTGCTCCCGTGAGGCTTTATATCAAGGTTTTATCGACTGTTTTTGGGGGATTTTATTTTTTGCATCACCTGTCAATCGGCTTATATCAATCAGTTGGGAATTTCTCGAAGGGCTCGAGATACAGAATTAAACTCTGATTACGCGGTTTTCGTAATATCTCTGAAGAACTGCTTATTTTCTGAATAGAGCAAACCGTCATCAAAAGTGATCAGGCCTGACAGGTACAAATTAGCAAGTGAAGCTTCGAGGCATGAAAACTCCTCTGTACCCGTCAGCATCTGAGATTTTATCTGATGCGTTTTCCCTTCTCTGATGAGATTCTTAACGCTATAACTGTTTATCAATTTTTCATATGCAAGTATACGGCCGTCTCTTATTTTCAGAGGGACGAGTCGTTGAGCAAGGACAAATAAGAGATTATCCGCGATCCTCGTTCTGATGAGATTCTGTTGATGCGGTGGAAATATGTTTATCACTCTTTCTATCGTCGCGGCTGAAGTACTTGCATGGACAGTGGCCATTACGAGATGGCCCGTGTCTGCCGCCTGCAAGGCAATTGCGAAACTTTCCGGATCCCTCATTTCACCTATTACTATCACGTCAGGATCCTGCCGGAAAATGTGTTTCATGCCCTCGTAAAAGGACTTGGTATCCAGCCCGATTTCCCTCTGGTTGACATTGCCCTTCTTGTGTTTATGAAGGTATTCGATGGGATCCTCCAGGGTCACAATATTACATTTTCTAGTGCTATTTATGATATCTACCATCGCAGCCAGAGTTGTGGTTTTTCCATGTCCTGCAGGACCTGAGACGAGAATCAATCCCTGCGGCATGAGAACATACTCCTTTATCCAGGGAGGTAGGTTAAGTTCCTCAAAGGAAGGAAGAATATCGACTATCCGCCTTAATGTGACAGATATTGAACTTCTCTGTTTATATAAATTTACCCGGAAGCGACCGATCTCGGGATACGTTACGGCCAGGTCATAATCACCAGTTTTTGAGAATGCTTCCCAGTCCTTTTCAGACATTAGTTCTTTCGCATACCTCTCGCAATCAACAGGAGTCAGAGAATTCATCGAAGCCCTCTTTAGATCATTACTGAGCTTTATTGAAGGCGGAACACCTGCGGTAAGGAGCATGTCCGTAGCCGGAGAATCTACGAGATAACGCAGTAATGACATAAGAGGCGGTGCCTTTTTAGCCTCTGCCTTATGAACTTCTTGTTTGATTATCTCCCCGGTCAGTGCTTTCTCAGGGTTAGAGGTAAGGCTTGCTATGGCTGCTTCCATTTGGATCGCCGGTACAACCACGGGGTTCACCTTTTTGCCCATAGAAAACTCTATATCCCTTATGGAGAGCATATCGCGTGGATTCACCATAGCCAGTGTGACAGAATTTTCGTCGATGCTGACAGGCAGAACTTTCATTGTCTTGATTTTTTCTAAAGGCATAATTTTCAAAATTTCCGAAGGTATGTCCAATTTGGATAGATCTACAGATGGTAGTCCATGCTGCTTGTTAAGAAAGTTGAGCAGATTTTCGAGTGTAATAAAACCCATCTCAACCAGGACAGAGCCAATCTGCCCGCCAACTTGAGCTTGTTTTTTGAGAGCTTCTTTTAACTGGTTTGAATTGATCAGGCCATCTTCGAGGAGTAACTCACCAAGTCGCTGCTTTTTCTTTGCTGACCTGCTGATCGGCATTTTTTTTATTAACA
>JBFLXE010000214.1:0-1719 GCA_040757455.1 Nitrospirota bacterium
TTTTGTAAAATCAGAGCGTGACTCGGTATAAAACTGCAGCGTATTCGTCTTCCATTGGCTCCGATCGACTCCAAAAATCTTTAAAATCCTCATGTATGAAAAATTTATGAATAATGTGGGTTAAGGTCCTATTCTATTGCTACGGAGAGACAATGCAAGAGGTTGCTCTTACCCTTAAGGCTGGCTTTTTTTGTTGCCTTTTTTCCTAATTAATGGGATTAAAAAGTCTTCTGTTTGATACTCCAGTATCTCCAATAAGGGATCGCATCAACAATGAATTTCTCTTTCTGGAATTTTGTTTCAGTATCGCGGGTAATAAGCAATGCCCTCTGCAGATTATCTCTGTAAAGGAATTTGAAGAGGGTCTTAACATCATCACTGCCTATTTTTTCCTTGATCTTTATCTCAATTGGCAGAACACTTTTATCATGGGTCTTTACTATGTCTATCTCCTCTTTCTGCGGTGTTTTCAGAAAAAATCTTGCATTAAGATTATTTACAAAAAACTGTTCCAGAACAGATGCTAAATCTGCCTGTGGGTTCAGCACAAAGGTGAAGGCTGTATTAGAGGGATAGAGCTTTTTAACTTTCTTCTCGCTCGTAAGAAGATTTCGCGAATAGTTATAAAGTTTTTGTAAGAAGAGGGCATATTCAAGATATGATATGTAATTGGCAATCGTCCTTTGATCAACATTCAGGTCATTGCTCAGGTTTTTATAATCAAGGAAAAACCCCGGCCTTGCCGCTGCAATGGTTAATAGTTTCAGAAGCAGTTCTGGCAGATCAAGCTTAAAGGTCTGAGGGATGTCCACAAAGATGACCCGCTCAAGCAGACTCTCTTTAAGATATTTTCTGAGCATATGCTCGTCCATATCCAGGGCCTCAATGAAACCTCCTGTTTTTAGAAGCCCTGACATATGTCTCTTTAGTTCCTTCTCGAAAATCTTTTCCCTGCTTCTGTCAATTTTTGCTCCTTTGAAATCAAGATACTCCTCAAAGTCTAATGGTTTTATCACAAAGTCAAAGAATCTACCTGCAAGGCTCTCTCTTGTACCTCTCCACATGGTTATCTGTGCTGAGCCTGTCAGGAATATTTTTAATTTAGGGTTCCCATCATAGAGAAGTTTTATTTTCGAAGGCCAGCCCTCTAGCTTCTGTATCTCATCAAGGAGTATAAAGACTTTCTTTTTGGAGATATCTTCCCGGAGTACATCCATCTCATACTGCTTGATGATATCACCAAGGTCATACCTCATCTCATCGAATGAGAAATATAAGATGTTGTAAGGATTTACGTCTTTTCTGAGGAGCTCATCTATTATCTGGTACATGAGGGTGGTCTTACCGACCCGCCTTAATCCTGTGAACAGTACTATCTGGCGTCTTTCTACGTATTTTACAACCTCACTGAATATCTTTCTCTTTCTCCCAATGAATTCAGATGGTATCTTCCCGTCCCGCCACCAGGTGTTAAAGTTTTGTAATTCCATTATCTCTCCAATGTTATTAAAATTTAAATTCAATTACATTATATTGCAATTATTTAAAAATAGCAAGCTATTTAAGTAAAGCAACAGCAACTATTAGACTCTATAAGGCTGTTCAATAACAGACAATATTTTTAGGAATAAGGGACAACACAAAAAAGAATAAAAGCAAACGATATGAAAGCAGCAGTTACATTACATAATTATCTCACAGAAAATAAGCATTTTTATA
>JBFLXE010000215.1:0-1717 GCA_040757455.1 Nitrospirota bacterium
TTCTCATTCAATGGCCTCCTTGTGGAATTGATGAGATATTTTAAGAGAATTTGCGGTAAAAGGGAATTAATATCTACTCACAGAACCTTGATTTTCAAGGGACTGTGAGATATTGAACAGGCTTCTCTATGAATGGGAGGTAGGGAGGAGCTAACCAACGAAGAAGTAATACATAGAAAAGCCGGTAACTTCATTAGGCAACGAATAAGTCGATATGCATCTTGCTATCGGCTTTTTGTTTTTTAAAACCTGCCCTTGGCAGGAGACAATTACCTTTGAAAGGGAGGAATACCTGTGTACATAAAAAGAATTGAGCTGAGACTCTTAAGGGAAAAGACTGTCCCTTACAGCGGACCCATAAACAGCGCTGCTAACGTCTACGAAATGTTCTCGTGGCTTTCAAATAATGTGCAGGAAGAGATGCATGCACTATACCTCGACACTAAGAATAGAGTAGTAGGTTATTACCAGGATGCAAAGGGCTCTATCAATCTTGCCCATATTAAGGCAGCCGATGTCTTGAGGCCAGCACTACTGACAAATGCCACTTCATTCATTCTAACCCACAATCATCCTTCTGGAGATCCTGAACCATCGAGGGAGGACAGGCTCATTACAGACGTGATAAAGAAGGCTGCTGGGCTATTTGGATTAAATCTTTTGGACCACATTGTCATAGGCGATGGAAGATTCAAATCGCTCGCTGAGGAAGGATATTTCAAACGATTAACCTGATATGAAGGGAGGCAAATAATGAACAGCACAAGAAAAATGAAGATATTGGATAAATTCACCTTTGCTGTAATTGTTGTAGGAGTTCTCTATTTCGGAATTCATTTTCTTATTTTCGTATTGAGGAGGTGAAGGATGTTAGAGAAAAAGAGAATTACAGACTCAGATATAGAACAGGTGAAGAAGATCAACCTGATAACCTATCTTGAGATGCTTGGATACAGGCCAGAGTATAAGTATGGTGACAGGGCCATGTTTCTTTCTTCCCTGAGGTCAGAGAACCATCCATCTTTCTGGGTCAGCAGGTATAACGAAAGCTGGAGATGGAAAGACTGGGGAACAGAAGAACAGGGAGACATAATAAAGTTCGTTGAGCTGTACCATGGAGTTGGTTTCCCCGCCATGCACACCGATGCATTTTCAGAATCCGACGCTGACAGATTCTCCTTATTACTTTGCAACTCAAATAGTAGATTCTAAGCAGAGCAATCTTTTCATGCTGCATTTAGGTTATGATATTAATGAGGTTTGCAAAATAAAGATAGAGGTCAAAGAGTTCAATGCAACTTAAGGGATGTAATTTTCATGTTTAGCTCTATTGAGATGGCAAAAGTTGCCGGAAATATTGTATGCAAAAATGACCACAGAAAGTATTATCGCTTTAGACCTTCCAGGTTCTATGGAGGGATTTCGACTGCTGACTGTGTTGGCTGCTGCTTGAGATGTATCTTTTGCTGGTCATGGAAAGAGGTCGTAAGACCAGAGGAACACGGGGAATTTTATGCCCCCGAGGAGGTTGCTAAAAGGCTTGTTTCTATTGCTCAAAGAAAGAATTTGAACCAGTTAAGGATAAGCGGCAATCAGACTTGTCCAAAATAAGTTTTAGATAAACTCCGATCTGGGTAATATAGTTATGCAATTAACAAAACCCAGACCGGAGGTGTATATGAATAAGTTTAGCAGCATTTTCAGCCAGATTCTATCA
>JBFLXE010000216.1:0-1700 GCA_040757455.1 Nitrospirota bacterium
TCTCATTCAATGGCCTCCTTGTGGAATTGATGAGATATTTTAAAAGAATTTGCGGTAAAAGGGAATTAATATCTACTCACAGAACCTTGATTTTCAAGGGATTGTGAGATATTGAACAGGCTTTTCAATGCCTGGGAGGTAAAATATGGAGGAAGAAAAATGAATGTCAGAACTATTGCATTAATGATTATAGCTTTTTTTATTTTGGCGAGCTGTGCAAGCATTGTCAGCAAATCGTCCCGAGAGGTTACGATTAGAAGTTCTCCTGAACAGGCGGATGTTATTATTACTGATGAGAAAGGAATGAAAATCCATCAAGCTAAAACTCCTTGCACTATTACTCTGGCAACAGGAGGTGGGTATTTCCAAGGTAAGCAGTATACGGTTCGTGTATCAAAGGAAGGTTTTGATGAACAAACTGTTGTTATCGGCAAGAGTTTAAACCCTTGGTATCTCGGAAATGTTATCTTTGGCGGCCTGATTGGTATATTGATTGTTGATCCTGCGACAGGGTGCATGTGGAAGCTTGATACAGATCAAGTGAACGTCTCGCTCTCTCCAAAGAAAACTCTCAAATTGGATAAAGACTACTTAAATCTTACTATTGTTCTTCTTGAAGACGTCCCGGATCATCTTCGTGCCAAAATGGTCAGAATAAAATAGATGGTTAGCTTTCGTCGTGCTCAAGCGATGGCACTCCATCCTAATGATGCCATCGCTTGAAAGGAATAAATTTCGTCACCTGTTCTATAAGTGAGGATTATACCAAGAGGTATATTATGAAAAAAATCATTATTGGTTTTTTATTAACTGCATTTCTCACCATCCTTGCTGTGCCCCCCGAGGCTATGGCTGATTCCGGAGGAGACCCTGATTGGGGGGCAGCGCTGATAGCTGCTGGAATAATAAGTGTTGCGATATTGATAGTATGGGTTGTTACAAAGGAAAGCTCAAAGTCCGCGGAGGATCTAAACAAGGAGTGGAAAATAGCAGAGGATTCTTATTTTACCTCAGGGATTCGGACTGATAAATTTTCTCATTACCCGAATGATGACCATGAAAAAACGGTTCTTTTCTATTCCTTTAAAGTGATGGAGTTTTAAATTTTTACAAACTGAAAAAGCATGGCATTTGATTAATGTATAAGGTTTGCACGTGTCTAATCGTATCCAGTTCCGGCAAGACTATAAGGAGATCATCTAACATGTTATCGAAAGAAAAAGAACATGATAAGAAAAACCAGACGAACAGGAAACAATCGGGGAACATTTACAAAAGAATTAGTCTCTGTATTGCTCTCCTCTTTGGGATTTTACCTTTCTCCGTGTTTATTATGATTAGACGTCTTTTTGATTCAAAGAGATGTAAAGGGAGCTATTAATTCACTTAAAGCCTAACACTTTGTTAGAGCTATCGCAAATAGCGTATGTGATAGTGCCCTCTTAATCTTAGAAAGAGAGAGTTTATGGATGAATTCAACGGCGATTGGGAGTTGGAATTCCCCTTTGACGAAGTTAAAAGACGCTGATAAAGCTATCCGATCTGATGGCGTAGCTTTAAACATTGGTACATCTTCTAACCCAGATAATTCATAAATTCTGCTGAAAAAAATAGCCAACAATCCTGAGAGCTTTGGTATTATTAAGTTTGCAAAGGCTCAAAACCAAAGAAAGGATGGTTGGCTATATGACAGAGTGTAT
>JBFLXE010000217.1:0-1636 GCA_040757455.1 Nitrospirota bacterium
GAGAAATGATCAACGAGATCAGACGTCTCGGTCTTCTGCCATGCGCAAGTCTCGGCCTCCTAAAAAGAAAGGAGCTTTCGATGCTCCGGGATGCCGGTCTCGACCGCTTTCATCACAACCTCGAGACCTCTGAAAGATTCTTCCCGCAGGTATGTACGACTCACACATATAATGACAAGATTAAGACAATCGAGGCTGTAAGAGCCGTGGGACTCACCATTTGCTCGGGAGGGATATTCGGATTAGGTGAGATATGGAAGGACAGAATAGACATGGCATTCATATTGAAGAAGCTGCGTGTGGATTCCATACCCTTAAATTTTCTAATCCCTATTAAGGGTACACCTCTCGGTTCGAGAAATCTCCTTCATCCTTTCGAAGCACTTAAGATTATTAGTCTTTACCGACTTATTCTTCCGGATAAAGAGATCAGGATATGTGGAGGACGACCGCAGACTCTCGGCGATTTTAATTCCATGATATTCATGGCTGGTGCTAACGGAATAATGACAGGTGATTATCTCACGACAACCGGCAGGCAGCCGCCGGATGATCTCCGGTTGATTGAAGCGTACGGCCTTGTAACATAGGGTTACTACTGCAAATTTTTTGACTCGGCCAAAAGATGCTCCAGAAATATTCCGTAGGCAAAAGGTAAAGTCCTCTTTCTATGTGTCACAATATAGAACTTCCTTTTCATTTTAAGATCAGTAAGCTTGATCTCATCCAGTGTGTGATTTTTAAGCTCATCCATCACGGCAAATCTGGATAGTATAGAAACTCCCAGGCCCGCTTTTACAGCTTGTTTTATGGCGTCGGTCGAACCAAAAATACCTGAAACCTTGAATTCATCAAATGAGAGTCCCTTGCTTTCCAGGAATCGTTCAGTTTCTCTCCTCGTGCCGGACCCTTCCTCCCGAATGACCACAGGTAGTTCAGTCAACTCCTTCAGTGTCATGCTTCTTTTACTGTTCAACGAGGTGGGAGAAACTACGATCAGTTCGTCCTCTACATATGGAATATATTTGATATTTTCGTCTCCGAGTTTTGCCCCCGCGATCCCCAGGAGCAGTTCATGCCTTGAAATGCTGTCCACAATTCCTTTTGAATCAGATATGAAGATCTGAAAAGAGATC
The DNA here is from genome assembly GCA_040757455.1 of Nitrospirota bacterium. GTDB lineage: Bacteria > Nitrospirota > Thermodesulfovibrionia > Thermodesulfovibrionales > SM23-35 > Kmv42. The sequence continues at coordinate 1,137 of JBFLXE010000217.1, forward strand.
AAAGGATTTTTCTTCTGAAATTCCTTCATCATCCGGGGCATCAAGTAGACCCCGGGGATGGTACTGGCTCCAATAATCAATTTGCCTGTAAGCTCCTTTTTAAACTGGCCGATGATCTCCTTTAAGGCGTTTGCCTTTTCTATGATCTCAGCCGAGTGACTGTAAAGAGCCTCTGCTTCCCTGGTTGGAATGATACTCCGTCCAAGTCGGTCAAACAATTTGCACTCAAATTCATCTTCCAGTACTTTTATATGATTACTGATAGTCGGCTGGGTGAGATGGAGTTCTTCGGAGGCCCGCGAAAAGCTTCTATTTTTGAAAACTGATGCAAATACTCTGAGCTGATGTATGTCCATTAAAAAAATTTTACCATATTTCTAACCCAGATAATTCATAAATTCTGCTGAAAAAAATAGCCAACAATCCTGAGAGCTTTGGTATTATTAAGTTTGCAAAGGCTCAAAACCAAAGAAAGGATGGTTGGCTATATGACAGAGTGT
>JBFLXE010000218.1:0-1602 GCA_040757455.1 Nitrospirota bacterium
GCAGAGTTTTAAATAATATAAAATAAAACAAAAGAAGATTGCCCGGATTTATAAGAAAAAGATTAAGCAGAACAGTTCTGGCTGTCCTTGCAGTTAGTGTGACCCTCGTTATGCTCGTTGTAATTTACGTAACCGCCTCCAATCAGACCAAAATTATGAAAGCAGAGATGAAGAGATCCGCTGAAGATCTCTCAAGCACAATCTATGCCGGCATAAAATATCCCATGTCAGTGGGAGATAGCGGATCTATAGAAAAAGAATTAATAGACATGAAGGAAGAAAGGAAAGGCTTGGAGATATTTATATGTGATTTTAACCAAGATATAACCTATGCTACTTATAAGGAAAAGATAAAATCTAAATTAGAAAACCATATTTTTAACAAAAAAATTTTACAATCAGTAAACAATGCACTAAAAACAGGAGAACGCTCACAAACCTTTTTTGAGGATAAGACCCCAACTAAAAGATACCTTCTTCATGTTTATCCTATTCTAAACCATAAGGACTGTTATCACTGCCACGGCTCTTCTAAAAAAATTCTCGGAGGAATGATAATAAAAATGGATGCCGGGGAAACTTATGCGGCCATTGCTTCTGTAAGAAACCGTACCATTTTAATGAGTGTATTCGGCATATTTGCAATAATCGCATTAACTTATACCATGCTGACTAAGCTGGTAAGGCGTCCTGTAGAGAATTTGGCTAAAACTGCAAAGAAGTTTGCAGAGGGAGACATGTCTGTTTCAGTTGATGTAAAGACAGAAGATGAGATTGGAGTTCTCGGTACTACCTTTAACTATATGCTAAAAAACATCAAGGATCAGATTGAGTATGCAAATAGTTTAAGGACAGCTATCATTGATCCTTTGTTTGTGACCGATACCAATATGATAATTACCTATTTAAATGAGGCATTTGAAGAAATTACGGGCTATACCAGGGAAGATGTCGAAGGAAAGATGACTTGCAGGGAAGTGCTTAAAGGCGATGTCTGCGATACCTTATGCCCTATGAAACAGTGTTTTGAGAAAGGAGAGGGAATAAAGGCAACGAGGATAACTATCACCAACCGGGAAGGAAGAACAATACCTATAATGGTAAGCACGAGTCACTTAAGGGATGCCACAGGTAAACTCCTTGGCGGATTAGAGATATTTCGGGACATTACATCGGTCTTAGATGCCGAGAGGTTGAGATATATTGAAGAGACAGCAGCTCGCGAAGAAGAACAGAGGAGATATCTTGAGGATAGGGTAAAAAGTCTTTCAGTGATCTTGTCAAAAGTTTCGGATGGGGATTTGAGCATCAGAACGGATGTATCGGAAAAGAATGATGCAATGGATATGGTTTCCCGGCATATAAATGCCATGCTTGATGATTTAGAAAAATTATATGAGAGAATCTCTTCATTCAGTAAGGAATTGGAGCTGAAAGTAGCCGCAAGGACCGCAATGTTAAATGAAAAGACCCATTTATTAGAACAGGCAAACAAAGAACTTGAGGCGTTTGCTTATTCTGTCTCTCACGACCTGAGGGCTCCCCTGAGGAGTATTGCAGGATTCTCAAAAATAATCCTTGAGGAATATTCATCGCAGATTG
>JBFLXE010000219.1:0-1502 GCA_040757455.1 Nitrospirota bacterium
GATTTTGTAAAATCAGAGCGTGACTCGGTATAAAACTGCAGCGTATTCGTCTTCCATTGGCTCCGATCGACTCCAAAAATCTTTAAAATCCTCATGTATGAAAAATTTATGAATAATGTGGGCTAAAAGCCTTATTTCATGCGAGGGCATTTTATAAATTCAGATTATTTTGGACAGCAATGACGATATGTCTAATTTGAGTGAAATTTTGGACGTAAAAGAGGGGGAAGGATGGGTGGGGGGGCTGACAGATGACTGATAACCGGTGACTGGTTTCAGGTATCTTGATGCCATCATCGGAGTAAGCGTGAAAGATACAAATAAAGATACAAGGACTGCAAAGACAACAGTTAATGCAAACTGAAGAAAGAACCTTCCTACTATTCCTTTCATAAATGCCACGGGGAGGAAGATAGCAACTATGGCAAGGGTTGTGGCCATCACCGCAAGCCCTATCTCCCGTGTCGCAAATGATGAAGCCTCTTTCGGGTTCATGCCCCTGTGTATGTGGCGGTGAATATTTTCTATCACTATTATCGCATCATCAATAAGAATCCCAATGGAAAGGGAAAGGCCGAGCATGGTCAGGTTGTTGAACGTAAATCCGAATATATTCATCAGGGTGAATGTTGCAATGACTGACGTGGGTATAGCAATTGCGCTTATCAGTGTAGTTCTCAGATTTTGTAAGAAAAGAAAAACTATCAAGATAGCCAGGAATCCGCCATAGATCATATGGTATTGCACTTCTCTAATGGACCTCTTGATAAAATCGGACTGGTCAAATGATATATCGATCTTCATACCGGGAGGCAATGTATTTCTTATATTAACAAGCTCTTTTTTAATCCGGTTTATTACTTCTACGGTGTTAGTACCGGACTGTTTCTGTATGCCTAAACCGACTGCGGGAAGACCGTTAAACCTTGCGATAGAGCGTTTCTCCTCCATTGCATCCTCTGCGCTTCCTACATCTCTCAGCCTGACAGGAGAACCGTTAGAATACGTAATGATAAGATCATTGAAATCCTGGACTTGAGGGAATTCACCTTTTATTTTTATTGTGTATTCTTTCGTGTCGCTTTCAATTCTTCCGCCGGGCATCTCGATATTCTGTCTTCCAAGGGCATTCATCACGTCATGGGCAGTTATCCCGTAAGCAATCAGTCTTTCTCTGTCAAGCCAGAGCCTCACTTGCCTAAGCCTTAAGCCACCAAGCCTTATAGCGCCTACGCCGTTAATCCTCTGGAATTGCTCCTTTAACACCTCGTCTGCAAAGGTGGAAAGCTCTCTTACAGATTTTTCTCCTGAAAGGGCAAACCACATAATAGGGGTTGCATCGGGATCAACTTTTTCTATGATTGGATCATCTATGTCTTTAGCCCAGATAATTCATAAATTCTGCTGAAAAAAATAGCCAACAATCCTGAGAGCTTTGGTATTATTAAGTTTGCAAAGGCTCAAAACCAAAGAAAGGATGGTTGGCTATATGACAGAGTGTA
>JBFLXE010000220.1:0-1502 GCA_040757455.1 Nitrospirota bacterium
TTTTGTAAAATCAGAGCGTGACTCGGTATAAAACTGCAGCGTATTCGTCTTCCATTGGCTCCGATCGACTCCAAAAATCTTTAAAATCCTCATGTATGAAAAATTTATGAATAATGTGGGTTAGTAAAGGGGGATTTGAAGGAGCATGGAATGAGGGTGTTAATTGTGCTAATCTGGTTAGTAGGATTCCCGAATTCCTTTTTAGAACGAACATTCCATGATCGAGATAGATGGAAGCTATGGAGAAGGTGGTGGTCAGATATTGAGGACTGCCTTGAGCCTTTCCTGTCTCTTTAAAAAGCCTTTCAGGATCTTCAATATCAGAAAAGGCAGAAAAAAGCCCGGACTCATGCCCCAGCATCTGACAGCCGTCAGGGCCGCGCAAATGATCTCTGCCGCGGATGTTACAGGCGATTATGCCGGATCGGCAGAACTCGTCTTTTCTCCTGGAGAAGTGAAGGGTGGAGATTTCTTTTTCGATATTGGAACTGCTGGTTCCACCTCTCTTGTTCTCCAGACGCTGATTCCTTCGCTTGTTTTTTTAGGTAATCCCTTGTCCGTCGATAGGGAAGAGAGCCGTCAGGAGGAACCTCATCAAAAAACATCAGTAACTCTCAAGGGCGGAACGCATGTACCTTTCAGTCCGTCTTACGATTATCTGGCAGGGGTATTTTCTCACTTCCTGAAAGAAATAGGGATAAAGATCGAATTTGTTATCGAATCATACGGCTTTTATCCAAAAGGAGGAGGAAAAATAAGAGCATATATATATCCTACAAAAGATATTCGATCATTGAAAATCCTTGAAAGAGGCAGGCTTCTGGCTCTGAAGGGCTGCTCGGGGGTCGGAAATCTGCCACTCTCGATTGCCGAAAGACAGAAGAATTCTATGATCGAAAAGATTAAATCTGGCATGGATTCAGGATATCCTGTCGAGATAGAGCTGCTTAATGTGCCGACGCCCGGACAGGGAACCTTCACATATCTGCAATCAGACTTCGAAAACGCCGTTGCAGGATTTACCTCCCTCGGTGAGCGAGGGAAAAGGGCAGAAACAGTGGGCGATGAAGTTGCGGCCGATTTTTTCAGATACTATTCCACAGGTTCTGCCCTGGAGCCGCATATTGCAGATCAGATAGTTCTCTATCTATCACTGTCCAGGGAAAAATCGGTCTTTTCAACTTCCGCCATATCCCGGCATCTTATGACAAACTTATGGGTCATAGGATTATTCCATACCTATCACTATGCTGTTGAAGGCGATGTGGGAAGCCCCGGAAAAGTCGAAATAAATTAATTCATCATAAGAAATTAAGTGTATTTTTCCATCCTTTTGTTTGCTTTTTTGAGAAATATCCTTTACTCTAAAATATAGTAAGGCTGTTCAATAACAGACAATATTTTTAGGAATAAGGGACAACGCAAAAAAGAATAAAAGCAAACGATATGAAAGCAGCAGTTACATTACATAATTATCTCACAGAAAATAAGCATTTTTATAA